>DATKLF010000063.1:0-83629 GCA_035542555.1 Solirubrobacteraceae bacterium | reverse complement strand
TGGCCGAAGTCGACGTTGATCACGCTGCCGGTGATCGCCCGTCCGGCGGGCGAGACCACGAACGCGATCGTCTGCGCGACGTGCCCTGGCTGGGTGAGCTCGCCGGCCAGCACGGTGTTCTCGTAGTACTCGCGGAAGGCGGCCGGGTACTTCGTCTTGAAGGTGTCGGTCTCGACGATGCCCGGCGCCACCGCGACGCAGTTGATCTTGAACCGCGCCCACTCGACGGCGAGCACCTTCATCAGGTTCTCGACGCCGGCCCGTGCCGCCGAGGAGTGCGCCATCCCCGGGAGTCCCGCGTGCGGCGTGAGCGTGACGCTGACGACCCGCCCGCCGCGGCCGGACGGGATGAACGCCTTCGTCGCGACGGCGTGGGTCATGAGCCACGTGCCCTCGAGGTTCAGGCGGATGACGGTGCGAAAGCCCTTGGGCGTGATGTCCTCGGCCGCGGACAGGAACTGGCCGCCGGCGTTGTTGACGAGGATGTCGATGCGCCCGTGGCGCTCGAGCGCGCCGCTGACGAGCGCGTCGACCTGATCCTCCTCGCGGATGTCGCAGGCGACGGGCTCGATCGCGTCCACGGGCGCAAGGCCGGCGGTCTCCTGCAGCGGCTCGAGCCGCCGGCCGCAGACGACGACGGCGGCGCCCAGGCGCGCCAGCTCGAGCGCGGTGGCGCGCCCGATGCCCGACCCGCCGCCGCTGACGAGCGCGACCTGGCCGTCGAGCACGCCGGGCGCGAGCGCCTCCGGCACCGTCATCGCCGAGCGCCTCGTCGCATGGCGCGCGACGCTAGCAGCTTGTTGGCGCGCCGACAATACGTGCTGGCGGAGCGCCGACGCTCGAGCCCCTGGCGGCCCGAGCGCGTGCCAGCGTCCTTCGCGTATCGGGGCGCCCGGATTTGAACCGGGGACCTCACCGACCCGAACGGTGCGCGCTACCAGGCTGCGCCACGCCCCGAACGCCCCGGAGTATGACAAGGCGCGGACGCTCGCGATCCTCTCACGATGCTCTGCAGCGGCCTTGAGGCTGTGTTGAGGTCGCGCTGGTGGGATGCGGCCATGACCACGCTGACCGTTCGTCCCCCCGACGCCGACGCCGCCCATCAGCTGGCGACCGACCTGGGCGAGGTGCTCGACGCGCTGCTGGAGCGCACCGCGGGCACGCTCGTCGAGCGCCTCCAGGCGCACGAGCTCTCCGCCGTCCACTGGCGGACGCTGCGCTGCATGGACCGCTCGCTCGTTGCGCTCCATCCGGACGTGCTCGCCGAGCGCACGCAGCTCGAGCCGCGCGTCGTGACGCGCGCGATCAGGCGGCTGCGTGAGCGCGACCTCGTGATCGACGTGATGGCCGCCCACGGCGACGCCACGCCGGCGCTCGCGCTGACCCGGCGCGGGCGCGCAATCGTCCACGACCTCGATCATGCCCGCCGGCGCGACCTGCGCGGCTTCGTCGAGGGCCTCGAGGGCACCGAGCGCCGCCGCGTCGAGGCGGCCGTGAGCCTGCTCTCCGGCGAGCTGTGAGCAGCGGGCGGGCTCAGGCGCCGCCGGCGACCGCGGTGTAGTAGCGGACGGCCAGGCCGGTCACGAGCGTCTGGAATGCGGCCTCGGCGCTGATGCCCTCGGACGCCGCCCAGCGCGCGAGCCCCCGGTGCTCGATCTGCTCGCTCTGCGCGAGCACGTCGTCAACGAGGTCCGGGTGGCGGTCGCAGAAGTAGGCGCCGATCGAGTACAGCCGCGCCTCGGTGAGCGCCTCGAGGAACTGCTCGTCGCCGGCCACGCGCGGGACTGTACCGTCCGCCGCATGGCCGCCCTCGACGAGATCATCGCGTTCCTCGACGACCTGCTCGACCCCGGCGCCTTCAGCGACTACGGGCCCAACGGGTTGCAGGTCCCCGGCGCCGCGGCGGTGAACACGGTCGCGACCGGGGTGTCGGCCGGCGCCCGCCTCTTCGAGCGGGCGGCCGAGGCCGGTGCGGACCTCGTGCTCGTCCATCACGGGCTCTTCTGGTCCGGGCCCCCACGCCCGCTGGACCGGGCCGCCAAGCGCCGGCTCCAGCTCCTGTTCGAGCACGACATGAGCCTCGCCGCCTACCACCTGCCGCTCGACGCCCATCCCGCCCATGGCAACAACGCCCTGCTGGCCGCCGCGCTGGGCTGTGATCGCTGGGAGCCGTTCGCCGGCATCGGCATGGTCGGCTGGCTGCCGGAGGACGGCATAGCCGTCGCCGAGCTGATCGATCGCACGCGCCACGCGACCGGCGGGCGCGAGCCCGTGGTGTTCACCGGCGGCCCCGAACACATTCGCAGCATCGGCATCGTCAGCGGCGGCGGGTCGCCGTACCTCGGCGAGGCGATCGAGCTCGGCCTGGACGCCTTCCTCACCGGCGAGCCGGTCGAGCGTGTCATGAACCAGGCCGACGAGGCCGGGATCCACTTCCTCGCGGCCGGGCACTACGCGACCGAGACGCACGGCGTCCGGCGGCTCGGCGCGCTGGTCGCCGAGCGCTTCGGCGTCGAACACGTCTGGCTCGACGTCCCGAACCCGATCTGACGTTCCCGGTGCACGCGGGAAACCACCATTGAACCGCGTCCGGAGGGCGCGCTATGTTGACAGCGCGTTACAGGCTCTCCCCGACCGTAGGAGGAACGCTCCGATGGCAAATCACCTGACGCCCACCGAGCTGGCTCGCGAGTCCGGCCTCGAGCGCCGCGAGGTCATCTCCAAGTGCATGGAGCTCGGTGTGCCGATCTTCCAGGGCCGCATCGACAAGACCCTGTTCCTCGCCAGCGTCGCGAGCCCGCAGAACCGCCCCCAGGCGCAGGCCACGTAGCCCCACCGACAGCCCCACGGCGCACCGACCGCCGCGGACGGCGTCGGTGACGCTGGCGCCCTACCCCGCGCCCGCATAGAATCGCCTCTCCGGGTCCCGAAGAGGAGAGGTTCGATGGAGGCTGGAACGACCCCGACCGCCGGGTCGAAGACGATCGCCGATCTCATGCCCCGTGCGGCGGAGGTCTATGCCGACCACCCCGCCGTCCGCCGCAAGGAGGGCGACGAGTGGGTCGATACGACGTTCGCCGAGGTCGGCGAGATCGTCTCCGAGATCGGGCGCGGCCTGATCGACCTCGGGCTGCAGCCAGGCGAGCGCGTCTCGCTGCTCGCGAACACGCGCCCGGAGTGGTCCTACGCCTCGTTCGGGATCAGTGCGGCGGGCGGCGTCGTCGTCCCGATCTACCCGTCGAACTCCCCGGAGGAGTGCGAGTGGGTCGCCGGCAACTCGGAGTCGGTCGGCGTCGTCTGCGAGGACGCGAGCCAGCTGGTGAAGATCCTGGAGGTGCGCGCGGCGCTGCCGAACCTGCGCTTCCTCGTCGTCATCGAGGGGGGCGGCATCGCCGACGAGGTGACCCTCGACGAGGTGCGCGAGCGCGGCCGCGGGCGGGAGGCCGCCGAGCTCGAGGCGCGCTACGAGGCGATCACCCCCGAGGACCCCTACACCTTCATCTACACCTCCGGCACCACCGGCCCGCCGAAGGGCTGCGTGCTCTCGCACGACAACTACCGTTCGGTGCTGCACATGGTCGGCGAGCGCGGGCTGCTCGCCGGCAACGACGACCTCGTCTACCTCTTCCTGCCGCTGGCGCACGCCTTCGCGCTGCTGATCCAGCTGGCCTCCGTGGACACGGGCACGACGATCGCCTACTTCGGCGGCGACACGAAGCTCGTGGTCCCCGAGCTGATGGAGGTCAAGCCGACCTACCTGCCGTCGGTGCCCCGCATCTTCGAGAAGCTCTACACGCTCGCCCAGCAGCAGCTCCCGCCCGAGGAGATCCAGGCGATCCGCGAGATCGGCGGGCGCATCCAGGACCTCGAGCACCAGGGCGAGCCGGTGCCCGACGAGCTGCGCGCGCAGTTCGCGCCCTACGAGCCCAAGGCGCAGTTCGTCCGGGGCCTGTTCGGCGGGCGCCTGCGCGAGGCCGTCACCGGAGCGGCGCCGATCGCCAAGGAGATCCTCGAGTTCTTCTACGGCGCAGGCGTCCCGGTCATGGAGGGCTACGGCATGACCGAGACCGCGACGGTCGCCACGACCTCGACGCCGGAGAACCACCGCTTCGGCTCGGTCGGCCGGCCGCTGCCGGGCGTCGAGGTGCGGATCGCCGACGACGGCGAGATCCTCATCAAGGGCGCCAACATCTTCGGCGGCTACTGGAAGAACGACGACGCGAGCTTCGGCTCGATCAGCGAGGGGTGGCTGCACACCGGTGACCTCGGCCGCGTCGACGAGGACGGCTTCGTGTTCATCACCGGCCGCAAGAAGGACATCATCATCACCGCGGGCGGCAAGAACCTCACGCCCGCCAACCTCGAGAACGACCTCAAGCAGACGCGCTGGGTCTCGCAGGCCGTCATGCACGGCGACCGGCGCCCGTTCCCCGTCATGCTCATCACGCTCGACGAGGAGGAGATCGTGCCGTGGGCCAAGGAGCACGGAATCCAGGACACCTCGCCGAGCGCGCTGGCGCGCCACCCGGAGGTGCTCGCGCTGATCCAGCACGAGCTCGACAAGGCGAACGAGAAGTACGCCCAGGTCGAGCAGGTCAAGAAGTTCTTCATCCTCGACCACGACCTCTCGCAGGAGACCGGAGAGCTGACGCCGACGCTGAAGGTCAAGCGCAACATCGTCAACGAGAAGTACGCCGCTCAGTTCGACGCCCTCTACGGCGGGTAGGCGGCGAGGCCCCGACTGGGATACGACCCCGGCGCGGACGGCCGGCGCCGGGGTCGTACTCTTCCTCTCGTGCGGACGGACCCGACTGACAACGGCGGCCTCTTCGTCGGGCGCCGTCCCGGCACGAAGCCCGTCCGCTACCGCGTCAAGCCGGTCGAGGGCGACGCGCGCGCGCGGCGCCGTGACGCCGTGCTCGCGGCGCTGATCCTCGCGGCGATGATCTTCGTGAATCTCCTGTTCTGGGGCCCGATCGAGGTGGCCTGGCTGTGGATCGTCTCGCACGTCCCGCCGCTGCCCGACCACATCTTCTTCGCACTGGTCGTCGCGTTCATCGGGATCCTGCTGACGCTGATGGGCGCCCTCGTCGTGCTCAAGCAGCTCGATCGCGCGTGGATCCTCGTGCGCCGCGCCGCCGGCGTCGACCAGCGATCTGGCGTGATCGGCCGCGTGTTCCTCTACACCGGGATCGTCGGCGCGACCCTGTTCTCGATCTGGCTCATCTTCGGCGGTGGGCTCGCGCAGTCGCTGAACCCGCCGTCGACGTGAGCGTCGCCTGATGGGGCTGCTCGACCACTACAAGCAGTTCGAGGAGATGTCCGACGAGGAGGTCAGCGCGCAGCTGCGCGAGGAGGCCGACGAGCGCCGGCGCAAGGCGCTGGCCGTCGTCGACCCGCTCGACCTCTCGCGCACGACCTGGCCGGACTACCCGCCGTCCGCGGTCGTCAACGCGATCACCTTCGCCGCGCGCCGCGGGCTGCACCGCTACATGGAGGAGGCGCACGAGCTGCGCGCCGAGCTCGCCCTGCGGCGCGACGTGACGCCCGAGCGCATCGTGCTCGGCGACGGCGCCTCGCAGCTGCTGGCCTCGGCGGCGCACGCGCTCATGGAGCCCGGCGACGAGCTGATCACGCCGTGGCCGTCCTACCCGCTGTACCCGGTCATGGCGCGTCAGGCGCGCGGCGCGGCCGTGCCGGTCCACGGGTTCGGCGTCGACGCCGTGCTCGAGGCCCTCAACGAGCGCACGCGCATCGTGGCGCTGTGCAACCCCAACGACCCGACCGGCGAGCTGCTGGGGGTCGCCGAGATCCGCCGGCTGCTCGACGCGCTGCCCGAGCGCGTCGTCGTGCTGCTCGACGAGGCGCTGCGCGAGTTCGTGGACGCCGAGGGCACCGACGATGCGCTCGCGCTCTGCGAGGAGCACCCCCGCCTGCTCGTCTTCCGCAGCTTCTCCAAGGCGTGGGGGCTGGCCGGCCTGCGCTGCGGCTACGCCGTCGGTGGGCCGGGCGCGGAGGACCTGCTGACCGAGATCGGCCCCCCGCTGGGCATCGGCGAGCTCGCGCAGGCGGGCGTGCTGGAGGCGGTGCGCCACGGTGCACGCGCGATCGAGCGGCGGATGCGGCGCGTGGCCGCCGAACGCGCGCGCCTGCTCGAGGCGCTGCGCGGCCTGCCCGTGGACGTCACGCCGAGCCAGGCGAACATCCTGTGGATCGCCCCAGCCCGGATCGACGGCGCCGAGCTGGCCAACCGCATGGCGCGCGCGGGGGTGATCGTGCGCGCCGGCGGGCCGCTCGGCGATCCGCGCCACATCCGCGCCTCGATCCACGACGCCGCCGCCGGCGACCGCTTCCTGCGCGCGCTGACGGGCGCGCTCGGTCAGGGCTGACCGGCCGAGGCGCTCCGCACCGGCCGCCACTCGGTCGACGACTGCACCTCGGGGTGTCCGGGCAGCGGCCCTTGCAATGGCATCGGCGGGGCCGACGTGATCGCACAGGATCCGAGGAGGGTGGCCTGCCCGGCTGGCGTGGCTCGCTGCGCGGCTGCGAAGCGACCGCGCGTCGCCGTCGAGGTCAGCACCTGCTGATGGCCGGCCGCCGGCCCAGCTCGTCCGGGCCGCGATCACGCCGGTGTGCACGAGGGCCAGTCGCACGGCGAAGCGCTCGGGGCGTTCGAAGAGGTCGTCAGTGTGCATCCGTGCTCCTCGCCGCCACGAGACGCTCACGAGGCGCGCGTGACTGTCGATGTTGCAATGGCATCGGCCGGGCCGATGGGATTGCACTGGATCGCGAATGAGGCGGGCGCGTGGGCGCCGGAATCGCGGATGCCGGCCGCTGGCCGGTGCCGCCGCCGATGCTGGTTGCTCGGCAAGCCCTCGGACGGCGATCCGGCGCCGCGAGCCCGCGAACCAGGCACCGGCTTTCTGAGCCGGTTCTAACCCTAGGAGGGCTCCGCCGCCGCGTCCGGCCCCTCGATCGACAGGCGCGGCAGGCGCCGGTCGATCGCCTGCGGCAGCCACCAGGCGCGCTCGCCCATCAGGTACATCAGCGAGGGCACCAGGAAGAGCCGGATCACGAACGCGTCGAAGAAGACGGCCGACGCGAGCCCCAGGCCGAAGAGCTTGATCACGCGGTCGTCGCCCAGCATGAACGAGGCGAACACGCTGATCATGATGATCGCCGCGGCCGTGACCACCCGGCCGGTCAGGGCGAGCCCGTGGCGCACGGCGAAGCTCGCATCGCGTGTGCGCCCCCACTCCTCGTGCATGCGCGTGACGAGGAACACCTCGTAGTCCATCGACAGGCCGAACACGATCGCGAACAGGAAGACCGGGAAGAACGCCTCGATCGGCCCGGTGGTGTCGACGCCGATCAGCGATCCGAGGTGGCCCTCCTGGAAGACCCACGTGATCACGCCCATCGCCGCGCCGATGCTGAGCACGTTCAGCACGCCGGCCTTGAGCGGGACCAGGATCGAGCGGAAGACCATCGCCAGCAGCAGCAGCGACAGCCCGACCACGACGAGGATGAACGCGGGCAGCTTGGCCGACAGGGCGGCGCTGAGGTCGACCTGCATCGCGGTCGCGCCGCCGATGCTGACGCGCAGCGCCTCCGCGCGCGCCAGCGGCGGCACGACGTCGTCGCGCAGGTGCGTGAGCAGGCGCTTCGTCGCCGCGGCCTGCGGCTTGCTCGTCGGGAACAGCTCGAGCGTCGCGGTGTCGCCCGCCGGGTTCAGGCGCGCGGGCGTGACGGCCGCCACGCCGCGCTCGGCGGCGAGCGCCGAGCGCAGCCGCGCGAGCGCGGCCTGACCGGCCGCGCCGCCCTTGGGCAGCTCGGCCACGACCAGGAATGGTCCGTTGAACCCGGGGCCGAAGCCCTCCGAGAGCTGGTCGTAGGCGATCCGCGTCGTCTTGGTGGGCGAGTCGTTGCCGGCGTCGCTGAAGCCGAGGTTCATGTGCAGCGCCGGCGAGGCGACGAGCAGCAGCACGACGGCGGCGCCGACCGCGAACATCGCCGGGCGCCGCTCCACCGCGTGCGCCAGACGCGCCCAGCCGCGCGGCTCGGCGTCGAGGTCGGCGAGCTTGGCCGGCTTGATGCGGTGGCCCCACGAGCCGAGCAGCGCCGGCAGCATCGTGAGCGACCCGATCATCGTCAAGAGCACCGCGAGCGCGGCGGCGATCGCCGGGCCGTTGAGGAAGCGCAGGCCGAGCACGAGCATGCCGAGCAGCGCGATCACGACGGTCGTCCCGGCGAACAGCACCGAGCGCCCCGCGGTGTCCATCGCGGTCACCGTCGCCTCGCGCACGTCGGCGCCGCGCGCGCGCTCGCCGCGGAAGCGGCTGACCACGAGCAGCGCGTAGTCGATGCCGACGCCGAGCGCGATCATGATCGCCAGCTGCGGGGCGAAGTCGGCGATCGAGACGAGCGCCGAGGCCGCCTTGACGAGCATCGTGGCGACGATGATCGCGGTGAACGAGACGATCAGCGGCAATGTCATCGCGCCGAACGACCCGAGCACGAAGATCAGCACGACCACCGCCACGAGCACGCCGATCACCTCGGTGGCATTCTGCTGCGACTGCTGGGCCTGCTGGATCGCCTGGCCGCCCAGGTTCACCTGCAGCGCGGAGGTGGCGCCGCCACGCGCGGTGTCGATCACGCGCTGGACGTCGGACTTCTTGAGCTCGTTGGCGGTCTTGTCGAACGCGACCGTGGCGAACGCCGTGCGCCCGTCACGGCTGATCGCCCCCCGGCCCGCGAACGGGCTCTGCACGCCGACGACGCTCGGCAGGCCCTGAACGCTGCGCACGACCCGCTGCACCTGGGCGCGCTGCGCGGGGTCGCGCACGGTCCCGGTGTTGGCGCGGAAGACGATCTGGCTGGAGTCGCCGGCCTGCTGCGGGAAGCGCTGCTTGAGCAGGTCGAGCGCGCGCTGCGACTCGGCGCCCTTGAGGTGGAAGTCCGTCGAGTAGCTGCCGCCGGCCACGCCGGCGAGCGCCGCGGCCGCGACGACCGCGACGAGCCAGAGGGCGTAGACGCGGCGGCGGTGGTCGTGCGACCACTGGGCGAGTCGGCGCATGGTTCGACAGAATACACACTGAGCGCAAACTTGCACTCGACGCAGGTTTGCGTCGAGTGCATCTGTTACCGTGGCCTGCCGATGGGTCTGCGCGAGGCCAAGAAGGAGCGCACGCGCAAGGCGATCGAGGACGCCGCGATCGCCCTGTTCGCGCAGCGCGGCTATCAGGCGACGACGGTCGCCGACATCGCCAAGGCCGCCGACATCGCGCCGCGCACGTTCTTCGCGTACTACCGCTCGAAGGAGGATGTGATCTTCGGCGACGCCGACGAGCTGTTCGCCGACCTCGAGACGCACCTGCAGCAGCGGCCCGCCGGCGAGTCGACCTTCGACGCCCTGCGCCGCTGGGCCGCCGAGCGCGGGCCCGAGCCCAGGCCCGGCGATGCGCGCGAGCGCACGGTGCGGGCGCTCGTCGCCGCCAACGAGCCGCTGCAGGCGCGCGAGCGCCAGCTGATGGGCCGCTTCGAGGACCTGCTCGCCGCCGCGGTCGCGACCGACCTGGGGGACGACCCCGCCGGGATGCGCCCGCGGATGGTCGCCGCCGCGGCGACGGCCGCGCTCTGGTGCCTGCGCGACGAGGAGGACGCTCCGGACGAGGCGCTCGCCCAGCTCGACCAGGCGATCGACTTCCTGCGCGCGGGCACCGCGGCGCTCGCGAGCGCGCGGGCCGCCTGATCAGCTGCCGCGCGCCACGCGCCCGTCGGAGGGGCCGGGGCCGGCGTCCTCGACGTCGGACTGGCGCAGCAGCGTGGTCGTCGTCTGCTCGAGGATCCGCCGCCAGGCGCGGGTCTTCTCCTTCTCGCGCGTGACGTGCTTGACGACCTTGTTCACCCGCGTGGCGGAGATCTCGATGCCGTGGCGCTCGAGGACCTCCTTGTAGGCCTCGTAGTCCTCGGCGAGCTTCAGCGTCACCGACTGGAAGCCGTGGCGTGCGATGTCCACGCGCTTGGTGAAGTCCATGATCGAGGTCTGGAACATGAGCTCGTCGTCGGGCTCGGGCTCGATCAGCAGGATGTCGACGTCCGGGTACTTCTGCTCCCAGTGGCGCGCCATCTCGTGCAGGCGCTGATAGGCGAGCAGCTTGAAGGTCTGGTAGCCGATCTGCGCGAAGCCCATGTCGCTGACGTGGCGTACGCGCGTGCCGAACGGCGTCGAGATCTCCTTCGTGAAGTCGTTGACGTACGGGACCAGGGGGTTGATGACGAGCACGAGCTTGGCGCCCGCGTGGACGGCGATGTCGACGTTGGTGGTCGAGACGATGCCGCCGTCGATCAGCTCCCGGTCATGGATCTTCACCGGCTTGTAGACCATCGGCAGCGCCGCCGACGCGCTCACCGCGCTGGAGATCGGCACGTCGTCCCAGCCGTCCGCCCCGAAGACGATCCGCTCGCAGGTGTCGAGGTCGGTCGCCGCCAGGTACAGCTCGTTCTCCAGCGCGCGAAAGTCGTCGGTGCGGTCCGGGTCGGAGAGCACGTCGCGCACGTAGCGCTCCAGCCCGGCGCCGCTGTACAGGCCGGACGGCAGGTCCTCGGCGAGCCCGAGGACGACGTCCATCGCCGAGATGGCGCGCCACTGCGGCGCCAGCTCGCGCGCGAGCGCCGCGACCCGCCAGGGGAGCATCGCCGCGGTGCGGGCGAAGCCGAGCAGGTTCAGGCGCATCACGGTGCCGACGTCAATGTCGCGGAAGGGCGTCGGCACCTGGCGGTTGACGACCCGCATCATCTCCTCGGGCGTGATGCCGTTGGCAGTCAGGGCGCCGACGAACGCCCCGGCGCTCGTGCCGACGTAGACGTCGAACTGGTTTACGGTGCGATTGACCGCGAGGAGATCCAGGGCGCGCAGCGCGCCGATCTCGTAGACCGCGCCGGTGAATCCGCCGCCACCGAGCACCAGCGCCGTCTTGGAGCGCTTGCGGCGGGTGCGGCGCGGCCGCGCCGCGCCGGCCGCGGAGCCGCTGCGCTCCTGCGAGGCTCGGTCGAGGTTCACCACCTTGCCCATCCCATGAGTCTACGGCCCCCGGGAGCGTCGGTGGCGTGATGCCACCGGCCCATCGCGCGATCGGGCCATCAGGCCGACCGGCGTGAGCGGCGGCCGAGCGCGCTACCGTGCGGCCTGTGCCGCGTCTGACCGGACGCCCGCGACACGTCCCCCGCCGCGCCTCCCTGACCGCTGCTCTCGGCGCGTTGGCGCTCGCCGCCGCGCCGGCGCAGGCCCAGGCCGCCGGCCGCACCGCGCTGGTGCGCACGGTGTCCGGCTCCCTGACAGCGTCAGGGCCGAGCAGCGGCGCGATCGTCGAGGATCTCACGGCGCGGACGGTCCTCTACGCCTCGCGCGCCGACGCGCCGCGGATCCCGGCATCGAACGAGAAGCTCTTCACCACGGCCACGGCGCTCCTGCGCTTCGGGCCGCGTGCCCGACTGGTGACGTGGGTCCTGCGCACCGGCGCGCTCGACGGCGATGGCCGGCTCGACGGCGATCTCGTGCTGCGCGGCGCCGGCGACCCCACGCTCGGCCGGGCCGCGATCGCGCGCCTCGCGCGGGCGGTGCGCCGCGCGGGGATCAGGCGCGTCACGGGCTCCGTCGTCGGGGACGAGTCGCGCTTCGACCTGCGGCGCGGAGGCCCGCGGACCGGCTGGGCGCCCGACCCCGACATCGACGGGGTGCTCGGCGCCCTGACCGTCGATCGCGGGTTCGCCAAGGGCGCGGGCCCCGGGCTGGCGGCCGCGCGCGACCTGGCCCACGCGCTGCGCTCGAGCGGCGTCTCGGTCGCCGGCGCCACGCGGACCGGCCTTGCCCCGAAGGGCGCCCACGGCGTCGCGCGGGTGCGCTCCCCGACGATCGCCACGCTCATCGCGCTGACGAACGCGCCGTCGGACAACTTCTACGCCGAGACGCTGCTGAAGGACCTCGGCGCGACCTTCGGCGGCGCCGGCACGACAGATGCCGGGCTCGGGGTCGTCGCCACCGAGCTGCGCAAGATCGGCGTGCAGCCGACGATGGTCGACGGATCGGGGCTCTCGCGCAGCGACCGGGCCACGCCGCGCCAGGTCGTGCAGCTGCTCGACGCGATGCACAGCTCCACTGTCGGCGCGGACTTCGAGGGCTCGCTGGCGGTGGCCGGGCGCACCGGCACGCTGCGCCGGCGCATGCGAGGGACGAGCGCCGCGGGCGCCTGCCGGGGCAAGACCGGCACGCTCGACGGCGTCAGCGCGTTGTCGGGGTTGTGCACGACCCCGGCCGGACACACGATCGCCTTCTCGATGCTCATGAACCGCACGACCGACTGGCGAGCGCACGCACTCCAGGACCGGGCCGTCGAGGCGATCGCGCGCTACGACGGCGGCGCGTCGCCGTCGCCCTGAAGATCGGCCAGCAGCGCGAGCAGCCCCGGCTCGTCGAGCACCGCCACGCCGAGCCGCTCGGCCTTCTCGAGCTTGGACCCGGGGCTCGCGCCGGCCACGACGTAGTCGGTCTTCTTCGAGACCGATGAGGTCACCCGCCCCCCGGCGGCGAGGATCCGCTCGGTCGCCTGCTCGCGCGTGAGGTCCGGCAGGGTGCCGGTCAGCACGAACGTCCGGCCGGCCAGGTGCCCCGAGCCCGGCGGGGGGCCCGCCTCCTCGAAGCGCAGGCCGAGCCCGCGCAGGTCGGCGATCAGCGCACGCATGCGCTCGTCGGCGAGGTGCTCCGCGACGAGCTGCGCGAGGACCGGGCCGATCCCGGGCGTCGTCTCGATCTCCTCGGGCGTCGCCGCCATCAGTGCGTCGATCGAGCGGAACCGCTGGGCGAGATTGCGCCCGGTGACCTCGCCGACGCCCTCGATCCCCAGCGCGAACAGCACGCGCGCGAACGGCCGCTCGCGCGAGGCCGCGATCGCCTCGACCAGACGATGCGCGGAGATGTCCCCCATCCCCTCGAGCTCGACGAGCTGGTCGGGCGTCAGCCGGTAGAGATCCCCCGCGGTTCTCACGAGCCCGGCGTCCATGAGCGCGGCGACCTGCTTCTCCCCGAGGCCGTCGATGTCCATCGCCCCGCGCGAGACGAAGTGCTTGAGCAGCTGCCAGCGGCGTCCCGGGCAGTCGCGGTTCGGGCACTTGGTGAAGACCGAGCCCTCGGGCTTGACGGTCGGCGTGCCGCAGGACGGGCAGCGGGCCGGCGGGACGGGAAGCGGCGCCCGGTCGGTGCGCTCGACCACGTGCGGCGCCGGCGAGATGACCTGCGGGATCACGTCGCCGGCGCGCAGGACGATCACGTCGTCGCCCGGCCGCAGGTCCTTGCGCGCGAGATCCTCCTCGTTGTGGAGCGTCGCCAGCTTCACCGTCACGCCGCCCACGCGCACGGGCTCGAGGACGGCGAACGGGTGCAGGTCGCCGAACTTGCCGACGTTCCACTCGACCGCGAGGAGCTTCGTGATGGTCGTCGTCGGGGGGAACTTCCAGGCGATCGCCCAGCGCGGGTCGCGTCCCACGACCCCGAGCCGGCGCTGCAGTTCGAGGTCGTCCACCTTGACGACGACCCCGTCGATCTCGAAGTCGAGCGTGCCGCGGCGCGCCTGCCATTCCAGGCAGCGCTGCACGACCAGATCCTCATCGTCGAGGCGCACGATGTCGCGGTTGACCGGGAAGCCGCGCTCGCGCAGCCAGCCGAGCGCCTCCCACTGGCCTGGAAATGTCAGCCCGTCGGCCGCGCCGACGGCGTAGGCCCAGAAGGAGAGCGGGCGCTCGGCCGCCAGGCGCGGGTCGAGCTGGCGGATGGTCCCCGCAGCGGAGTTCCGCGGGTTCATGAAGGTCGAGAGGCCCGCGGCGGCACGCCGCTCGTTGAGCTGCTGGAACTCCGCGAGCGACATGTAGACCTCGCCGCGCACCTCGACGAACGCGGGGGCGTCCTCGATGCGCAGCGGGATCGACCCGATCGTGCGCAGGTTGTGGGTGACGTCCTCGCCGACCTCGCCGTTGCCGCGCGTGGCGCCGCGCTCGAACACGCCGTCGCGGTAGACGAGCGACATCGCGAGCCCGTCGATCTTCGGCTCGCAGACGAAGCGGAAGTGCGGCTCCTCGATCCCTTCGCGCGCGAGGTGGTTGCGCATGCGCTGCACCCAGGCGCGCAGCTCCTCCTCGCTGCGCGCGTTGGCGAGCGAGAGCATGGGCTCGGGGTGACGGACCTTCTCCAGCGACCCCACGGGCTCCCCGCCCACGCGCTGGGTCGGCGAGTCGGGCGTGACGAGCTCCGGGTGCTCGGCCTCGATCGCCCGCAGCTCGTCGAGCAGCGTGTCGTAGGCCTCGTCGGTGATCTCGGGGTCGTCGAGGACGTAGTAGCGGTAGCCGTGGTGGGCGAGCTCCGCGC
This sequence comes from Solirubrobacteraceae bacterium, assembly GCA_035542555.1. Lineage (GTDB taxonomy): Bacteria > Actinomycetota > Thermoleophilia > Solirubrobacterales > Solirubrobacteraceae > F1-60-MAGs163. The sequence goes on along the minus strand of DATKLF010000063.1, from coordinate 69,210 downwards.
GCAGCTGGGCGGCCCGCCGCACGACGTCCGCGGCCGCACTCACCGCATCTCGCGCGCGGCCGGGGCGAGCAGCCGCGTGAGGTCGTGCGCCACCAGCGCGTCGATGCCCTCGACGTCCGTGAGATCGAAGTGCACGGGGGTGACGGAGATCCGCCCGTCCGCGACCGCGGCGAGATCGGTCCCGGCCTCGTCGTGGAAGCCCGGGTCGGCCCCGTAGATCCAATAGCGCCGCCGGCCCGCGCCCTCCTCGTGGTCGAGCCTGAGCTCGTCGCGGTAGATCCGCTTGCCCAAGCGCGTCACCTCGACGCCCATCGGCTTGCCCCCGGGGACATTGACGTTCAGCAGCGTGCCGTCGGGCAGCGGGACGTCCTCGAGCTCGTGAACCACGCGCGCCGTGAACTCCGCCGCGGCGTCGAACTCGAAGCTGCGCCCGAAGCGGAAGTCCATCTCGCGGTCGGTCGACTGCTGGGAGACGGCGATCGCGGGGATGCCGAGCACGATGCCCTCGAACGCGGCCGCCACGGTGCCGGAGTACGTCACGTCGTCGCCGAGATTCGAGCCGTGGTTGATGCCGGCGACGATCAGCTCGGGGGTGAAGTCCTCGACGAGTCCGAGCTGGCCGAAGCGCACGCAGTCGACCGGCGTGCCGTCGGTCGCGTAGCCGACCGTGCCATCCTCGAACGGCACCTCCTGCACCCACAGCGGGCGGCGCGTGGTGATCATCCGTGCCGTCGCTGAGCGGTTGCCGTCGGGTGCGATCGTGACGAGCTCGACCCCGGGCACGCGCACGAGCGCACGCCGGAGGGTCTGCAGCCCCTCCGCGTCGATGCCGTCGTCGTTCGTCAGCAGAACCTTCATGCGATCTCGCGCCCACTACGAGCATAGAACCGGCGCCCCCGCCACCGCCCGCCACCACCCCCACCCCGAACGTCCCGCACTGCCGCCCAGGCGGGGCCATCAGGGACGCTCGCGACGCACCCCGCCACCCCCACCACCACCGCGAACGTCCCGCACTGCCGCCCACGCGGGGCCGCCAGGGACGCTCGCGACGCACCCCGCCGCCACCCCCACCACGAGCGTCCCGCACTGCCGCCTATACGAGGCCGCCAGGGACGCTCGCGGTGGGCGGGTCGGGGTAGCGCACGGCGGTCAGGCACAGGGCGTGGGCCGGCGCGGTGATCCCGGCGGCCGCCCGGGGCGCGCCCTCGAGCAGCGCGGCGAATGCCGCCACGGGCCGGCGGCCGGCGGCGACCTCGAGCATCGTGCCGACCAGGACACGGTTCATGTGGCGCAGGAATGCGTCCGCCTCGATCTCGAAGCGCAGCTCCTCGCCGTCCTCGACCCAGCGCGCGTCGAGCACGGTGCGGGAGAAGTGGCGGTGCTGCGTCTCGGTGGGCGTGAAGGCCGTGAAGTCGTGCTCCCCGGGCAGCAGGGCCGCGCACGCGTGAAGCAGGTCGCGGTCGACGCGCCGGCGCCACCACAGCACCCGCCCGCGGTCGAGCGCCGGGCGCTCGCGCCGCGCCAGCAGGCGATAGGCGTAGCGCCGCGCGATCGCGTCGTGGCGCGCGTCGAACCCCGCATGGGCCTGCGCGCTGGCAAGCACCGTGACGTCGTCGGGGAGCAGCGCGTTGAGCGACGCGCTGCGTGGCGCGGCCGCCGCGAACGAGACGACCTGGCCGCTGGCGTGCACGCCGGCGTCGGTGCGCCCGGCGACCCGCAGGTCGCGCGGGGGCTCGCGCAGCACCGTGGTCAGCGCGCGGCGCAGCTCCCCTTCGACGGTGCGCCGGCCCGGCTGGGCCGCCCACCCGGCGAAGTCGCGCCCGTCGTATTCGAGGTCGAGCCTGGCGGTCATCCAACCCGCCGGGGCCCCGCGGCCCCGGGTGGCACGGGAGCGCTGCGGGCTACACCAGCTCGAGGTAGACCATCTCGGTCGCGTCCGAGCGGCGCGGGCCGAGCTTCAGGATGCGCGTGTAGCCGCCGGTGCGGTCGGCGTAGCGCGGCGCGACCTCCTCGAACAGCTTGTGCACGGCGAACTTGTCCTGACCGAGCACGGCCAGCGCCTGGCGGCGCGCGTGCAGGTCGCCGCGCTTGGCGAGCGTGATGAGCTGCTCGACCTCGGGCTTGACGGCCTTCGCCTTCGCCTCGCTGGTCGTGATGCGCTCGTGCTCGATGACCTCCTTGCAGAGGTTGCGTAGGAGCGCTTTGCGGTGCGAGGCCGTGCGACTGAGCTTGTGGCGGGTCTTCTGGTGGCGCATGGGCGACGTCGCAGTCTAGTCCTGGCGGAGGTTCAACCCACGCGACTGCAGGGTCTCGATGACCTCGTCGATGGACTTCTTGCCGAAGTTCGGGATCGCATTGAGCTCGGCCTCGGACTTGGAGACCAGGTCGCCGATCGTCTGGATGCCTGCGCGCTTGAGGCAGTTGTACGACCGCACGCCGAGCTCGAGCTCCTCGATCAGGATGTCGTCCATCGGCCCGCCCGCGGCGGTGGCGACGCCGTTGACGCCGGTGACCGCCGCGCTCGCCTCGAGCGCTCCGGTCGGCCCCGCGCGCAGCTCCTCGATCCGGTCGGCGTCGGTGAAGATCGCCAGCTGGGAGATCAGGATCTCGGCGGCCTCGCGCAGCGCCGCCTGCGGGTCGATCGAGCCGTCGGTCTCGATGTCCAGCGTGAGCTTGTCGTAGTCGGTGCGCTGACCGACGCGCGCCTGCTCGACCGAGTAGGCGACGCGGCGCACGGGCGAGAAGATCGAGTCGATCGGGATCACGCCGATCGGCTGATCGGGCGTCTTGTTGTCCTCGGCGGGGCGGTAGCCGCGGCCGCGGCCGATCGTGAGGTACATCTCGAGCTTCGTCTTCTTCTCGAGCGTCGCGATGTGCACGTCGGGGTTGAGGATCTCGACGCCGGCGGGGAGGTCGATGTCCTTCGCCGTGATCTCGCCGGGGCCGGTGACGACCAGCGGCGCCTCGATCTCGCTGGCGTCCGAGTGCATGCGGCAGACGATGCTCTTGAGGTTCAGGACGATGTCGGTGACGTCCTCCTTGACCCCCTTGATCGTCGAGAACTCGTGCGCCACGCCCTCGATGCGCACGCTGGTGACCGCGGCGCCGGCCAGCGAGCTGAGCAGCACGCGGCGCAGCGAGTTGCCGAACGTGTAGCCGAAGCCGCGATCCAGCGGCTCGATGACGAACGAGCCGCGGTCATCGTCGACCTGCTCGCTGGTGATGCGGGGAATCTGGAAGTCGAGCATCGGGCGTGTCAGTCCTGTGTCGTGATCGGTCCGGCGGCGGCACGGGCCGCCGGTGGGGGCGCCGTGTCCCGACCGTGCGGGGCGCAGCGCGGTACGGGGTCTACTTCGAGTACAGCTCGACGATGAGCTGCTCCTGCACCGGCGTCGTGATCTCGCGACGCTCCGGCTTGCGCAGGATCTTGGCGGTGAGGGAGTCGTGGTCCGCCTGCAGCCAGGCGGGCACCTGGGCGGTCAGCTCGGTGGCCTCCCGGATCAGCGGCTCAGCTGGGCTCCCGCTCTTGAGGGCGATGATGTCGCCCTCGCGCACCTGGTAGCTGGGGATGTCGACGCGGCGGCCGTTGACGGTCCAGTGCCCGTGGCGCACCATCTGACGGGCCTGTCGGCGCGAGCCGGCGAACCCGAGGCGGACGAGCACGTTGTCGAGCCGGCGCTCGAGCAGCGTCAGGAGGTTCTCGCCGGTGATGCCGTCCTGGCGGCTGGCCTTGTCGTAGTAGCGGCGGAACTGCGTCTCCAGGACGCCGTAGTAGCGGCGAGCCTTCTGCTTCTCGCGCAGCTGCACGCGGTACTCGCTCTGCTTCTGGCGGCCGCGGCCGTGGTCGCCCGGCGGGTAGGCGCGGCGCTCGAAGCCGCACTTGTCGGTCAGGCAGCGCTCACCCTTGAGGAAGAGCTTCTGCCCTTCGCGGCGGCACTGCTTGCACTGGGGGGAGGTGTCTCGGGCCATCGGTTCAGCGCTTCCTAGACGCGGCGCCGCTTGCGGGGGCGGCAGCCGTTGTGGGCCTGCGGTGTGACGTCGCGCACGCTCGTGACCTCCAGGCCAGCGGCCTGCAGGGAGCGGATCGCGGTCTCACGGCCGGAGCCGGGGCCCTTCACGTACACGTCGACCTTCTGCAGCCCCTGCTCGATGCCCTTGCGGGCGGCGGCGTCGGCCGTGACCTGCGCCGCGAACGGCGTCGACTTGCGCGAGCCCTTGAAGCCGGCGCCGCCGGCGGACTCCCAGGCGATGACGTTCCCCTCGCGGTCGGTCAGCGAGACGATCGTGTTGTTGAAGCTCGTCTTGATGTGGGCGTGGCCGACCGGGATGTTCTTCTTCGGCTTGCGGCGGCCGCGCGCGGGGCGCTTGGGTGCGGGCATCGATCGTCCTTACTTCTTGCCGGGCTTCTTCTTGCCCGCCACCTGCATGCGCTTGGGGCCCTTGCGCGTGCGGGCGTTGGTCTTCGTGTTCTGACCGCGAACGGGCAGGCCGCGCCGGTGGCGCAGGCCGCGGTAGCACCCGATCTCCATGAGGCGCTTGACGTTCTGCGAGCGCTCGCGCCGCAGGTCGCCCTCGACGGTCAGGTCGCGGTCGACGAGGTCGCGCAGCTTGGTGACCTCGTCCTCGGTCAGGTCGCGCACGTAGGTGTCGCGCGGGATGCCCGCCTCGTCAAGGAGCTTGTCCGCCGTCGGGCGGCCGATCCCGTAGATGTAGGTGAGCCCGACCTCGACGCGCTTGTTGAGGGGGACGTTGACGCCTGCGATGCGTGCCATCAGCGGATCACCCCTGGCGCTGCTTGTGTCGCGGGTTCGAGCAGATGACCAGGACGGCGCCGTGGCGACGGATGATCTTGCACTTTTCGCACATCGGCTTGACCGACGGTCGTACCTTCATCGTTCCTTCTTCGTCGATGGGCCGGCGATCGGCTCTGGCTGCCGCTGAAGGCCGCCGCTACCAGTCGCGGACATGCGCGCACGGACGGGGCCACGCGCGCGGACAGAACACGTTAGCAAAGCACCGACGGCGGATGCGGTCCAGATTCGCGGGCTGCGCGACTCACGCGGCGACCGATGCCGACTCGTGCCACGGGGTGAGGATCCGGGGGCCCTCGGCGGTGATCGCCACGGTGAACTCGAAGTGCGCGGCCAGCGAGCCGTCCTGCGAGAAGATCGCCCAGCCGTCGTCGCCCATGCGCACCGCGTGGCGCCCCGCGGTGACCATCGGCTCGATCGCGAGCACCATGCCCTCCTCGAGCAGCGGGCCGCGGCCCGGCTGGCCGAAGTTGGGCACCTGCGGGTCCTCGTGCATGTCGCGGCCGACCCCGTGGCCGACGAGCGTGCGCACGACGGACATGCCCGCCTCCTCGACGCGCGACTGCACCGCCCACGAGATGTCGCCGAGGCGGTTGCCGGGCCGCGCCTGCTCGACCGCGTCGAACAGCGAGGCCTCGGTGACCTCGAGCAGCCGCTCGGCGACCGGGCTGACCGGGCCCACCGGGAACGTGCACGCCCCGTCGGCGACCCAGCCGTCGAGCGTCACGCCGATGTCGACGGACAGGATGTCCCCGCGCCCCAGGCGGTAGTTGCCGGGGATGCCGTGGACGACCATCGCGTTCGGCGATGCGCAGATCGAGCCCGGAAAGCCGCGGTAGCCCTTGAACGACGGCACGGCGCCCTGCGAGCGGATGTACTTCTCCGCCGCCTCGTCCAGCTCGCGCGTCGTGACACCCTCACGGATCTTCGCCTCGACGATCTTCATCGTCCGGGCATGGATCGCGCCCGCCGCCGCCATCTTCTCGATCTCGGCAGGCGACTTCTTGATGATCATGCGAGCACCTGATGGACGACGGCCTCCACGGCTGGCCGGTGACGTGCGGCGTCCGACGGAGCGTGCGGGCGGGGGCGCCGAGGGGCCAGCCGGGCGCCGCGGGGCGGCGAAGCGGGTAGCGGCGCTACCCGCGAGACGGCACGTGGCGATCCGGCGCCGCCCCTCGGCGTCAGCCGCCCGTGCGCTACGCGGACGTCGTGCGTCACCGGTCAGAGCTCGTCTTCGAGCCGCAGCGTGGCGATCGTCGCGCGGATGTGATCGAACACCGCGGTCGGCGGGGCCGTGCCGTCGATGCGGTGCAGGAGGCCCTGCTCCTCGTAGTGCTCCTCGACCGGGGCGGTGAGCTCGTGGTAGACCTCGAGCCGCTTGCGGACGGTCTCGGGCCGGTCGTCCTCGCGCTGCACGAGCGGCGTCCCGTCGACGTCGTCGACATCGTCGACCTTCGGCGGGTCGAAGTCGACGTGGTAGACGCGACCGGAGCTCGGGCTCACGCGCCGCCCGGAGATGCGCCGCACGATCTCCTCGTCGGGCACCTCGACGCACAGCGCGGCGGTCAGGTCGCGCCCGAGCTCGGCGAGCGCCGCGTCGAGGGCCTGTGCCTGGCCGATGGTGCGCGGAAAGCCGTCGAGCAGGAAGCCGTCGCGCGCCTCGGCGCTCTGGACGCGCTCGAGGATGACACCGATGATCACCTCGTCCGGCACGAGCTCGCCGGCGTCCATGTAGCGCTGTGCCTCCTTGCCGAGCGGCGTGCCGTCGGCCACCGCCTTGCGCAGCATGTCGCCGGTGGCGATGTAGTCGACGTCGAAGTCCTCGCGGATGCGTTCGGCCTGCGTGCCCTTCCCGGCGCCCGGCGGGCCGAGCAGGATGAGGTTGAGCTCCGACACGCCCCGCCTACTTCAGGAAGCCCTCGTAGTTGCGCATCATGAGCTGCGCCTCGAGTTGCTTCATCGTGTCGAGCGCCACGCCGACGACGATCAGCAGCGACGTGCCGCCGAAGTAGAAGTTGGCCGCCGTCTGGTTGATGAGGATCGTCGGCAGCGCCGCGACCGCCGCGAGGTAGAGCGCCCCGGGGAACGTGAGCCGCGCGAGCACCCGGTCCAGGAACTCGGCCGTCGGTCTCCCCGGGCGCACGCCGGGGATGAAGCCGCCGTACTTCTTGAGGTTGTCGGCCTGGTCGACGGGGTTGAAGGTGACCGCGGTGTAGAAGTACGTGAAGAGGATGATGAGCAGCGTCTCGCCGATGAGGTATGGCGCGCTCGAGGGACTGAAGAAGTTCGAGACGTTCTTCGCCCACGGGGTGTTGATGAGCTGGCCGACGGTCGGCGGGAAGGCCATCAGCGACGCCGCGAAGATCACGGGGATGACGCCGGCCATGTTGACACGCAGCGGCAGGTAGGTCTGGCCGCCGCCGGTCATGCGCCGCCCGATGACGCGCTTGGCGTACTGCACGGGGATCCGGCGCTGGCCCTCCTGGATGAACACCACCGCCGCGACGACCGCCAGCGCGAGGAACGGCATCATGACCTTGAAGACCTGGTCGGGGTTCGTCCACCACGCCTGGATGCCGTTCGGGAAGCGCGAGACGATCGACGCGAAGATCATCAGCGAGATGCCGTTGCCGATGCCGCGCTGCGTGATCAGCTCGCCCATCCACATGACGACCACGCAGCCCGCGGTCAGCACGATGACGATCAGGAACAGCGTGCCGGCGTTGAAGTTCTTGATGACCGGCTCGCCGGCCTGCGCCTCGAACGACTTGAAGAGGAACACGTAGCCGATCGACTGGGCGAACGCGAGGCCGACGGTGAGGTAGCGCGTGTACTGCGTGATCCGCGCCTGGCCGACCTCGCCCTCCTTCGAGAGCTTCTCCAGCGAGGGCACGACGACGGTCAGGAGCTGCAGGATGATCGACGCCGTGATGTAGGGCATGATCCCCAGCGCGAAGATCGCGATGCGCGACAGGCCCCCGCCGCTGAACGTGTTCAGCAGGTTGAGGATCCCGCCGCCGCCGAACTGCTGCTGGATGTCGTGGACGGCCTTCGTGTCGACGCCCGGCACCGGGATGTGGGCGCCAAGCCGGTACAGCGCGAGCAGCAGCGCCGTGAACCCGACCTTGCGCCGGATCTCGGCGACCGAGAAGGCGTTGAGGATCGTGGCGATCATCGCCGAGGCGTCCGGGCCGCTCAGCCCTCGACGGTGACGCAGGTGCCGCCGGCGGCCTCGATCGCCGCGCGGGCCGACGCGCTGAAGCCGTGCGCGTGGACGGTCAGCGGCTTGGCGATCTCACCCTTGGCCAGGACCTTCACCGGCACGCCCTTGCGGGTGCCCAGGCCCTTGGCGGCGAGCGCCTCGAGCGTCACCTCGGCGCCGGTGTCGAAGCGCGCGTCGAGGTCCCGCAGGTTGACCGCCTGGGTGTGCGTGCGGAACGGCTCGAACGGCATCGACTTCTTCATGTGCGGGCCGCGCAGCTTGCGCATCCGCATGTGGATCGGCATCTGGCCACCCTCGAAGCGGGCACGGTCCTTCGAACCCGAGCGGGCGCCGTATCCCTTGTGCCCGCGGCCGGCCGTCTTGCCGTGCCCGGAGCCGTGCCCGCGACCGACGCGCTTGCGCGCGCGGCGGCTGCCCGGTGCGGGCTTGAGGCTGTGCAGGCCGACCTGCTCCTCGGCGGTCGCGGTCTCTTCGGGCTTCTTCGCGGCGGGGCTCACGAGCCATCCTCCTCGACGCGCACGAGGTGACGCACCGTGTGGAGCATCCCCCGCGCCTGCGGCGTGTCCTTGACGTCGACGGTGTGCCCGATGCGGCGCAGGCCGAGCGAGCGCAGCGTGTCGAGCTGGAACTGCTGCGAGCCGTTGCGCGAGCGCACCTGCGTGACCTTCAGCGTGCTCATGCGGGCACCTCCTCGGACGGCGCCGCCTCGCCGGCGGACTCGTCGTCGGCGGGCGCGGCGGCCTCGAGATGCTCGCCCTCGGGGGCCTCCGCCACCAGACCGAGCACCTCGTTGATCGAGATGCCGCGCAGCGCGGCGACCTCGTCGGGCGTGCGCAGGCCACGCAGACCCTCGATGGTCGCCTTCACGAGGTTGATCGGGTTCTGCGAGCCCAGGCTCTTGGAGAGGATGTCGTGGATCCCGGCCAGCTCGAGCACCGCGCGCACGCCGCCGCCGGCGATCACGCCGGTACCCGGCGAGGCCGGCTTGAGGAACACGCGCCCGGCCCCGAACACGCCGGTGGTCTCGTGCGGGATCGTCGCGCCGTGCTTGGGCACGCGGAACAGGTTCTTCTTCGCCTGCTCGACGCCCTTCTGGATCGCGACGGGAACCTCGTTGGCCTTGCCGTAGCCGACGCCGACGACGTCCTTCTCGTCGCCGACCACGACGAGCGCCGTGAACGAGAAGCGCCGGCCGCCCTTGACGACCTTCGCGACGCGGTTGATCTCGACGACCCGCTCCTGGAGGTCCAGGCCCGCGGGGCTGACGCTGCGATCGATGTCCATGCTCATCTGAAAAGCCCTCAGACCGTCAGCCCACCCTCGCGGATCCCGTCCGCGAAGGCCTTGACCCGGCCGTGGTAGCGGTATCCGCCGCGATCGAAGACGGCGGCCTCGATGCCCTGCGCCTTGGCGCGCTCGGCGAGCAGCCGGCCTAGGCGGTCGGCCTGCTCCATCGGCTTCAGCGCACGCGTCTCGGGCTCGGTCCAGCTGACCGCCGCGAGCGTGTGGCCGCGCGCATCGTCGACCAGCTGGGCGCTGATGCCGCGGTTGGAGCGGAAGACGGAGATCCGCGGGCGCTCGGCGGAGCCGATGACCCTCGCGCGCACGCGCCGGCGGCGGCGCAGACGCTGCTCGCTCTTGGTGACCCGGCTCATGCGCGCTTCCCGACCTTGCGTGCGACGTACTCGCCCTCGTAGCGGATGCCCTTGCCCTTGTAGGGCTCCGGCGGGCGCTGCTTGCGGATGTTCGCGGCGACCTCGCCGACGGCCTGCTTGGAGATGCCGCGCACGATCACGCGCGTCGGCTGGGGCACCTCGAACTCGATGCCGTCGGGCGCGGGGATCGAGACCGGGTGCGAGTAGCCGAGCGCGAGCTCGAGGTCCTTGCCCTTGAGCGCGGCGCGGTAGCCGACGCCCTGGATCTCGAGCGCCCGCTCGAAGCCGCTCGTGACGCCCTCGACCATGTTGGCGACCAGCGAGCGCGTCAGCCCGTGCAGCGCGCGGTGCTCGCCGCGGTCGGTCGGGCGCGTGACGACGAGCACGTCGCCCTCCTGGGCGACGGTGATGTCGCGCGAGACGCGCTCGGAGAGCTCGCCCTTCGGGCCCTTCACGCCGACGCGCTCGGGCTCGATGGTGACGGTGACGCCCTCCGGGACGGGGATGGGCTTGCGGCCGATGCGTGACATTGCGCGGCTACCAGACGAACGCGACGACCTCGCCGCCGACGCCCGCGGTGCGGGCCTCGTGGCCGGTCATCACGCCCTTCGACGTGGACACGATGGCGGTCCCCATCCCACCCTGGACCTTCGGGATGTGCCCGCGGTCCACGTAGTAGCGCTGGCCGGGGCGCGAGGCGCGCCTGAGCCCGGTGATCGCACTGCGGCGGTCCTCCGCGTACTTCAGGCGCACGCGGATGAGCTCGCCGGGGTGTTCGGCGGTGGGGGCCTCGACGTCGTAGCCGGCGATGTAGCCCTGCTCCTGGAGGATGCGGGCCATCTCGCGCTTGAGCTTCGAGGCGGGGATCTCGACGACGTCGTGCTGCGCGGTGATCGCGTTGCGCACGCGCGTGAGGAAGTCGGCGATGGGGTCGGTCATGGACATGCGACGGGCGTCCCCTACCAGCTGCTCTTCGTCATGCCGGGGATGTAGCCGTTGTGCGCGAGATCGCGCAGGCAGATCCGGCAGACGCCGAACTTGCGGTAGACCGCGCGCGAGCGCCCGCAGCGCCGGCAGCGCGTGTACCCGCGGGTCTTGAACTTCGGATCGCGCGCCGCCTTGACGCGCAGGGAGGTCTTGGCCATGCGGAACTAGTGAGCTTTCTCGGGACGTGTGGCTTGAAACGCCGCGGCGGCGGCGCCGCCAGGCAAGGACGCAGGATCGGTGCAATGCCGTTCGCATTGCCCGATCCGAGGACGCCGCATGGCGGTGATCGCCGTCCGGCGGTTCGGGTCAGATGTTCCGGGAAGGGTCACTGGCTCTCCTGGGAGGTCGTCTGCGCCCCGGGGCGGCCTTCGCGCACGAAGGGCATCCCGAACATCTCGAGCAGGGCGAAGCCCTCCTCATCGGTGCTGGCGGTGGTCGTGATGGTGATGTCGAGTCCGCGGGTCTGGTCCACGCTGTCGTAGTCGATCTCGGGGAAGATCGTCTGCTCGCGCACGCCCATGGTGTAGTTGCCGCGCCCGTCGAGCTTCGTCGGCAGGCCGCGGAAGTCGCGGATCCGCGGAATCGCGATCGAGGTCAGGCGGTCGAGGAACTCGTAGGCGCGGTCGCCGCGCAGCGTGACGGCGACGCCGACCGGCATCCCCTCGCGCAGCTTGAAGTTCGCGATCGACTTGCGCGCGCGGCGCACGCTCGGGCGCTGGCCGGCGAGCTGGGCGAGCTGGTCGGCGGCTGCGTCGAGGACCTTCGAGTCCTGCTTGGCGTCGCCGACGCCCATGTTGACCGTGATCTTCTCGATCTTCGGCGCCTGCATGACGCTCGTGTAGCCGAACCGCTCGACGAGCGCGGGGCGGATCTCGTCGAGGTAGCGCTGCTTGAGCCGGGCGGGTGTCTGGGTGCTGGCCATGGCGATCAGTCGAGCTTCGTCCCGGAGCGCTTGGTCACGCGGTTGCGGACGCCGCCCTCGCGGGTGACGCCGACGCGTGTGTGCTTCTTGTCCTTGGGATCGATGAGCATGACGTTGCTGACGTGGATCGGGCCTTCCTTCTCGATGACCCCGCCGACGGTCTCGGCGCGGTCCGCCCCCTGCACCTGGGTCGGGCGCTGGTGGCGCTTGATGATGTTCAGCCCCTCGACCCAGACCCGCTGGTGCTTGGGGTCGGCGCGCAGGACGCGGCCGCTCTTGCCGCGGTCCTTCCCGCTGATCACGACGACTTGGTCGTCACGACGGATGCGCATGCCCATTCTAGAGAACCTCCGGCGCGAGGCTGATGATCTTCATGAAGTTGCGATCGCGCAGCTCGCGCGCGACGGGACCGAAGATGCGGGTCCCGCGCGGGTTGTTCTGGGCGTCGATGATCACTGCCGCGTTCTCATCGAAGGCGATGTACGTGCCGTCCTCGCGCCCGAACTCCTTCTTCGTGCGCACGACGACCGCCTTGACGACCTCGCCCTTCTTGACGGTGCCGTTCGGTGTGGCCGTCTTGACGGTGGCGGTGATGACGTCGCCGACGTGGGCGTAGCGCCGGCGCGAGCCGCCCTGCACGCGGATGCACAGGATCTCGCGGGCACCCGTGTTGTCGGCGACCTTCAGGCGCGACTCGTTCTGGATCACTTGGCACGCTCCACGATCTCGACCAGGCGCCAGCGCTTGGAGCGCGACATCGGGCGGCACTCGACGACGCGCACGGTGTCGCCCTCGTGGGCGTCGTTGCGCTCGTCGTGCGCGTGCAGCGACTTCGTCGTGCGCACGATCTTCTGGTAGCGCGGGTGGCGCTTGGCGATGTCGATCCGCACGGTGATCGTCTTGTCGGCCTTGTCGGAGACGACGACGCCCTGGCGCACCTGCGGCGTGCCGGACTGGCGCGGCGCGGGCGGCGTGCCCTCGCCGGGGCCGGCGCCCGCACGCTTGGCGCGCTCCTGCTGGCGCCGGCGGCTGCGCGCGGCGGCCTTCGCGCGGCGCAGCGCGCGGCGCTCCTCCTGACGCTCCTCGGCGGTGCGCTGCGGCTTGGGCCCGCCGGCGCGGCGCACGCGGTTGGCGCGGCGTCGCTCCTTCGGCGTGAGTGCCACCGCCGGCTCGGCAGCCGGCTCCTGCGCTGCCTCGGGGGCGGCGGTCTCGGGGGCCGCCTCCACGGGCTGCTCCTCGGGCGTCTCGTTCTGCTCTGTTGTCTCGTCTGCCATGGCTAGCGGATGCGGTTGATGTCGATGTCGCGCTCGCGGGCGACCGTCAGCGCGCGGGCGAGCTCGCGCTTGGCGGCACGCAGCCCCGCGGTGTTCTCCAGCTCGCCGGTGGCGTGCTGGAAGCGCAGCCCGAAGATCTCCTTGCGGGCGGTCTGGATCTGCTCCACGAGCTCGTCGTCCTGCAGATCCCGAAGGCTCTTGGCGGTCGGCATCAGAAGCTCTCCTCCCGCGTGACGACCTTCGTGCGGACCGGCAGCTTGCGGCCTGCCAGGCGCATGGCCTCGCGAGCGAGGTCCTCGGGCACGCCGGCGAGCTCGAACATCACGCGGCCCGGCTTGACGACGGCGACCCAGCCCTCGGGCGAGCCCTTGCCGGAGCCCATCCGGGTCTCGGCGGGCTTCTTGGTGAACGGCTTGTCCGGGAAGAGGTTGATCCAGACCTTGCCGCCGCGCTTGATCTTGCGGGTCATCGCGATACGGGCAGCCTCGATCTGGCGGTTCGTCAGCTGGCCGTGGTCGAGCGCCTTCAGCCCGAACTCGCCGAACTGCACGGTCGTCTGCCCGCGCGAGTAGCCGCGGCTGCGCCCGCGCATGACCTTGCGGTGCTTGACGCGCTTGGGTGCGAGCATCAGCGCCCACCCCCCTGCCCGCCGCGGCCACGGCCGCCGCCGTTGAAGCCACCGCCCTGGCCGCCACGCCCGCCGCGCCCGCGGCCGCGGCCGCGGTCGTCGCGGCCGCCACGGCCCTCACGCCGGTCCTCGCGCGACGGGGACGGCGCCTCGAGATCGGTCAGGTCCACACCGGTGAAGCCCTCGGGCATGATCTCGCCCTTGTTGATCCAGCACTTGACGCCGATGCGGCCGAACGTCGTGCGCGCCTCGGCGAAGCCGTAGTCGATGTCCGCGCGCAGCGTGTGCAGCGGGACGCGCCCGTCCGAGTAGCTCTCCGAGCGGGCCATCTCCGCGCCGCCGAGGCGGCCGCCGACCTGGATCTTGCAGCCCTTCGCGCCCGAGCGCATGGCGCTCGTGAGGGCGCGCTTCATCGCGCGGCGGAAGGCGACGCGGTTCTGCAGCTGCTCGGCGACCGACTGGGCGACGAGCGTCGCGTCCAGCTCCGGGCGCTTGATCTCCAGGATGTTGACCTTCACCGACTTGCCCGTGATCCGGTGCAGGTCGCGGCGCAGGGCGTCGACCTCGCTGCCCGACTTGCCGATCACGATGCCCGGGCGGGCCGTGTGGATGTTGACCTCGACCTCGTTGGCGTCCTTGCGGATCGTGATCTCCGAGATGCCCGCGTGGGCGAGCTTGTTCTCGATGTGCCGGCGGATGCGCGTGTCCTCCGCCAGGTAGTCGGCGAAGTGACGCTCGGTGAACCAGTGCGACTTCCAGTCGTGGATGTAGCCCACGCGCATCGACTCGGGATGGACCTTCTGTCCCATGGTGCTCCCTACTCCTTCGGCGTAAGCGCGATCGAGAGATGGCTGGTGCGCTTGCGGATCCGCGAGGCGCGGCCCATGGCGCGCGGGCGGAAGCGCTTGAGCGTCGGGCCCTCGTCGGCCGTGACGGTGAGGATCCGCAGCTCGTCCCCGACGAGCTCGTGGTTGTGCTCGGCGTTGGCGACCGCGGACTCGAGCAGCTTGCTCCAGTCCTCGGCGACGGCGCGCGGGGTGTGCGCGAGGATCGCGCGCGCCTCGGGCACCGACTTGCCGCGGATGTGGTCGCAGACGAGCCGCGCCTTGCGGGCGGACGTGCGCACGTACTTCGCGTGCGCGCGGACGACGGGCGGCGGGCCCTCGGGGGACGGCCTGCGCCGGCGCGGCGCAGGCTTCTCCTCGGTGGCCGGTGCCTCGGCGGCCTTGCGGCGCGCACGGCGCGGCTTGGCGGGGGCCGCGGCGGGCTCGCCCTCAGCCTCGGCCTCGACCTCGGCCTCGGCCTCGGCGGCTTCGGCGGCGCTCTCCTCGGCGACCTCGTCGGCGCGCTCGGCCGCGACCTTCGCCCTGACCTCGGCGGCCTCCTGGGCGGCCTCGTCCTTGGCCACGCGCGGGTTCACGCGGGTCTTCTTCGGGCCGGGCACGATCAGCGGACCTTCCCGGTGCCGGCATGGCCGCGGTACGTGCGCGTCGGCGCGAACTCGCCGAGCTTGTGCCCGACCATCGACTCGCTGACGAACACGGGCACGTGCTTGCGCCCGTCGTGCACCGCGATGGTGTGGCCGACCATCTCGGGGAAGATGGTCGAGGTGCGCGACCACGTCTTGACCATGGTCTTCGTGTTGGCGTCGTTCATCTTCACGATGCGCGCCATCAGGCGCTCCTCGACGAACGGACCCTTCTTGCTGGAGCGACTCATCGACCCTTGCCCTTCCCGCGACGGCGTCCGCGCACGATGTAGCGGTCGGATGACTTGTTCTTCTTGCGCGTCCGGTAGCCGAGCGTCGGCACGCCCCAGGGCGTGACCGGATGCCGGCCCGGGGTGGTCGAGCCCTCGCCGCCGCCGTGCGGGTGGTCGACCGGGTTCATGGCGGTGCCGCGCGTCTGCGGGCGCACGCCCATGTGGCGCTTGCGGCCGGCCTTGCCGACCTTGACGTTCTGGTGCTCGGCGTTGCCGATCGTGCCCACGGTCGCGCGGCACTCGGTGCGCACCATGCGCATCTCGCCCGAGGGGAGGCGCAGGGTGGCCATGTCGCCGTCCTTGGCCATCAGCTGGATCGCCGCGCCCGCCGAGCGGCCGAGCTGGCCGCCGCGCCCCGGCTGCAGCTCGACGTTGTGCACGACGGTGCCGATCGGCATGCTCGCCAGCGGCAGGCAGTTGCCGACCGCGATCTCGGCGCCGGGGCCGGACTGCACGCGCATCCCGACCGTCAGGCGGCTCGGCGCGAGGATGTAGGCCTTCGCGCCGTCGGCGTAGTGCAGCAGCGCGATGTAGGCGGTGCGGTTCGGGTCGTATTCGATCGCCGCGACCGTCGCCGGGATCCCGTCCTTGCGGCGCTTGAAGTCGACCTTGCGGTACAGGCGCTTGGCGCCGCCGCCGCGATGGCGCGAGGTCTTGCGGCCGTTGTTGTTGCGCCCGCCGGACTTCGTGAGGCCCTCGACGAGCGTCTTCTCGGGCTCGGACTTCGTGATCTCCGCGAAGTCGGGATACGTCGAGAAGCGACGGCCGGGACTCGTGGGCTTGGGCTTGCGGATCGGCATCGTCGGCTACCCCTCGAGCCCCTGGAGCGACTGGAAGATCGGGATCGTGTCGCCCGGACGGACCTGCACGATCGCCTTCTTCCACTGCCGCGTGCGGCCGGACGTGTAGCCGCGGCGCTTGGGCTTGGACTTGACCGAGAGGGTGCGCACGTCGACGACCTTCACGTCGAACAGCGCCTCCACGGCCTGGCGGATCTGGGTCTTGTGCGCGTCCGGATGAACGCGGAACGTGTAGCGGTCGTTGGCGGAGAGCACGTAGCTCTTCTCGCTGACGACCGGCCGGATGATCACGTGCGTGTGGTCCATGGTCAGGCGCCCTCCTGCGTGCCCGCGCGGCCGTTGGCGCGTGCGCCGAGCTCGGCGAGCGCCTCCTCGCTGGCGAGCAGGCGCGAGGCGCCGACGATGTCGGCGACGCCGGCCTCGCCGGCCGGGAGCACGGACACGCGCGCGATGTTGCGGAACGACCGGGCGACGCCCTCCTGCGACTCACTCAGCACGACGAGCACGGCGCCCCCATCGGCCCAGCCGGACAGCAGCGCGACGGCCTGCTTCGTCGACGGCGTCTCGAACGGCGCCGGGTCGAGCACGGCGAGCGAGCCGCGGCCGGCATGCAGCGACAGCGCGCTGCGCAGCGCCGCCTGGCGCTCCTTGCGGTTGACCTTGACCGTGTAGTGGCGGGGATGGGGCCCGAACACGGTGCCGCCGCCGGTCCACACGGGCGAGCGCGAGGAGCCGGCGCGGGCGCGCCCGGTGCCCTTCTGGCGCCACGGCTTGGCGCCGCCACCGCGCACTTCACCACGCGTACGGGTCGCCGCGGTGCCCTGGCGGCGGGCGTTGAGCTCGGCGCGGACCGCCTCGTGGACGAGCTGGCCGCGGAAGCGCTCGCCGAACGCGCGCTCGTCGAGCGCGACCTTCTTCGTGGCACCCAGGACCATGGCGTCAGGCATCGGTGCGCACCTCCACGAGCCCGCCGCGCGCGCCGGGAACGGCGCCGCGCACGAGCAGCAGGTTCTGGTCGGAGTCGACGCGCACGACCGTCAGGCCGCGCTGGGTGACCCGCCGGTTGCCCATCTGGCCGGGACCGCGGACGCCCTTGAAGACGCGCGCCGGCCACGCCGAGGCGCCGATCGATCCGGGCGCGCGCACGTTGTGCGAGCCGTGCGAGGCCGGGCCGCGGCCGAAGCCGTGGCGCTTGACCGTGCCCTGGAAGCCCTTGCCCTTCGAGATCCCGGCGACCTTCACGCGGTCGCCCTCGCTGAACGAGCCGACGGTCACGGTGTCGCCGATGCTCAGCTCGCCGGCCTCGCCGCGGAACTCCACCAGGTGGCGGTGCGGCGCCGCGTCGGCCTTCTTCAGATGGCCGAGCTCGGGCCTGGTGAGGTGCTTCTCCTTCGTCTGACCGAAGGCGAGCTGCACGGCGTCGTAGCCGTCGCGCTCCGGCGTGCGCACCGCGGTCACCGGGCAGGGGCCGGCCTCGAGCACCGTCACGCGCTCGACGCGGCCGTCCTCGAGGAACAGCTGGGTCATCCCGAGCTTCTTGGCGAGGATCGCGGTCATGCCTACCCCGCCAGGCGGATCTCGATGTCGACGCCCGCCGGAAGGTGGTCGAGCCGCTGGAGCGAGTCGACCGTCTTGGGCGTCGGCTGGTGGATGTCGATGAGGCGCTTGTGCGTGCGGATCTCGAAGTGCTCGCGCGAGTCCTTGTCCTTGAACGGCGAGCGGATCACGCAGTAGACGTTCTTCTCGGTGGGCAGCGGAACGGGGCCGGTCACGGTCGCGCCGGTGCGAGATGCCGTCTCGACGATCTCCTTCGCAGCCGTCTCGATGGCCTGGTGGTCGTAGGCCTTGAGGCGGATGCGGATCTTGTTCTGTGTCACGGCTGCCATGGGGCTGCTCTCGCGTCTTCTGCTTTCCGTCTGCTGTCTGGGGGAACGTCTGTGCTGGTCTCTTGCGTGCTACAGGGGCGGATCCCGTGTGAACCCGGGGCCCGCCCCTTTGGTCCTGCTGTCGTATCTGTTGCTGCTGGTGGGCTACGGGGCGGGACTCGTGGAGCCCCGCCCGCGGCGCCGGTCTACTGGACGATCTCGGAGACGACGCCCGACCCGACCGTCCGGCCGCCCTCGCGGATCGCGAAGCGCAGGCCCTGGTCCATGGCGATCGGCTGGATCAGCTCGATCTCCATGGCGACATTGTCGCCCGGCATGACCATCTCGACGCCCTCCGGGAGGTTGGCGACGCCGGTCACGTCCGTCGTGCGGAAGTAGAACTGCGGGCGGTACCCGGAGAAGAACGGCGTGTGGCGACCGCCCTCCTCCTTCTTGAGGATGTAGACCTCGGCCTTGAACTTCGTGTGCGGGGTGATCGACCCCGGCTTGCACAGCACCTGGCCGCGCTCGATCTCCTCGCGCTTGGTGCCGCGCAGCAGGCAGCCGACGTTGTCGCCGGCCTGGCCCTCGTCGAGGATCTTGCGGAACATCTCGACGCCCGTCACGACCGTGTTCGAGGTGTCCTTGATGCCGACGATCTCGACCGTGTCGCCCGTGTGGACGACGCCCTGCTCGATGCGGCCGGTGGCGACCGTGCCGCGGCCGGTGATCGAGAAGACGTCCTCGACCGGCATCAGGAACGGCTTGTCGAGCTCGCGCGTGGGCTCGGGGATGTACGAGTCCAGCGCGTCGGCGAGCTCGAAGATCTTCTGCTTGTAAGTGTCGTCGCCCTCGAGCGCCTTGAGCGCCGAGCCCGTGATGAACGGGATGTCGTCGCCCGGGAAGTCGTACTCGGAGAGCAGGTCGCGGACCTCGACCTCGACGAGCTCGAGCAGCTCCTCGTCGTCGACCATGTCGGCCTTGTTGAGGAACACGACGATGTACGGCACGCCGACCTGGCGGGCGAGCAGGATGTGCTCGCGCGTCTGGGGCATCGGGCCGTCCGCCGCCGAGACGACGAGGATCGCGCCGTCCATCTGCGCCGCGCCCGTGATCATGTTCTTCACGTAGTCGGCGTGGCCCGGACAGTCGACGTGGGCGTAGTGACGGTTCTCCGTCTGGTACTCGACGTGCGACGTGGCGATCGTGATCCCGCGCTCCTTCTCCTCCGGAGCGTTGTCGATCTCCGCGAAGCTCTTGGCCTCGCCACCCATCTTCTCGGCCAGCACCGTGGTGATGGCAGCCGTCAGGGTCGTCTTGCCATGGTCGATGTGACCGATGGTGCCGACGTTCACGTGCGGCTTGTCGCGCTCGAACTTCTCCTTGGCCACTGCTGTTCGCTCCTGTGTCTCAGTCGGGAAGGGGGTCTGGAGGCCGGTCTCTCGGCGAACCAGGGAAAGCTACCTCAGAATGCTCTACGGCGTCTCTCAGGCGGCGACCGGCGTGCCGGTGCGGTGCTCGACGATCTTCTCGGCGATGTTCGGCGGGACCTCGTCGTAGCGGTCGAACTGCATCGTGTACGTCGCGCGGCCCTGTGTCTGCGAGCGCAGGTCGGTCGCGTAGCCGAACATCTCGGCCAGCGGGACGTGCGCGTTCACAACCTGGGCGTTGCCGCGCGGCTCCATGCCGTCGACCCGCCCGCGCCGGCGGTTGAGGTCGCCGATCACGTCGCCCATGAACTCCTCGGGCACCACGACCTCGACCTTGAAGATCGGCTCCAGCAGCACCGGCTTGGCACGGCGCGCCGCCTCCTTGAAGGCGATCGAGCCGGCGACCTTGAACGCGATCTCCGAGGAGTCGGTCTCGTGGTACTTGCCGTCCACGAGGGTCACGCGCACGTCGACGATCGGGTAGCCCGCCTTGATGCCGGACCCGAGCGCCTCCTCGCAGCCCTTCTCGACTGCGGGGATGAACTCGGTGGGGATCGATCCGCCCTTGATCTTGTTGACGAAGTCGAAGCCCTCGCCGGGTGCGGGCTCGAGGTCGATGTAGACGACGCCGTACTGGCCCGAGCCGCCGGTCTGGCGGATGAACTTGCCCTCGACCTTGGTGGCCTCGCCGCGGATCGTCTCGCGGTAGGAGACCTGCGGCTTGCCGACGTTCGCGTCGACGTTGAACTCGCGGCGCATGCGGTCGACGAGGATCTCGAGGTGCAGCTCGCCCATGCCGGAGATCTCGGTCTGGCCGGTCTCCTCGTTCGTCTGGACCTGGAAGGTCGGGTCCTCCTCGGCCAGGCGGCCCAGGGCGGTCGACATCTTCTCCTGGTCGACCTTGGACTTGGGCTCGACGGCGACCTTGATCACCGGCTCGGGGAACTCGATCTGCTCGAGCTTCACCGGGCGGTCGGGCGCGCACAGCGTGTCGCCCGTGACGATCTGCTTGATGCCGACGCCCGCGGCGATGTCGCCGGCGTGGACCTCGGGGACCTCCTCGCGGTCGTTGGCGTGCATCATGAGGATGCGCCCTACACGCTCGGTCCGCCCGGTCGAGACGTTCAGCACGCGGCCGCCCGCCTCGAGCCTGCCGGAGTAGACGCGGAAGTACGTGAGCTTGCCGACGAACGGGTCGGCCATGATCTTGAAGGCGAGCGCGGAGAACGGCTCGCCGTCGTCGGCCTTGCGCACGACCAGCTCGTCCGTCTTGGGATCGACGCCCTCGACCGCCGGCACGTCGAGCGGCGACGGGAGGTAGTCGATGACCGCGTCGAGCAGCGGCTGGACGCCCTTGTTCTTGAAGGACGACCCACACAGCACCGGCGTGAACTTGATGCCGAGCGTGGCCTTGCGGATCGCGGCCTTCAGCGTGGCGACGGGGATCTCCGCCTCCTCGAGGATGAGCTCCACGAGCTCGTCGTCGTAGTGGGAGAGCTCCTCGAGCAGGTGCTCGCGCGCGGCGGTTGCGGCGTCGAGGTGCACGGCCGGGATCTCGCCGACGACGACGTCCTTGCCCAGGTCGTCGTTGTACGTGATCGCCTGCATCTCGACGAGGTCGATGATGCCCTGGAAATCGGACTCGGCGCCGATCGGGAGCTGGATCGGCACCGGGTGGGCGCCGAGCCGGTCGATCATCGTCTGCACGCCCTTGTCGAAGTCCGCGCCGATGCGGTCCATCTTGTTGATGTACGCGATGCGCGGGACGCTGTACTTGTCCGCCTGGCGCCAGACCGTCTCGGACTGCGGCTCGACGCCGGCGACCGAGTCGAACAGCGCGATCGCGCCGTCGAGCACGCGCAGCGAGCGCTCGACCTCGACCGTGAAGTCGACGTGACCGGGGGTGTCGATGATGTTGATCCGGTGGCCGTTCCACTCGCAGGTGGTGGCCGCCGAGGTGATCGTGATGCCGCGCTCCTGCTCCTGCTCCATCCAGTCCATCGTCGCGGCGCCCTCGTGCACCTCGCCGATCTTGTAGGTGCGACCGGTGTAGTAGAGGATGCGCTCCGTCGTCGTCGTCTTCCCGGCGTCGATGTGCGCCATGATCCCGATGTTCCGGGTGTTATCGAGGGAGAACTTGCGGGGCATGAGAGGCGTGAGGTCGGGTCGGTCTGAGGGCAAGAAAAACGGGCCACCCGGGCCCGCGCGCACGACTGGGTGTGATCCCGGGTGCTGCGCTATGTGCTCGAGCGATCCATCTTCGAACGAGGGCCTCGGTGGGGGGCGTGCGTGAGCAGCGCGTCGCACCTGGGCGATGACGAATATAGCAGAGGCGATCGGGCTTCCCGGCAGGCTCTGCGCGGTCGCGCGGCGCTCGCGGTCTGCGCGCTCGCGGGGGTCGCGAGCCTCGTCGCCGCCACCGTTCTCCCGGTGCTGCGAATCGCCGCCGCCGGGCGCATCGTCCCCGCGCTCGACCGGACCGGCTGGCACGTCCACGGCGCCGCCCTCCTGCTGATCGCCGCCGTCGCGCTCCTCATGCTCGGCCTCGCGCTGCGCGGCTCGCTCGCCGCCGCCGTCGCGCTCGCCGTCTGCGGCCTGACCGCGCTCGGCAGCGCCGCCGCCGCCGACCTGCCCGACATCGGCTCGAGCGGCCTGGTCGGCGAGCAGCTGCTGACGGGCACGACCCACGCGGGCCTCGGCGCCTACGCCGAGGTCCTCGGCGGCGTGCTGCTGCTCGCCGCCGGCGGCATCCTGGCGTTCGCGGGCTTCATGGCGCGGGAGTAGGCGCGGCGCGGCGGTCGCGGCGTGGGCGACAGATGCAGCGTATGCGTGCATGTGGCGCCCACGGACCGCGGAAGCCCGGCTCACCCCGCCGCGGGCCGCCGCGTCGTGGCAGCGCGAACAGCGGCACCAAGGGGAACGGGCCGCGGCGCGCGGGCGGCGGGTCCGCGGCGGGCCGGGCAGGCCGGGCGGTCGCGCCGTGGGCGACAGATGCACCGTATGCGTGCATGTGGCGCCCACCCCGTTGCGCCACCCGCGAATCCCTCCTGCTGGGCGAGTTGTGCACGGTATGCGTGCATTCGACGCCCAACGATCGAGAGAAACCGCATTACCCCCGCCCCAGCGATCGCTGGGAGCGGTGGTCGTCGGTCGTCGCGGTGCTCGACTCGGCGTCGCTGGCGGTGCGTGGCCAGGACGCAGGCGCAGCCGATAGCACCGCTATCGGCAAGCCGAGGACGCCGCCACGCTCCGATCAGCGGCGGCGAGGCGGGCGCCGCGGCGGCCGATGGCCGCCGCTACCAGCGGTAATGGGCGAAGGCCTTGTTGGCCTGCGCCATGCGGTAGATGTCGTCCTTGCGCTTGTACGCCCCACCCTGCTGGGAGGTGGCGTCGAGCAGCTCGTTGGCGAGGCGCTGGGCCATCGTCTTCTCGCGGCGCTGACGGGAGAACTCGACGAGCCAACGCACGGCCAGTGTGCGTGCGCGCCGCGCGGGCACCTCGACGGGCACCTGGTAGGTCGCGCCGCCGACGCGGCGGGAGCGGACCTCGAGCACCGGCGTGAGCGACTTGATCGACTCCTCGAGCGCCTCGACCGGGTCCTTTCCGCTCTTCTCGGAGAGGATCGCGAGGGCGTCGTAGACGATCCCCTCGGCGATCGACTTCTTGCCGTCGAGCATGACCTTGTTGATCACCTGCTGCACGAGGCGCGAGCGGTGGACGGGGTCCGGCTCGACCGGCCGGATGGTGGCGGAGTTGCGACGCATGGGTCCTCGGCTACTTCCTCTTCACGCCGTACTGGCTGCGGGCCTGCTTGCGGTCGCTGACGCCGGCGGCGTCGAGCGTCCCGCGCACGACCTTGTAGCGGACGCCCGGCAGATCCTTGACGCGGCCGCCGCGCACGAGCACGACCGAGTGCTCCTGCAGGTTGTGCCCCTCGCCCGGGATGTAGGCGGTGACCTCGGCGCCCCCGGAGATCCGCACGCGCGCGACCTTGCGCAGCGCCGAGTTCGGCTTCTTCGGGGTCGTCGTGTAGACGCGCGTGCAGACGCCGCGCCGCTGCGGGGCGGCGGTCTTCTTCTTGCGCCCCTTGCCGGTCTTCAGGCCGGGCGTGGAGAGCTTCTTCGGCTTGGGCGTGCGGCCCTTGCGGATGAGCTGGCTGGTCGTGGGCATGCGACGGGGGAGAGTAGCAGCGAGCGGCGGGCTCAGGCTGCGGCCGGGACCGCGGTCAGGGCCGCCTCCGGCGGCGTGTACTCGCGGCCCTGGTCGTCGGCGACCGGCTGGTAGGTGACCTTGCCGGCCGCGACGTTCAGGCCCTTCATGAAGCCCGGGTCGCTGTCGAGCGCCGAGTGAACGCCGTGGTCGGCGAGCTTGATGACGTACGGCATCGTCGCGTTGGTGAGCGCCCACGTGCTCGTGATCGGCACCGCGCCCGGCATGTTGGCGACGCAGTAGTGCGTGATCCCGTCGACGACGTACGTGGGGTCCGAATGGGTCGTGGGCCTGGAGGTCTCGAAGCACCCGCCCTGGTCGATCGACACGTCCACGAGCACCGCGTGCGGCTTCATCAGGCCGAGCTGCTCGCGCGTGACGACGTGCGGGGCCTTGCCGCCCTTGACGAGCACCGCCCCGATCACGAGGTCCACGTCCGACAGGCGCTGCTCGATCTCCAGCGTCGAGGCGAAGCACGTCGAGGCCAGCCAGTTCATCTGGTGCTCGAGCTCGCGCAGCCGGTCGATGCTGCGGTCGTAGATGTAGACCTCCGCGCCCATCCCGAGCGCGACCTGCGCGGCGTTCTGCCCGACGACGCCGCCGCCGATCACCATCACGCGGCCCGCTGCGACGCCCGGCACGCCGCCGAGCAGCAGCCCGCGCCCCCCGAGCGGCTTCTCGAGCATGAAGGCGCCGGCCTGCGTGGCGATCTTCCCGGCGATCTCGCTCATCGGCGCGAGCAGCGGCAGGCGCCCGCGCGTGTCCTCGACCGTCTCGTAGGCGATGCAGGTCGCGCCGCTGTCGATCAGCCCCTGCGTGAGCTCGGCGTCCGGCGCCAGGTGCAGGTAGGTGAAGAGGAGCTGCCCGTCGCGCAGGCGGGCGACCTCCTCCGGCTGGGGCTCCTTGACCTTGACGACCATGTCCGAGTCGGCGAACACCGAGTCGGCGTCCGGCACGATCCGCGCGCCCTGCGCGGCGAAGTCCGCGTCGGGGATCGCCGACCCTTCGCCCGCGCCGGCCTGCACGAGCACCTCGTGCCCATGCCTGGCGAGCTCGCGCGCACCCGACGGGGTGAGCGCCACGCGGTACTCATCGGTCTTGATCTCGGTGGGAACGCCAACCTTCACTTTGGGCCTCGCAGGTGGTCGGTGGTGGGCAGGGCGCCCGCGGTCATGAGGCGAGCTCTCGCTGGACGGGCTGGACGATCTCACGGCCGCGCAGGGCGAGCCAGAACTCGATGCGGTCGCGCGCGGAGCCGAGGTCGCGACCGGTGAGCTCCTCGATCTTGCGGATGCGGTAGCGCAGCGTGTGGCGATGGCAGTACAGCCGGCGCGCGGCCGACTCCCATTGGCCGTTGCACTCGATGAAGGCCTCGAGCGAGCGCATGAGCTCGCCGCCGTAGTGCCCCTCCCCTTGCTCGATGGGGCCGAGCAGTGAGTCGCAGTACAACCGCAGCGCCTCGGAGTCCTGCAGCGAGAGCAGCAGCTGGAAGGAGCCGAGCTCGCGGTAGGTGGCCACCCTCGCCGAGGCGGCCGTGCGCCCGTCGGCCCGCCCGCCGTTCGCGGCGCGATGGCCGTTGGCTGCCGGCTCGGTCGCGCCCGAGAGCTCGTGCGCCTCCAGCGCGAAGCGCGCCTCGTGGTAGCTCTCGCGCACGCGCCCGGCGGCGACGGCGCGGCCGGCGCCGGCGGGCGGGCGGGCGCCGGTGGACTCCGCGACGCGAGCGGTGATCCGCTCGCAGAGCTCGAACAGCTCGTCGTCGAGGTAGCCGGGCATGAGCGCGCAGGCGAAGCGGCCGTGCTGGGCGACCAGGCCGCTGACCGCCTCCGCGCGCAGCGCCTCGCCGAGCGCGGTCTCGCAGCGTTCAAGCGCGCGTTCCCCTGGCGCGAGCACGAGCGTGGTCGCGCGCCCGCCGAGCCCGAACGGCGCGAGCCGGCGCGCGAGCTCCGCGCCCTCGAGGTCGCCGGCGATCGCCGCCGACAGGATGTCGCCCGCCAGGCGCCGCTCGGTGGTGTCAGCGACGCGCCCGCGCAGCAGCTCGAGCGCGATGACCGTGACGGCCTGGTGGAGGATCAGGCGGTCGATCTCCGCCAGACCGCCGCCGTCCTTGGCGGCGATCAGCCAGGCGTCGGGCACGCCGGCGTCCGGGGAGTCGGGCGAGCCGACGGGCAGCGCGAGCCCGCGCGCCGCGAGGTCCGGGTGCGACGGGACGAAGCCGCGAGCGTCCCCGCGGCGGGCACGCTCGCGCAGCTCGGCGGCGAGCGCGTCGACGATCCCCGGGGGCGGCTCGCGGCGGAAGGTGTGCCGGGCGAGCAGCTCGCCGCGGCCGTCGAACACGAGCGCGGGGCCGCCGATCAGGGTCGACAGGGCGGCGACGATCGCCTCCAGGCCGCGCTCGCTGAGGACGATCCGCTGCAGGCGCTCCTGCGCGGCGATCGAGCGCTGCAGCAGCGCGTACTGCTCGTTGACCAGGCGCGTGAATGCCTGCTCGGTGACGGCGATGAACGGCAGGTCGTACGGGATCTCGACGAGCGGGAGCTCGCGCTCGGCCGCCGCCTCGGCGAGCGCGCGCGGGACCTCCGGGTGCGCGAACCCGGTGCCGAACCCGACGCCCGCGAGGCCGTGGTCGGCGAGCGTGGCGATGAACTCTCGCTGGCGTTTGGGGGTGTCAAGGGCCATCCCGGTGGTGAGCAGCAGCTCGCCGCCGGACAGCCACGGGGTCGGATCCGCGAGCTCGGAGATGTGCACCCAGCGCACGGGGGCGCCGAGGTTCGTCTCGCCGGCGATCACCCGGACGTCGAGGTCGCCGAGCACGTCGCGGACGGTCAGCATCCCCGGCATGGGAGCTAGTGGCCCTTCCCGGAGCGTTGGGCCGGGAACGCCGCGGCGGCGGCGCCGTCAGGCAAGGACGCAGGATCGGTGCAATGCCGGGGGCATTGCCCGATCCGAGGACGCCGCGTGACGGTGATCGCCGTCCGGCGCTCCCGGTCAGATGTTCCGGGAAGGGCCACTACCGGGCCATCCGGCGCGAGGCCTCTTCGAGGACGGGGCGCAAGGCGACCTCGATCTCCTCGAACTGCTCGGGCCCGGCGATGAGCGGCGGCGCGAACTGGATGACCGGGTCGCCGCGGTCGTCGGCGCGGCAGATGAGGCCGCGGTGGAAGAGCTCGCCGCTGAGGTACCCGCGCAGCAGCTCCTCGGCCTCCTCGCCGCTAAATGTCCCCTTCGTCTCGCGATCCTTGACGAGCTCGATCGCGTGGAAGTACCCGGCGCCGCGGACGTCGCCGACGATCGGGATGTCGCGCAGCGACTCGAGCATCGCGCGTAGGTGGCCCTCGTGCTCCTGGACGTTCTCGAGGACGCCCTCCTCCTCGAAGGCGCGGATGTTCGCGAGCGCGACCGCGGCGGCCATCGGGTGCCCGCCGAAGGTGAAGCCGTGCGCAAAGGAGTTGTGGTGCTCGAGGAACGGCTCCATGACGCGGTCGGAGGCGATCATCGCCCCCATCGGCGCGTACGAGGAGGTGAGGCCCTTGGCGGTCGTGATGATGTCCGGCTGGTAGCCGTAGCGCTCGGCGCCGAACCACGTGCCCAGGCGACCCCACGAGCAGATGACCTCGTCGGAGATGAAGAGGACGTTGTACTCGTCGCAGATCTCGCGGACGCGCTCGAAGTAGCCGGCCGGCGGGGTGAAGCAGCCGCCGGCGTTCTGCACGGGCTCGAGGATCACCGCGGCGACGGTCTCGGGGCCCTCGAACTCGATGCGCTCGGCGATCGCCTCGGCGAGGTTCTCGGCGCCGTAGCCGGGCGGCAGGCGGTAGAGGTTCGTGTTCGGCACGTGGCAGCCGCCGGGCGTGAACGGCTCGAACGGCGCGCGCAGCCCGGTGACGCCGGTCGCGGTGAGCGCACCGAGCGTCGTGCCGTGGTAGGCGATGTTGCGCGCGATGACCTTCGTCTTGTTGGGATTGCCGGTGAGCTTGTGGTACTGGCGCACGACCTTGAGCGCCGTCTCGACCGACTCGCCGCCGCCGGAGGTGAAGAAGACGCGGTTGAGGTCGCCGGGCGTCAGCGAGGCGATCTTGGCGGCAAGCTCGATCGCGCGCGGGTGCGCGTAGGACCAGGTCGTGAAGAAGCCGAGCTCCTTGGCCTGGTCGGCGCCGGCCTGCGCGATGTCGGTGCGGCCGTGGCCGATGTTCACGCAGAAGAGCGCGCTGAGCGCGTCGAGGTAGCGGTTGCCGTGCTCGTCCCACACGTAGCAGCCGTCGCCGCGCACGATGATCGGCACCTCGGCGCCGCGGTCGTAGGCGCCCATGCGGCTGAAGTGCATCCACAGGTGCCGCTTGGCGAGTTCCTGCAGCTGCTCGGACTCCGTCTCAGGCGTCGTCGTCGCCATCCTGCCCTCTCCGTTCTCCACTTCGTCAGATCGCATACACGATCTGGACAACTCCTGGCCAATCTAGCGGGGCACACCGGGCCCGACAAGGCACATTGGAGGGGTCCGCGGTTGTCCATCTCGGCGAATCACGCACCCCCTCTACGACGAGCGTCCCGCACGGCCCGGTATGGGCGGCAGCGCGGGACGTTCGGGCAGGCTCAGGCGGTGGCCGCGGTGCCGGCGCGGGGCAGGCGCGGTGCCGGCGTGAGCGCGGAGGCCGCGATCACGAGCACGAACGCGAGCGCCTGGACGACGACGCCGAGCGTGTTGCGAGGGAGCGGGTCGGCGAAGACGAGGATCCCGCCGGCGATGCAGGTGATGCTCGCCGCGGTGCCGGTGATCGCGATGACCTCGACCGCGCCGCCGTCCTGCAGGCTGCGCGCCGAGGCGTAGAACGCACCGACCGACCCGACGATGGCGACGAGCGTCCACGGGCTGAGCAGGCCGATCACGCCCGCGTGGCCGACCTGGCCCGTCAGCGCCTTGACGCCGACGTTGCAGACGCCGAACAGGATGCCCGCGGCCGCGGCCAGTGCGATCCCATGGTGCTCGGCACGTGCGCCTGCGGCGCGCGGGCCGATGACGAGCAGCGCACCGAGCCCGAGCAGCGCGGCCTCGAAGGCGATCATCGCGGCGACCGAGTAGGAAGAGTGCGAACCGGCCGAGGCGGGCATCGTGATGCCCAGCAGCACGAGGCCGACGGCCGTGAGCGCGATGCCCCACCACTGGCGGCGGCCGACGGCCAGACCGAACATCCGGTCCGCCATCACGGCGATCATGGCCACGCCGCCGGCGACGACGGCCTGGACGACCGACAGCGGGGCCAGCGACATCGCGATCGCGTGCAGGACCCAGCCGGCGCAGCCGACGAGCATGCCGATCGCGAACCACTTCGAGCGCCACAGCGCGAGGCCCGTGCGCACGGGATGGCGCAGGTCGACGCGGGGTGCCGCACAGGCACCGCGGTGCTTGTAGAAGAACGCGAGGTTCGCGGCGGCCGCGCTCAGTAGCGCGAGGAGGATTCCGATCTGCAGCGTCATGCGTGGAGGAGCGAAGCGGTCGCGGAGCCCGAGCCGACGACCCTCCCAGTCATCGGCGTCCGCTCCGCGGCATTTGACCGTTCCGCGTCCGGGTAGGGTACCCCGTCGCGGCCCAAGAGGTACCCGTTCCCGCGCCAGGTCTTGCAAAATCCCTGCAAACCGCTGCTCCTCATGGACATCGACGGCGTGCTCTCGCTGTTCGGATTCGCGTCGGACGAACGTCCAGCGGGGAACTGGCTCCAGGTCGACGGCACGCCTCATCTCCTTTCGAGCAGCGCCGGCGAGCACCTGCTCGCGCTCATGGAGCCCTTCGAGCTCGTGTGGTGCAGCGGCTGGGAGGAGAAGGCGAACGAATACCTCCCCCACGCGCTCGGGCTCCCCTCGTCGCCGCCCTACCTGAGCTTCGACCGCAACCCCGGCCGCGGCCACGCGCACTGGAAGCTCGCCGCGATCGAGGCCCGTGCCGGGCCACACCGGCCGCTGGCATGGGTCGACGACGCCCTCAACGACGCCTGCCGCGCCTGGGCCGCGGCCCGCGACGCCCCGACGCTCCTGATCGAGCCCGAACCGCCAACGGGGCTCACCCACGACCATGTCGCAGTCCTCACACGCTGGGCCCACCGCCCCGGCGTGCAGCAGGCGGCGGCGGACGGCGGCCAGCGACGCCCGTCGAGCGGGTGACGGCGGAGACGGCTCCGCGGGAGCGACGGCACCCCCGGAGACGTCTCCGCCCGCAGGACCCGCGAGCGCAGTCGCCGCGGGCCCAACCGACCGAAGCGAACCCCTACTCCTCGTCCAGCGGCGTGACGTCCAGCTCCGCCAGCTCCTCGGCGAAGCCCGTCTCGCCGCCGCCGACGCCGCCGGCCCCGATCTCCTCGAGGTTCGAGAGGTCCTGCTCGAACGCGGTGCCCAGGCCCGAGCCGAAGTCGTCCTCGGCCAGGCCCAGCTCCGCGACCAGCTCGTCGGAGTCGAGCAGCGCGACGTCCTCGGCGCGCGGCAGCGGCTCGGAGGGCTCGATCTCGATCCGTCGGTAGCGCTTCAGGCCCGTCGCAGCCGGGATCAGCTTGCCGATGATGACGTTCTCCTTGAGCCCGGCGAGCGCGTCCTTCTTGCCCTCGAGCGCCGCGTCGGTGAGCACCTTCGTCGTCTCCTGGAAGGAGGCGGCCGAGAGGAACGAGTCCGTGTTCAGCGACGCCTTGGTGATGCCGAGGATGACCTCCTCGTACTCGGCGGTGTCGCCCTTGGCCTTGCGGACCTCCTCGTTGCGCACGAGGAAGTCGTTGCGGTCGACGAGCTGCCCCGGGAGGTAGCCGCTGTCACCGCGCTGATCGACGCGGACCTTCTTCATCATCTGGCGCACGATCAGCTCGATGTGCTTGTCGTTGATGTCCACGCCCTGCTTCTTGTAGACCTCCTGGACCTCGGCGACGAAGTACTGCTCGGCGTCGGTGCGCCCGCGCAGCGACAGCAGGTCGTGCGGGTAGAGCGAACCCTCGTTGAGCTGCGTCCCCTTGGCGACGCGCTCGCCGTCCTCGACGAGCAGGCGCGTGCGCCGCGGGAAGCTGTAGCGGTGCTCGTCGCCGGTGTCGTCGGTGACGACGACGACGAGGTTCTTCTCCGTCTCCTCGATCGAGACCCTGCCCTCCTCCTGGGCCATCTCGGCCAGGCCCTTCGGCTTGCGCGCCTCGAAAAGCTCGACGACGCGCGGGAGGCCGTGCGTGATGTCCGCGCCGGCGACGCCGCCGGTGTGGAAGGTCCGCATGGTCAGCTGCGTGCCCGGCTCACCGATCGACTGCGCCGCGATGATGCCCACGGCGTCGCCGATCTGGGCGAGCTGTCCGGTTGCCAGCGAGCGCCCGTAGCAGGCCTGGCAGACCCCGGTCGATGCGCGGCACTTGAGCGTCGAGCGGACCGGCACGACGCCGTCCTTGATGTTCTCGCCGGCCTCGACGAGCTCGGCGAGCTCCGGGCGGTCGATCTCCCCGCCCTGCTCGACGATCACACGGCCGCGCTTCGTCGCGATGTCCTGCGCGGCGATGCGCCCGACGAGGTTCTCGTTCGGCTCGCCCTGCGCGTTGAGCACCGGCAGGCTGATGAACTCCCCCGTGCCGCAGTCGAGCTCGCGGATGATGACGTCCTGCGCCACGTCGACCAGGCGCCGCGTGAGATACCCGGAGTCCGCGGTGCGCAGCGCCGTGTCGGCGAGGCCCTTGCGGGCGCCGTGCGTCGAGATGAAGTACTCCAGGACCGACAGGCCCTCCATGAAGTTCGCCTTGATCGGGCGCTCGATGATCTCGCCCTTCGGGTTGGCCATCAGGCCGCGCATGCCCGCCAGCTGGCGGATCTGCTTGAACGACCCGCGGGCACCCGAGTCGGCCATCATGAAGATCGAGTTCTTCGGGTGGTTCTCCCGGTAGTTGTCCTCCATGACGCGACCGACCTCCTCGGTCGCGGCGGTCCACTTGTCCGTGACGGCCTCATGCCGCTCCTGCTGGGTGATGAGGCCCATCTCGTAGTTGTCCTGGATCTCGGCGACCTCGCTCTCGAAGCGCTCGAGCACGCCGCTCTTCGCGTCCGGGATCACGACGTCGTTCTTGGAGATCGTGATGCCGGCGAGCGTCGAGAAGCGGAAGCCCAGGTCCTTGAACGCGTCGAGGACCAGTGAGACCGCCGGCGCGCCGTAGGTCTGCACGAGCGCGTCGATGATCTTCACCGTGTCGCGCTTGCGGATCGAGTGGTTGACAAACTGGTAGTCGTTCGGGTCGAACGACTCGCCCAGCGCCTCCGCCAGCGCGCGCTCGATGCCGTCGTTGTAGATGATGCGACCGACCGTCGTCAGGACGTGGCCGCCCTCGCGGCCGGCGGGCCGGTACTCGGCGAGGTCGTGCAACTGCACGATCTTCGCCTCGTAGGAGAGCTCGGCCTCCTGCGCGGTGCTGAAGACGCGCGGGCGCGGCTCGGAGGCCGGCCACGAGTCCGTCTGCAGCAGCTCCTGCTTGCCTCCCAGCTCATCCGCGTCGGGTCCGTAGGTCAGGTAGTAGGTGCCGAGCACCATGTCCTGCGTCGGGGTCGTCAGCGGCGCGCCGTGGGCAGGCGAGAGGATGTTGTTGGCCGAGAGCATGAGGATCCGCGCCTCCGCCTGCGCCTCGGCGCTGAGCGGGACGTGGACCGCCATCTGGTCGCCGTCGAAGTCGGCGTTGAATGCGTGGCAGACGAGCGGGTGGACCTGGATCGCCTTGCCCTCCACCAGGATCGGCTCGAACGCCTGGATGCCGAGGCGGTGCAGGGTCGGCGCGCGGTTGAGCAGCACCGGGTGCTCGTGGATGACGTCCTCGAGCACGTCCCAGACCTCGGGGATCATCGAGTCGACCATCTTCTTGGCCGCCTTGATGTTCTGCGCGCTCTTGCGCTCGACGAGCTGGGCCATGATGAACGGCTTGAACAGCTCGAGCGCCATGAGCTTGGGCAGGCCGCACTGGTGGAGCTTGAGGTACGGGCCCGCCACGATGACCGAGCGGCCCGAGTAGTCCACGCGCTTGCCGAGCAGGTTCTGGCGGAAGCGGCCCTGCTTGCCCTTGAGCATGTCCGAGAGCGACTTCAGCGGGCGGTTGCCCGGCCCGGTCACCGGGCGGCCGCGGCGACCGTTGTCGAACAGGGCGTCGACGGCCTCCTGCAGCATCCGCTTCTCGTTGTTGACGATGATCTCCGGCGCGCCGAGGTCGAGCAGCCGCTTCAGGCGGTTGTTGCGGTTGATGACGCGGCGGTAGAGGTCGTTGAGGTCCGACGTGGCGAAGCGCCCACCGTCGAGCTGCACCATCGGGCGCAGCTCCGGCGGGATGACGGGGACCGCCTCGAGGATCATCATGTCCGGCTGGTTGTCGGAGTTCAGGAACGCCGACAGCACCTTCAGCCGCTTGACCGCGCGCGCCTGCTTCTGGCCCTTGCCGTTCTTGACGAGGTCCTCGAGGTCCACGCGCTCGTGCTCGGTGACGATGCCCGGCATGTCCTGGGGCGCCAGGTTGCTGCCCGCCGGCCGGTCGGGGTCGACCTGGCGCGGCGATGCCTCGCGGTCGTACTCGGGCTTCTCGCGCAGCAGCTCGCGTATGTGCTCGGCGCCCATGCCGCCGCCGAAGTACTCGCCGAACCCGTAGGGCGAGCCGAAGCGCGCCTTGAGCTCACGGAAGAAGGTCTCGTCGGCGATGATCTTCTTCGGGCGGAACTCGTCCTTGTCCGCGGCCTTCTCCTTGTAGCTGGAGAGCGGCCACTCCTTGCCCTCCTCCGGCGGATCCTCCGAGGGCTCCTCGCGGTTGGCGAACAGCTTCCAGACCTCGCGCAGGCGGGCGCGCGCGTCCTCGTAGTAGGCCTCGGTGTCGTCGATGTCCGCCGTGAACGACTTGCGCACATCGGAGACGAGCTTCTTGCGCTCCTCCTCGGAGAGCTTCTTGACGTTCACCTCGAGCGCGTCGGCCCACAGGTGGTCCTCGTCGCTGAACTCCGACTGCGAGCCCGACTCCAGGTAGGCGACGCGCGCCTCGAGCGAGCTGCGAAGCTCGTCGGTGCGCTCGCGCTCCTCGGTCTCGAGGCGGTCGAGCTCCTCCTGCATCTGGGACTCGAGCTCGGGCAGGTCGCGCCAGCGCGCCTCCTGGTCGACCCAGGTGATGATCGACGCCGCGAAGTACAGGATCTTCTCGAGCTCCTTGGGCGCCATGTCGAGCAGGTAGCCGATGCGGCTCGGCACGCCCTTGAAGAACCAGATGTGGCTCACAGGCGCGGCCAGGTCGATGTGGCCCATGCGCTCGCGGCGCACCTTGGAGCGCGTGACCTCGACGCCGCAGCGCTCGCAGACGATGCCCTTGTAGCGGACGCGCTTGTACTTGCCGCAGTAGCACTCCCAGTCCTTCGTCGGACCGAAGATGCGCTCGCAGAAGAGCCCGTCCTTCTCGGGCTTCAGCGTGCGGTAGTTGATCGTCTCCGGCTTGGTGACCTCGCCCGAGCTCCACGAGCGGATCTGCTTGGAGGACGCGAGGCCAATCTCAATGGCGTCGAAATTGTTGATGTCGATCACGAAAAATCCTCTACCTGGGGGTTAGCGAGCGGCGCAGCCGCTCCGCGTAAGGGGGCGAGCCCCCTTGTGATGTCGATCATGCGAGGCACCACAGCCCGGGCCTACGCCTCGACCTCGTCGTCGGCGATGTCCTCGATCACGAGCTCCTCGTCGGTCTCGATGGACAGCGCCTCGTCGTCGGCGCCCGGCTCACCGTCGATCGCGGCCTCCGCCGCCTCGGCGTCGAGCTCCTCGGACTCCTCGCCCTCTGCCGGCTCCTCGCCCTCCTCGCCCGCGGCCTCACCGACGCGCACGCCGGAGAGGTCGATGCCGAGCTCCTCGGCGGCGCGCAGCAGGTCGTCGTCCTCGTCGCGCAGCTCCGCGCTGGCGCCCTCCTCGGAGACGACGTTCACGTCCAGCGCGAGCGACTGCATCTCCTTGAGGAGCACCTTGAACGACTCGGGGATGCTCGGCTCCGGAATGTTCTCGCCCTTGACGATCGCCTCGTAGGCCTTGACGCGGCCGACCGTGTCGTCGGACTTGACGGTCAGCATCTCCTGCAGGGTGTACGCCGCGCCGTAGGCCTCGAGCGCCCAGACCTCCATCTCGCCGAAGCGCTGGCCGCCGAACTGCGCCTTGCCGCCCAGCGGCTGCTGGGTGACCAGCGAGTAGGGGCCGGTCGAGCGGGCGTGGATCTTGTCGTCGACCAGGTGCAGCAGCTTCAGGATGTACATGTAGCCGACGGTCACCTGCTGCTCGAACGGCTCGCCGGTGCGCCCGTTGAACAGCGTGAACTTGCCGGACGCGCGGCGGCCGGCCGTGCGCGCGGTGTCGACGTCCATGCTGATCCGGCCGGTGTGCTCCTCCTGCCAGCGCACGAGGGCGGTGTCCACGTCCTCGACGGTGGCGCCGTCGAAGACCGGCGTGGCGACGTAGACGCGCCCGCCGTCGTCCTTGGCGCGCTCGCTGGCCCCGGTGCCGTCGTCGTACCAGCCCTGCGCGGCGGCCCACCCGAGGTGGGTCTCCAGCAGCTGGCCGACGTTCATGCGCGAGGGCACGCCGAGCGGGTTGAGGATCACGTCGACGGGCGTGCCGTCCTCCAGGAAGGGCATGTCCTGCTCGTCGACGATCTTCGAGATGACGCCCTTGTTGCCGTGGCGCCCGGCGAGCTTGTCGCCCTCGGAGATCTTGCGCTTCTTGGCGACGAACACGCGCACCAGCTCATTGACGCCAGGCGGCAGGTCGTCGCCGTTGTCGCGCGAGAACGTGAGCACGTCGATGACGACGCCGCCCTCGCCGTGCGGAACCTTCAGCGACGTGTCGCGGACCTCACGCGCCTTCTCCTTGAAGATCGCGCGGATCAGCTTCTCCTCGGCGGTCAGCTCGGTCTCGCCCTTGGGCGTGACCTTGCCGACGAGCAGGTCGCCGGAGCCGACCTCGGCGCCGACGCGCACGATGCCGCGGTCGTCGAGGTTGCGCAGCGACTCCTCCGAACGGTTCGGGATGTCGCGCGTGATCTCCTCGTCGCCGAGCTTTGTCGTGCGCGCGTCGATCTCGTACTCCTCGATGTGGATCGAGGTGAGCTCGTCGTCCTTGACCAGACGCTTGCTGAGGATGATGGCGTCCTCGAAGTTGTAGCCCTCCCAGGACATGAAGGCGACCAGCAGGTTCTTGCCGAGCGCCATCTCGCCGCGGTCGGTGGAGGCTCCGTCGGCGAGGAAGTCGCCCTGCTTGACGGCGTCGCCGTTCTTCACGCGCGGCTGCTGGTGGATCAGCGTGCCCTGGTTGGAGCGCTGGAACTTGTTCAGCTCGTACTCGTGGCGCTCCTTGCCCTCGATGACGATCCGCTCGGCGTCGACGTAGGTGACGGTGCCGTCGGCCTGGGCGAGCACGACGTCGCCGGTGTCGAGCGCGGCGCGGCGCTCCATCCCGGTGCCGACGAGCGGCGCGTTGGCGACGAGCAGGGGCACGGCCTGGCGCTGCATGTTCGAGCCCATCAGCGCGCGGTTCGCGTCGTCGTGCTCGAGGAACGGGATCATCGCCGTCGCGACCGACCAGATCTGCTCGGGCGA
Organism: Solirubrobacteraceae bacterium; assembly: GCA_035542555.1. Lineage (GTDB taxonomy): Bacteria > Actinomycetota > Thermoleophilia > Solirubrobacterales > Solirubrobacteraceae > F1-60-MAGs163. The sequence goes on along the minus strand of DATKLF010000063.1, from coordinate 33,057 downwards.
GACGTCGACGAGGTCGACCTCCTTCGGCGCGACCGTCACGTAGTGGCCGGCGTGCGTGCGGCAGACGACCTCGGGGCCCTTCAGCTTGCCGGTCTTCTCGTCGACCGGGTGGTTGGCCTGCGCGACGAGCTGCTCCTCCTCCTGGGTGGCATCCAGGTGCACGATCTCGTCGGTGACCACACCGTCCTTGACGACGCGGTAGGGCGTCGTGATGAAGCCGAAGTCCGAGATCTGCGCGTAGCTCGACAGCGACCCGATGAGGCCGATGTTCGGGCCCTCCGGGGTCTCGATCGGGCACATGCGGCCGTAGTGCGTCGGGTGCACGTCGCGCACCTCGATCGGCGCGCGCTCGCGCGTCAGGCCGCCGGCGCCGAGCGCCGACAGGCGGCGACGGTGGGTGAGGCCTGCCAGCGAGTTCGTCTGGTCCATGAACTGGCTGAGCTGCGAGGAGCCGAAGAACTCCTTCAGCGCGGCCACGACCGGGCGGATGTTCACGATCGTCTGCGGGGTGATCGTGTCCTCGTCCTCGGTCGTCAGGCGCTCGCGCACGACGCGCTCCATGCGGTACAGGCCGACCCGGAAGGCGTCCTGGATCAGCTCGCCGACGGTGCGCAGGCGGCGGTTGCCGAAGTGCTCGTACTCGTCGAGGTGCTCGGCGACCGGCTCGCGCGGCAGCGACCACGCCTCGGCCGCATAGTCCTTGATCTCGCCCCCGCCGTCCTCGGGGATCCCGAGCAGCTTGGGCAGGCGCACGAGCTCCGCGACCAGCGCGTGGATGTCGTCGTGCGTGAGCGTGCGCGTCTCGAGGTCGATGTCGAGGCCCAGACGCGAGTTGAGCTTGTAGCGCCCCACGCGCGTGAGGTCGTAGCGCTTGGGGTCGAAGAACAGCTGGTTGAGCAGCGCATACGCGGCGTCGACGCTCGGCGGCTCGCCCGGGCGCTGCTTCTTGAACAGCTCGATCAGCGCGCCCTTCTTCGTCTTGGTCGCCTCGGTGTCCGACTCGATCGTGTTGCGGATGTAGAGCGACCCGTCGAAGACGTCGAGCAGCTCCTGATCCAGGCGCTCGATGTCCTCGTGGGTCTCCTCGACGTCGGCGTCGGTCTCCGGGTTGTAGGTCATCGCGCGCAGCAGCACCGTGACCGGCAGCTTGCGCTTGCGGTCGATGCGGACGAAGACCTTGCCCTTCTTGTCGATCTCGAGCTCGAGCCACGAGCCGCGGGCGGGCATGAGGTTCGCCGTGAAGACCTGCTTCTCGCGGTCCTTGGGCTCCATGACGTAGGCGCCCGGCGAGCGGACCAGCTGCGTGACGACGACGCGCTCGGTGCCGTTGATGATGAACGTGCCGCGCTCGGTCATCCACGGGAAGTCGCCCATGAAGACCGACTGCTCGCGGATCTCACCGGTCTCGTGGTTGATGAACGCGACGGTGACGGTCAGCGGGCGCGAGTAGGTGAGGTCCTTCTCGCGGCACTCGGCGATCGAGGCGGCGGGCTCGTCGAAGTGGAACTCGCCGAACTGGACGGCGAGGTTGCCGGTGTAGTCCTCGATCGGCGAGATGTCGTCGATCGTCTCCCTGAGCCCTCCCTTCTGCGGATCCACCAACCAGTCGAACGACCGACGCTGGATGTCGATCAGGTTGGGGACGTCGAGGGCCTTGTTCAGACGCGCGAACGATCGGCGCGTCCGGGGAGCATCAACGCGAGGCAAGACGGCGACTCCTCAGGGGGTCGGGACGGACAATGCGGCGAGGGGCGCGCTTCGTGGAACGCGCGACCGTTGAAGATAGCACAGCGCAGAGCGCACCCCCTGGGGGGCGCGTCGGCGCTCACGGACCCCGCCGAGGCCCGCCGCGTATGTGGCGCGGAGACCTGAGTTCAGGCGGCTTCGACTATCGGCCGACTGCGGAAGCGTAGCGGACCGCGGCGCGGCCGTGTTGCACGGCGGCCGGATCGGCGAGGATCGCGCGCAGGACGCCCGCCGCGCCCCCGCGCGTGGCCCCGCCCTGCGCCAGCGCGGCCGCGCGGACCTCGCAGCCGCCGGCCAGCACGCGGTCGGCCAGCTCGGCTGCGAGCGGCCGCTCGAGCCATGGCGCGAGCGGGGCGAGGTAGCCGCCGAGCAGCACGGCCTCCGGGTCGAGCACGTTGACGACGGCGGCCAGCGCGAACCCCAACGCCTGCCCGGCGTCGCCGAGCGCGGCGAGCGTCGCTGTGTCGCCGGCCTCGGCGCGACTGCGCAGCACGCCGGCGCCGGCCGCGGGCGGGCAGCCGGCCCGGCGCAGCACGGCCGCCCGGCCCGCGATCGTCTCCAGGCAGCCCCGCGAGCCGCACGCGCACGGCTTGCCGCCGGGATCGACGACGACGTGCCCGAGCTCGCCGCCGAAGCCGTGCGCTCCGCGCAGGAGCTCGCCGTCGACAACGACGCCGCCCCCGATCCCGATCTCGCCGGAGACGCAGACGAAGTCGTGCAGGTCGCGCGCCGCGCCGTCCCAGTGCTCGGCCAGGGCGGCGAGGTTCGCCTCGTTGTCGACCGCGAGCAGCATGCCGGGGTCGGCAAGCCGCCGCGCGAGCTCGGCGCGGACGGGCACCTCGCGCCAGCCGAGGTTCGGGGCGAGCAGCAGGCGGCCGTCGCGCTGGTCGACGAGGCCGGGCAGCGCCAGGCCGGCGCCCAGCACCCGCACCCCGCGCGCGCGCGCCGCGGCGATCGCCGCGCGGGCGAGGTGGGCCAGCTCGTCAAGGACCTCAGCCGGCCGGCGCGCGGCGCCCACCGTGGGGACGCGCTCGGCGTGTAGCACGCGCCCGGCGAGGTCCACGACGCACACGGCGAGGTGGTCGACGTTGAGCTCGAGGCCGGCGGCGGCGACGCCGGTCCCGAGCGTGACGGTGCGCGCCGGGCGCCCGACGCGCCCGGGGTGCTCCTGCTCACCGGTCTCGGCCAACAGGCCGCGGTCGATCAGCTCGGCGACCAGGCTCGAGACGGTCGACTTGTTGATCCCCGTGCGCAGCGCGATCGTCGCGCGCGATCGCGGCCCCTCGGCGGCCACGAGGCGGGCGACCGCGCTGAGGTTCGCGCGACGCACCGCCCGCTGATCGGCCGGCCCCACCCCACCGAGCGTCCCTGGCTGCCGCGTATACGCGGCAGTGCGGGACGCTCGCGGTGCGGGGGTGCGGGGCGCGCGCGCCACGGGCCTCATGCGACGCCGAGCAGGCGCTCGACGAGCAGCTGGTCGACGCGCTCGTGCCCGGCGCCGCGCCGAGCAAGGCCATCGGCGTCGAACTCCTCGTCGGCGATCCGCCGCGCGGCCTCGGGGGTGTAGGGACCCACTGTCGGGACGGCGAGCGACGGGGCCTGCGCGGCGGCGAGCGCCTCGGCGAAGCGCGGGTCGGCGTCGAGCTCGCGCGCCTTCTCAGCGAGGATCAGGTAGGTGCGCATGCAGCCGCGCGCGAACTCCGCGACGCCCTCGCGGTCCTCGACGCGCAGCGCGTGGGCGTCGAAGTGGCGCGGTCCGTCGTAGCCGGAGGACTCGAGCAGCCGCACGAGCAGGAAGGCCTCCTTGAGGTCCTCCTGGCCGAAGCGGAAATCCTGGTCGTAGCGGCTCATCCGCTGGGCGTTGAGGTCGATGTGGAAGAGCTTGCCCGCCCACAACGCGAGCGCCACCGCGTGCACGAAGTTCAGGCCGGCCATCGTCTCGTGGGCGACCTCGGGGTTGACGCCCACCATGTGCGGGTGGTCGAGGCGGTCGATGAACGCGAGCGCGTGGGCGACCGTCGCCAGGAAGGAGTCGCCGCGCGGCTCGTTGGGCTTGGGCTCGAGCGCGAAGCGCAGCTCGTAGCCCTGGTCGCGCACGTAGCCGCAGAGGAAGTTCAGCGCCTCCAGGTAGCGCTCGAACGCGTCGCCCGTCGGCTTGGCCGCGGTCACCTCGCTGCCTTCGCGCCCGCCCCAGAACACGTAGGTGCGCGCGCCGAGCTCCACCCCGAGATCGATCGCGTGCATCGTCTTCTGCAGCGCGAGGCGCCGCACCGCCGGGTCGTTGGCGGTGAACGCCCCGTCCTTGAAGACCGGGTGGGTGAAGAGGTTGGTCGTGGCCATCGGCACGACGAGGCCCGCGGCCTCGACGGCCGCGCGGAAGCGGGTGACGATCCGTTCCCGCTCGGCGGCGGAGGCGCCGAAGGGCACGAGGTCGTTGTCGTGGAGGTTCACCCCCCAGGCGCCGAGCTCCCCGAGAAGCCCGACCGTGTCGACCGGGTCCACGGCGGCGCGCGTGGGATCGCCGAACGGGTCGCGCCCCACGTTGCCGACGGTCCACAGGCCGAAGGTGAAGCGGTGCTCGGGGCGGGGCTCGTAGCTCATCGCTGCTCCTCAGGTATTTGTCGTATCGTCCAACAAATGCACCGTACCCGATCGAGGCGCGGGCGCGGAGGCCGGGATCCGAGGGAGGCGGCGGTGAGCTCGCTGGTCGCCGGCGTCGACTGCTCCACGCAGAGCACGACGGTCCTCGTCGTCGACGAGGCGGACGGGTCGATCGTCGCCCGCGGAAGCGCCCCGCACGCGGTCGAGGGCCGGCACGGCGCCCGCCGCAGCGACCCCGAGGGCTGGTGGACGGCGCTGGCCGCGGCGCTCGCGCAGACCGGGCGCGCCGGCGAAGTCGGCGCGATCGCGGTCGCGGGCCAGCAGCACGGACTCGTGGTACTCGACGCGAGCGGCGCGCCGCTGGCCCCCGCGCCGCTGTGGAACGACACCACGAGCGCCCCCGACGCGGCGGCCCTCGTCGAGGACCTCGGGCGCGCGGCGTGGGCCGCGGACACGGGCAGCGTGCCGCTCGCCTCGTTCACGGTCGCCAAGTGGGCGAACCTGCGACGCACCCAGCCCGCGCTCGCGGCCGCCGCCGCGGCTGTGCGCCTGCCCCACGATTTCCTCACCGAGCGCCTGTGCGGGCGGGCGGTCACCGACCGCGGCGATGCCTCGGGCACGGGCTGGTGGTCGCCGGCCGCCGGGCTCTACGCCGACCAGGTGCTGGCGCTCGAGCGGGTGCGCCTGGACCCTGCGCTGCTGCCGCAGGTGCTCACGGGCGCGGCGCCCGTCGGCACCGTCACCGCGCAGGCCGCGGCGGCGCTTGGCTTGCGCGCGGGCATCGCCGTCGCCGCGGGCACGGGCGACAACATGGCGGCTGCGGTGGGTCTCGGACTCGAGGCGGGCACGCCGGTCATCAGCCTCGGTACCTCGGGCACCGCCTACGCCGTCGCCGAGCGCCCGGCCGCCGACCCCTCCGGCGTCGTCGCGGGCTTCGCGGACGCCGGCGAGCGCTTCCTGCCGCTCGCCTGCACGCTCAATGCGACGCTCGCGGTCGACCGCGTCGCAGCGTGGCTCGGGCTCGACCGCGAGGCGGTCGAGCCTGCGGGCGAGGTCGTCGTCCTGCCCTACCTCGACGGGGAGCGCACGCCGGACCTCCCCCACGCCGCCGGGACGATCACGGGGCTGCGCCACGCGACGACGCCGGGGCAGATCCTGCAGGCCGCCTACGACGGGGCGCTCGAGGCCCTGCTCGCCGGGCTCGACGCAATCGAGGCGGCCGCGAGCCCGCTCGACGCCCACGCGCCGCTCGTCCTGGTCGGCGGCGGCGCGCGCGGCGCGGCCTGGCGGGCGACCGCCGCGCGTCTCAGCGGCCGCACCGTCGAAGTCCCCGACGAGACCGAAAGCGTTGCGCTCGGCGCGGCCGCGCTCGCGGCCGCGGCGCGCGCGGGCGGCGGCGACGCGGCCGCGCTGGCCCGCCGCTGGGACACGCGGCGCGGCACGCGGATCACGGCGGTGGCGCGCGACGACGCGCGCTTGGCACGCATGCGCGACGTGCGCGCGCGCCTCGCCGAGCTCAACGCCGCGGGCTAGCGCATCGAGTGGTCGGTTGACTACCGCTGCGGTAGCGAATCGACCACTCGACGGGTGTCACACGGGCGTCGGCGCGCCGCCGGCGTCGGCGGAGACGTAGAGCGCCTCGATGACGCGAGCCTGGGCGACCGCGTCCTCGCGGCCGAGCAACGGTGCCGCCGTCCCGCGGATCGCGGCGCTCAGGTTCTCGAGCTCGAGCCGGTAGCTGTCGGCGGGCTCGACGGAGATGGTCTGGACCGTGTCGCGACGCAGCTCGAAGCGCTCGGCGCGGCAGTGCCACGGGTCGTCGGCACTGAGGACGCCCTCGGAGCCGATCGCCTGCAGCTCGCTGCGGGCGGGCAGGTCGAGCGCGCAGTCGAAGGTCGTCAGCACGCCACCGCGGTGGCGCATGGTCCCCGCCATCCGCCGGTCCACCCCGTCGGCGGTCGTCACCTGCTGGGCGCTGACGAGCTCCGGCTCGCCGGCGAGCAGCCGCGCCCCGCTGACGCAGTAGCAGCCGACGTCCATCAGCGCCCCGCCCTCGAGCTCGGCGCTCAGGCGCGGGTCCCCGGCGTCGGCCAGCGGGAACGAGAAGGCTGCGCGCACGAGCCGCAGCTCGCCGATCGTGCCGCCCCGCAGCTCGTCGGCGAAGCGGAGCGTCTGGGGGTTGTGTCGCCACATGAACGCCTCCATCAGCAGCCGCCCGGCCGCCTGCGCCGCGTCGAACGCCCGCTCGGCCTCGGCGGCGCGCCGGCTCAGCGGCTTTTCGCACAGCACGTGCTTGCCAGCCTGCAGCGCGCGGACGGCCCAGTCGACGTGCATGCTGTTCGGCAGGGAGATGTAGACGGCCTCGACCTCGGGGTCAGCGAGCAGCGCGTCGTAGCCGGCGTGCGCGCGCGGGATCTCATGCTCGCGCGCGTAGGCCGCGGTGCGCTCGCCGTCCCGCCCGGCGACGGCGACGAGCTCGACGGCATCGGAGTCGCGCGCGCCGGCGATCACGAGCGCGTTGATGCGCGCCGTCGACAGCAGGCCCCATCTCACCCCCATGAGGCCTCGGACATCGGCCGCAGCGCCGTCTCCAGGATCCGCAGATGCCGTGGGCGGGTGAGGACGTGCAGCACGATGTCGGCCACGTCCTCGGCCCTCATCATGCCCTCGAGCATCGGCATGCCAGGCTCGCGCCCGGCGCCCATCGCGAAGTCGGTGTGCACGCCGCCGGGGCAGACGCTCGCGCAGCGCACGCCGCGCTCGCGCAGCTCGCCCTCGAGCGCGCGCGTGAAGCCGACCTGCCCGAACTTCGACGCGCAGTACACCGCCTCGCCGGGCAGCCCGCGGCGCCCGGCCTCGCTCGCCAGCGAAACGAAGTCGGCCGCCGGACTGCGCAGCAGGTACGGCACGGTCGCGCGCGCGGTGTAGAGCGTGCCTTTGAGGTTCACATCGATCATCGCGTCGAGCTGCTCGAGCGCGAGCTCCTCGAACGGCCCGTAGGCGCCGATGCCCGCGTTTGCGACGACGATGTCGATCCCGCCGAAGCGCTCGGCAGTCGCCGCCGCCAGCGCGTCGAGCGCGGCCGGGTCGCGCACGTCGGTCGGCAGCGCGACCGTCCGCGGCAGCCCCAGGTCGACGCCGCTGCGCGAGGCCAGCGCCAGCGCCGCCCCCTCGTCGCTGAGGCGGCGAGCCACCGCGGCGCCGATCCCGCGGCTCGCTCCGGTGATGAGCGCCACGCGCCCTTCGAATGCAGCCATCTCGTCCTCCCGGACGGGCGCCGGCGGACCGCCGTCCGCCCACGCCCGCCGCCAGTCGTCTGTGTCGTTCAGGCGCGCCCGGCGGACTCCCGTCCCTTGCGCGAGAGCGAGTCGACCGTGACCGCCGCCAGCAGCACAAGGCCGGTGACGATGAACTTCGTGCCCGCCGAGACGTTCAGCAGCCCCAGCCCGTTGTCGATGCTCGCGATCACGACCGCGCCGAGAATCGCGCTGCGGATCGTGCCGCGACCGCCGAAGAGGCTCGTCCCGCCGATCACCGCCGCGGCGATCGAGTAGAGCAGGATCGAGCCGCCGCCGGCGTTCGTGTCCACCGAGCTCAGGCGCGAGGCGAGGATGATGCCTCCCATCGCGGCCATGAACCCCGAGATCCCGAAGACGGCGATGCGCACCAGATCGACGCGGATGCCGGCGCGGCGCGCGGCCTCGGCGTTGCCGCCGACGGCGAAGACGTGGCGCCCGAACCGCGTGCGGTCCGTGATGAACGTCCAGAAGAGCATCAGGCCGATCATCAGCACCCCGACGTACGGCAGGCCGCGGGCCGAGTTGCAGACGATCACGACGAACGCGCCCAGGATGGCGAGCACGCCGATCCGGATGAGGATCAGGCTCGTCGGCACGTTCGGCAGGCCGGCCCGCTTGCGGCCCCGCACGGCGGAGTACTGGATCGCGGCGTAGAGGGCGACCGCGCCCTCGACGACGACCCACGCAGCGGTGTCCGACAGGCTGTTGTTGGCGATCCCGTTGACGAACGAGTCCTGGATGACGATCGTTCCGCGCGAGCCGACGATCTCGAGCACGACGCCGTTCCACGCGAGCAGGCCCGCGAGGGTCACGACGAACGACGGGATGCCGACCTTCGCAAAGAGGGTTCCTTGCACCAGGCCGATGCACAGTCCCGCGCCGAGCGCGACGATGATCGCGACCGCCGTCGGGATGCTGGCTCCCCCGGGAAGCAGCAGGACGGCGCAGATCGCGCCGCCCACGCCGCTGACGAAACCGACGGACAGGTCGATCTCGCCGAGCAGCAGGACGAAGACGATGCCCATGCCGATGACGGCGATCGGCGCCATCTGAACGATGAGGTTGTCGAAGTTCCCCGCCGTCAGGAAGTTGCTGTTGCGCGACTGGAAGTAGATCGCGATCAGGATGATCCCGATGATGATCGGGATGTTCCCGAGCTCCCCGGCGCGCAGGCCCTCGATGCGCCCGCGCACGTAGTCCGAGAGCGTCTCGTGCTCGACGGTCGCAGCCCCGATGGCGCCGCTCGGCGCTTCCTCGTCCTCGACGAGGGGCTCGCGCGTCTCCTGGGTGCTCATGCGACCACCTCCTCCGGGACGACGCCGGGAACATGGCTGAGCTCGCCCGCTGTGATCTCCTGCACCACCTCCTGCTGGCTCGTCTCGCTGACCTTCAGCTCGCGCACGCTCTGGCCGAGGCGCAGCACCGTGATGCGGTCGGCGACCTCGAAGATGTCGTGCAGGTTGTGCGAGATCAGCACGACCGCCAGCCCCTGCTGGGCCAGGCGCTTGACCAGGTCGAGCACCTGGCGGGTCTGCGCCACGCCGAGCGCGGCGGTGGGCTCGTCGAGGATCACGAGCTTGGAGTTCCACATCACGGCCTTGGCGACCGCGACGGACTGGCGCTGCCCGCCGGAGAGCGAGGCGACGGGCTGGCGCACCGACTGGAGCGTCGTCACCGCCAGACCCTTCAGCGTCGTGCGCGCCTTGCGCTCCATCGACGTCTCGTCCATCCGGCGCAGCGTGGTGAGCTCCTCGCGGCCGAGGAACATGTTCTGGACGACGTCGAGGTTGTCGCAGAGCGCGAGGTCCTGGTAGACGACCTCGATCCCGAGCTTCGCCGCGTCCTTGGGGCCCGAGATGTGGACCTCCTTGCCCTCCCAGATGATCTTGCCCTCGTCGAACGGGTAGATGCCGGCGACGCCCTTGATGAGGGTGGACTTGCCGGCGCCGTTGTCGCCGACGAGCGCCATGACCTCGCCGGAGCTCGCGTGGAAATCGACCTTCGTGAGCGCGTGGACCGCGCCGAAGGTCTTCGACACGCCCTTCAACTGGAGCAACGGCTGATCAGCCAACGTCCTCCTCCTCCTGTCGCCCTGCGATCCGTCAGGGGGAGAGGCGCCGGGAGCGCCCCTCCCTCCGACATCAGCCTCCCAGATCGCCGGCCGTCCGGCCAGCGATCCGCGAAGGCCCCTGCCCTACTGGATCCCCGCCTGCTTGCAGTACTGGGCGTACTGGCCCGTGCAGATGTCACTCGCCTTCAGGAACCCGTCCTTGATGACCGTGCTGTTGATGTTCTTCTTCGTCACCGACTGCGGCGTCAGCAGGATCGCCGGCGTCCCGCCCGACGTGCTCGCCGCGACCGGCTTGCCGCTCTTGTTGTCGAGCGTCGTGGTCGAGGCGGGCTTCTGCCCCTTGATCAGCGCGATCGCGGCGGCCGCCGCCGACGCGGCCTCCTTGTTGACGTTCTTGTAGACCGTCATGCACTGATCGCCGGAGAGGATGTGCTGGATGCCCTGCGCCGTCGCGTCCTGCCCCGTCACCGGGATCTTCGGCAGCTTGCGCGCCTGCTGGGCCGAGATGACGGAGTTCGCCAGGCCGTCGTTGGCCGCCAGCACGCCGTCGATCTTGTTGTTCGTCGACTGCAGCATCTGCTCGTAGATCGTGAGCGCCTGCTGGTTGTCCCAGTCCGGCACCGACTGGTTGGGGCCCTTCTTCAGCGCGCCCTTGGCGTAGAGCGGGTTCAGGACGCTGTTGTAGCCGTCGGCGAACAGCGTGGCGTTGTTGTCCGTCGGCGAGCCGTTGAGCTCGGCGACCACCGGGGTCTTCGTCGTGCCCGCGCTCAGGCACTTGACGAGGCCCAGACCCTGCAGCTTGCCGACGCGCTGGTTGTCGAACGAGACGTAGTAGTCGGCGCCGCCGCCGAGCGTCAGGCGGTCGTAGTCGATGACCTTCGCCCCGGCCTTGTGGGCCGCGGCGATGATCGACGAGCCGGAGCCCGAGTCGAGGTCGACGAGCAGGACGACCTTCGCGCCGTTCGTGAGCGCCTGGTCTGCCTGCGTGCGCTGGGCGGCGGCGTCACCCTCGGCGTTGACGATCGTGTGCGGGATGCCCGCGGCCGTGAACGCCTTGTCGAGGTCGGGGCGGTCCTGGGTCTCCCAGCGAACCGACGACTTCGAGTCCGGCAGCAGGACGGCGATGCCGCCCTTGACGTTCCCGACGGTCTGGCCGGACGCCGACGTCGAGCCCGACGATGTGCTGCTGTTGCTGCTGCCGCAGCCGGCGGCGACGAGCAGGCTCAGCGCGAGCACGGCCGCCAGGAAGGCTGCGGGGCGCAGCCTGGTGATACGGGACATGCGACTCCTCCTCGAGCGGGCCAGGGGCCCGCCATGGTTGTTGGGGGTTTCGTGCGTGCGAACGACTCGCGCCGGGGAGGTCATGCGGCCCCTCCGACGGCGACGCGCAGGGGGAACGCACCCTCCCCCTCCGCGAAGACGAGCGCGAGCGCGCCGAGCACCTCGGCGCGCTCGCCCAGGACGCCGCGCACGACGCTGACGTCCTGTGCCGCGCTGGCGATGGCATAGCGCGACACCGCGTCGCGCAGCGGATCGAGCAGGAGGTCGCCGGCGCCGCTCAGCGTGCCGCCGACCACGACCATGCTCGGGTTGAAGATGTTGCAGAGGTTGGCGACCGCGACGCCGATCTGGTGGCCGGCGTCCGCGATCACGCGCCGGCACGCGGCATCCCCGCCCGCGGCCAGCTCGACGACCCGCGGGAAGGTGAGGTCATCGCCGTGCGTGCGGCGCAGCAGGTCGAGGATCGCGCCCTCGGCCGCGACGGTCTCCAGGCAGCCGCGGTTGCCGCAGCGGCAGACCGGACCGCTCTCGTCGATGATCACGTGGCCGAGCTCGCCGGCCGTGCCGTCGGCGCCGCGGTAGAGGCGCCCGTCGCAGATCAGGCCGGCGCCGATGCCGGAGTAGGCGCGCACGTATACGGCGAAGCGCTCGCCACGCGCGGCCCCGAACGAGAGCTCCGCCAAGGCGCCGAGGTTCGCGTCGTTCTCGAGCATCACCTTGAGGCCCAGGCGCTCCTCGAGCACGTCGGCGATGCGCATCCCGGTCCACCCGGGGAGGATCGTCGGCGAGCCAAGCATGCGTGACCCCAGGCGGATCGGGCCCGGGAGCCCGACGCCCACGCCGACGACCGCCGCACGCGCCACGCCGGCCTGCTCGATCGCGTCCTCCACGAGCGCGCAGGCACGGTCGAGCGCGGCCGCGCTCTCGCCGTCGACGTCGAAGTCGATGACCTCCTCGGCCAGCACGGTGTGGGAGAGATCCGCGACCGCCACGCGGATGTGGCTGTGCCCGAAGTCGACGCCCACCGCCGAACCGGCGGAGCGATCCAGCGCGAGCAGCACCGGCGGGCGGCCGCCGCCCGGCCCGGGCGCGGCCCCCGGGACGTCCTCGCGCTCGACGACCAGGCCGGCGCCGATGAGCTCCGCGACCAGGCTCGAGACGGTCGTCCGGCTGAGGCCGGTCAGGCGCGCGAGCTCCGCGCGGCTGGCCAGCCCGCTGCGGCTGAGCGCGTGCACGACGCGCTCCCGGTTGTGCCCGCGCAGACCCTCCAGCGACCCTGAGGTGGAGCTGACCACGTCCTGCCAACCCTCTCCGACCGCCGACCCGTTTGTCAAGACCTTGTGAAAACCCGTCGCGTTTGGTCCCCGAGTTCTGCCAAAGCCCTGACAAACCACGCCGGCTACCGCGCCTCCCCGGCGCGCGTCCCCCGGCCGAGGTTGCTGATCACGAGCGCCACGACCGTGACGAGGTAGAGCTGGCCGAAGATCGCCTCGAGGATCGCGAGCGCACGCGGCAGGCCGACGTTCGCGGTGAGGTCGCCGTACCCGGTCGTGGTGAGGGTGACGAACGAGAAGTACGTCTGGTCGGCGAGCGTGCCGTCGCCGACGAGGGGCTGGTGGAAGAACGCCTCGCTCGAGAGCGACGCGACCGCGCCGAAGAGGAATGCGAACGACATGCCGATGAGCAGGTAGATCGACAGCGCTCCGAAGACGACCTGGAGCGTGACCCCCTCCTCGCGCAGCTGGACTCGCAGCCCGCGCGCCACGGCGAGCGGCGCGGCCGTGGCGAGCAGGAGCTGGAGGATGCGGGTGCCGCTCTGGCCCTCGTCCGCCGTCACCGCGATCGAGACCGCCCCGAGGATCGCGATCACCCCGACGACGACGGAGATCCGCAGCAGCCGCGGCGAGACGCCGGAGGTGCGGACCGCGGCGACGAGCGTCGCCGCCTGCAGCACGACGGCCACGACGTGCTCCCAGGTCGCGTCGCCCGCCGCGAGCGTGAAGGTGAACGTCGCGACCGTGAGCACCAGCACCACGCCGTAGCGGTGGCGGGTCCCGCGCGTGATGAGGTGGTGCTGCACCCGCGCATTCGACCACGTACCCCGGACGACGAAGGCGCCCCGGATGGGGCGCCTTCGGCACGGCTGGTGGTCGCGGTGGAGCTACTTGAGCTCGACGGTCCCGCCAGCCTCCTCGAGCTCCTGCTTGAGCTTCTCGGCCTCGTCGCGTTCGATGCCCTCCTTGACGGGCTTGGGCGCCTCGTCGACGAGCGCCTTGGCCTCCTTGAGGCCGAGGCCGGTGGCCGCGCGCACGACCTTGATGACCTGGATCTTCTTGTCGCCGGAGGCGGTGAGGACGACGTCGACGGTCGACGATGCCTCCTCGGCGGCCGCGCCGGCGCCATCGCCGCCGGCGGCCGCCGCCGGAGCGGCCGCGGCGACGGCGGTCGCCGACACGCCGAACTCCTCCTCGAGCGCCTTGATGCGCTCGGCGAGCTCGAGCACCGAGATGCCCTTCAGCTCCTCGATCCAGTCCTGTGTGGAAGTTGCCATCTGATGTGTTCCTCCTGGGGTTCGCTTCGGCGGCTAGGCCGAAGCGTCCGCCTCGTTCTCGTTCTCGTTGTCAGAAGTTGTGCCCTCGCCCTCCGCGGACGCCTCGGCCTCCGCGGGCGCCTCGGCCTCGGCCTGCGCCGGCGCCGGCGACTCCCCGGCGGGGATCTCGCCGGAGGCCTTCTTCTCGGCCACCTGGCCGAGTGCCACCGCGAGCCCGCCGATCAGCCCGCCGAGGCTGCGCACCAAGCCGGTCAGCGGCGCCGCGACCATGCCGACGAGCTGGCCGTAGAGCACGTCGCGCGCGGGCAGCCTGGCGATCGCCTGGATCTGCGCGACCTCGAGCGCCTCGCCGTTCATGACGCCGCCCTTGAACTCCAGCAGCGACGTCTCACGGTTGAACGTCGAGATCGTCTTCGCCGCGCTCGCGGCGTCCCCGCGCACGAACATCAGTGCCGTCGGGCCGGTCAACAGCTCCTTGAGCTGCTCCATCCCGGCGGCATCCGCCGCGCGCTCGGTGAGCGAGTTCTTCACGACGCGGAACGTCGCGCCCGCCTCGCGCAGCTGGGCACGCACGGTCGCCGCGTCGGTCACGCTGATGCCGCGGTAGTCGACGGCGAAGACCGCCTCGGACTCCTTGATCTGCTCAGCGATCTGGGCGACCGCTGCCGCTTTCTGCTCTCGGTTCAATGGGCCTCCTCGTCCGGGCTTCCGGCCGCCGTCGCGGCCTGCCGGAGGTCTGCGGTGGCGCGAGCTGTCCCGGGACTACGCCGCGGCCGGCGTCGCCGCCTCCAGGATGTCGCGAAGTCTCGTGGGGTCGACCTTCACGCCGGGCCCCTGTGTCGAGGCCAGCGTGATCGACCGGATGTACCTGCCCTTGGCCGCCGCGGGCTTGGCGCGGACAAGCTCGTCCACGACGGCGGCGTAGTTCTCCAGCAGCGCGCGATCGTCGAAGCTCACCTTGCCGATCACGAGGTGCACGATCGCGTTGCGGTCCGTGCGGTACTCGACCTTGCCGGCCTTGGCCTCCTCGACCGCGCGGGCGACGTCCATCGTCACCGTGCCGACCTTCGGGTTGGGCATCTTGCCGGAGGGGCCGAGGACGCGTCCGAGGCGCCCTACGACGGGCATCATGTCCGGCGTCGCGATCGCCACGTCGAAGTCGGTGAAGCCCTCCTCGACGCGCTTGGCGAGATCCTCGGCGCCGACGATGTCCGCGCCGGCCTCCTCGGCCTCGCGCGCCTTGTCGCCCTGGGCGAAGACGGCGATCGTGACCTCCTTGCCAAGGCCGTTGGGCAGCGCGATCGTCCCGCGCAGCTGCTCATCGGCATGGCGGACGTTCAGGCCGGTGCGCACGTGCACCTCGACGGACTCGTCGAACTTCGCGCGCTTCAGCTCCTTGACGAGCGCGACGGCCTCGGCGGGCTCGTACTCGCGCTCGCGATCGACCTTGCCGCGGACCTCCAGATAGCCCCTGCCGTGCTTCGTCGGCATCACTGCACCTCCACGCCCATCGAGCGCGCGGTGCCGGCGATGATCTTCGCGGCGGCGTCGATGTCGTTGGCGTTCAGGTCGGCCAGCTTGCGCTCGGCGATCTCGCGGATCTGCGCCTGGCTGATGGTCCCGACCTTGTTGCGATTGGGCTCGCCCGACCCCTTCTCCAGGCCGATCGCCTGCTTGATGAGGACCGCGGCGGGCGGGGTCTTCGTCACGAACGTGAACGAGCGGTCCTCGTACACGGTGATGACGACCGGGATCGTCGTCCCGGGGGTGTCCTGCGTCTGGGCGTTGAACGCCTTGCAGAACTCCATGATGTTGATGCCGTGCTGACCCAGGGCGGGACCGACCGGCGGGGCCGGGCTTGCGGCGCCGCCGGGAGCCTGCAGCTTGATCTGTGTGAGGACCTTCTTCGCCATCGTCGTGTGCTTCCTAGATCTTCTTCACTTGGTCGAAGCCGACCTCGACCGGAGTCTCGCGGCCGAAGATTGACACAAGGACCTTGAGCTTCGAGGCATCCTGGTTGATCTCGGCGATCTCGCCGGAGAAGTCCGACAGCGGGCCCGAGACGACCTTCACCGACTCGCCGATCGAGAACTGCGCCTTGGTCGCGACCTTCTGCGCGACCTCGCGGTGCAGCAGGCGGTCGACCTCCGGCTGCGTCAGCGGCACGGGCTCGTTGGACGCGCCGACGAAGCCCGTCACGCCCGGGGTGCCTTTGACGAGCGCCCAAGAGTCGTCGTTGAGGTCCATGTTCACGAGCACGTAGCCGGGCATCGTCCGCTTTTCGACGGAGACCTTCTGGTTCTCCTTCATCTCGGAGACCGTCTCGGTGGGGACGACGATCTGGCGCACGCTGCGCTGCTGCCCGAGCGAGACGATCCGGTGCTCGAGGTTCTGCTTGACCTTCTTCTCGTGTCCGGATTTCGTGTTGACGACGTACCAGCGATACATGGATGCCCCGGGTCAGATGATGAGGTCGACGAGCTTCTTGGCGAGCGCGTCGGCGATGCCGAGGTACACGCCGGCGACGAGCACGAAGCCGAGCACGACGGCGGTCGCCTGGCCGACCTGGCGGCGGTCGGGCCACTGCACGCGGCGCAGCTCGGCCCATGAGGCGCGCAGGAAGGCGAAGAACCGGCCGGGCCCCTTGCGCGTGGCGGTCGCCGGGGTCGGCGCGGGCGCTGCGGCGCGCGTGCGCCGGCGCGTGGTGATCTCCTCGTCGAGCTCGTGCTCGAGCTCGCCGACGTGCTCCTGGTCGCCGGTCTCGATGGCCTGCTCGACCTCGTCGATGCGGTCCTCGAGCTCCTCGAAGTCTTCGTCGTCGAGCTCCTCGGGGTGGACGACGCCGTCACCGAGCTCGGTGTCCTCCGGCACGGTGACGCCCTCGGCCCCCGCGACCAGCGCGGCGTCGAACTGGTCGACGTTCGCGGTCATGTGCTCGAGCTGGCCTGACAGATCCTCGCGCACGAGCGGGTTGCGCTCGTCGTGCTCGTGCTGCGGCTCCTGCTCCTGCTGCGGCGTCTCGGCATGCGGCGCAGCGTCGGGCCGGCCGGACTTCTCCCGCCGGGCCTTGCGCTGCTTGGCACGCTGTCGGTCACGAGCCACGCCGGTTCACCCCGCTAGCGGGTCTCCTTGTGGCTCGTGTGCCTGCGGCACCACTTGCAGTACTTGCGCAGCGTGATGCGGTCGGGCGAGTTGCGCTTGCTCTTGTTGGTCTGATAGTTGCGCCGCTTGCACTCCTCGCAGGCGAGGGTGATAGCGATGCGCACATCTCCACGGGCCATGGGCCGGACTCCGGGTCGAGGTGTGACTCGAGCCGACGCGCCGGGACAGAAAAACGACCCGCCCCGGGCAGGTCGACCGGTGCCGAGTGTAGCGCGATGCCCGTGGCGGTGTACCTGGGAGCGCGGGCGCCGTTCCGGCCGCCCCGCGACGGATACTCCCACCGGGGTCGAGCAGGCCCTTCAGGCGCCGTTCAGGTTGCTCCCCCACCCTTCCGCTACGTGCCGACAGCCACCTCGCCGATGCGCAACCGCCTGCCGCTGATCGCGGCCTGGCTGACGGCCGCCGTCGGCGTCGTCAACGTGCTCAGCGCGGTCACCCCGAGCGTGCACGACCGCATGCGGCTGCTCACGGCGCTCGCACCCGACGGGATGCCCAGCTGGGCGCACGTGCTCGCGGTGCCGCTCGGCGTCGCGCTGCTCGTCCAGGCGCGCGCGCTGGCGCTGCGCCGCCACCGCGCCCTGGTGCTCGCGGTCTGGCTCCTGGCCGCGCTCGGCGTGCTGAACCTGCTCAAGGGCCTGGACGTGGAGGAGGCCCTGCTCAGCTGGACTCTGGCCGGGCTGCTGCTGTGGGGGCGCTCGGCCTTCTACGTGCGCTCGCAGGTGGGGACGCTGGGCACGGCGCTGCGCAGCTCGGCGCTCGTCGCCGGTGTGACGCTCGCGACCGCGCTGGTCGCGGTGCTGGCAGCGGCGCACTGGGCCACGCCCCACGGCGGCATACGGCTCGACGCCCGCGAGGCGCTCGGGCTGCTGACCCTCACCGGCGGCCCGCTGCACCTGGCCGGGCCGCTCGAGTTCCTGCCGTGGGCGCTCGGCGTGCTCGGCGTCGGCGCGCTCGTGGCGATCGCCGCGATCCTGTACCGCCCCCTGCGCGGCGTGCGCGCGCCGTGCCCGGTCGAGCACCGCGAGGCCTGCCGCCTCGTGCGCGAGCACGGCACCGACACGCTGAGCTACTTCAAGCTGCGCCGCGACCTCTCGCACCTGTGGTCGGCCGACCGCCGCGCGTTCCTGGCCTACCGCGTCGAGCACGGCGTGCTCGTCGTGTCCGGCGACCCGGTCGGCGCGCCCGACGCGGTCGGGGAGCTGCTGCGCGACGCGCTGGCGTTCGCCGACCTGCACGGTCTGCAGATCGCGGTGGTGGGCGCCAGCCCCGGGTTCGCCGAGCGCTGCCGTCCGGAGGGCCTGCGCGCGCTCTACCTCGGGGATGAGGCGGTCGTGGAGACCGCCGGGTTCACGCTCGAGGGCAAGCGGATCAAGAAGGTCCGCCAGGCCTGCCACCGCCTGCGCAAGGCCGGCTACACCTGCGAGCTGCGCGAGCTGGGGACGCTCGCGCCCACCGAGCTCGACGCGCTCGACGCGGTCACCGACCGCTGGCGCGACGGCGAGCCCGAGCGCGGATTCTCGATGGCGATGGAGGGGCTGCGCGGTGAGCACCTGGACGACACGCTGGTCGTGATCGCACGCGACGGCGAGGGAGCGCCGCGCGGCTTCCTGCACTTCGTCCCGGCCTTCGGGCATCCCGCGCTGTCGCTGAGCGCGATGCGCCGCGACCCCGACGCGCCGAACGGCATCGTCGACGTCATGATCGTGCGCGCGATCGAGCTTGCGCGCGAGCGCGGCATCGAGGAGCTCTCGCTGAACTTCGCCGCGTTCGCGAAGTGGCTGCACAGCCCCGAGAACGCGCTGCAGCGACTCGCCGGGCGGGCGCTGACGCTGCTCAACCCCTGGTTCCAGATTGAGAGCCTCTACAGCTTCAACGCGAAGTTCTTCCCGCGCTGGGAGCCGCGCTACCTGCTACACGAGGGGCCGCTGAGCCTCCCGCGCACGACGGTGGCGGCGCTGCAGGTCGAGGGCCAGCTGCCGGTGCGGATGCCCGCACCGGTGCGCCGCGCGGTGCGCGCGCTCGGGTAGCGGCCGCGGCCCCTCACGCCCGGCCCGCCGCCTGCGGATCCAGCCGCGTCATCGTGACCGTGGCATGGAGCTCGGAGGCGGCGCGGCCGCGGTAGACGCCCTTCACCGGCGGGACGTCGGCGTAGAACCGGCCGTGGCCGATCTTCACGTGCGTCTCGCCGGCGAGGCGGCGGTTCGTCGGGTCCGCGCCGACCCAGACCGGCTCGCCGCGCCCGTCGGTCCCCGGGATCAGCGCCTCGAGCCACGCGTGCGTGTCGAGCTCCAGCGAGTCCGAGCCGCCGTCCTCGGGCGCCGCCCACAGGTAGCCCGAGACGTAGCGCGCGGCGATCCCGTGCCGGCGCAGCAGGATCAGCCCGAGATGCACGAAGTCCTGGCAGACGCCGGCGCCGGCCGCCAGCAGGTCCCCGACCGTCGACCCGACGTACGTGGCGCCGCGCCGGTACTCGAAGCGATCGGGCACGAGCTCGCACAGCAGCCGCAGCGTCGCCAGCGGGCTGCTCGCGCGCAGCTGCTGCGTGAGGTCGTCGAGCACGCCCTCCAGCCCCCGGTCCTGCCACGGCAGCAGGAACTCGCCGCCGGCCTCGACGTAGGCGGTGCGCTGCAGCGCATCCCACGGGCCGGCGGGCGCCTCGGGCGGCTCGGAGGTCACGACGCGCGCGCGCACGTCGATCGTCAGCGCGTCGTGGGCCGTGGGCACCCCGAACTCGAGGACCTCCGTGCCGAAGTAGTCGAGGTGCCGGCTGACACGCGTCTCGGGGTCGATCCGCACGTGGAACTCGTCGCAGCGCTGGTTGGACGTCGTCGCCGGGCGCACGCGCAGCGCGTTGAGGTTGTCGGTCACCGGATCGGCGTACCGGTACTCGGTGAGATGGCGGATCGAGAAGTGCATCGATCAGACGACCGTCGTCCCCCGCTGGCGGGCGGCGCCCGCGAAGTAGCGGTCCGCGACGTCGGCATCGACGCGCACGAGCTCCTCGCGTACCGCCTCGCAGGCGGCGCCGATCTCCGCCGCGTCGGCCAGCGTACGCCGCTGGAAGTCCAGATCCGCCGCCAGGCGGCTCAGGCGCAGCACCGGTTCGGAGTTGCGCGGGCTGGTGTCGGCGCTCTCCAGCGCGTCGTGCAGCGAGTCCACGCACGCCGCGACGCTGTCGGGATACGCGCGCTCGAAGAGCAGGAAGCGCGCGACCGGGCCGGCGTTCGGCGGCGCGGGCACGGCGCGGCGGTAGGCCTGGAAGCCGCCGACCGCCTGCAGCAGCGCCAGCGCGTGGGCCCCGCTCTCCAGCGCGTCGGCGCTCGGCGGGAAGGCGACGTGCAGCATGCGCAGCACCATGTCGGCGGTCTCGATGAACCCGCCGGCGTCCAGGAAGCACTTCGCCTCGTCGCGCAGCATCGTGCGATCGGCGAGGCCGCCGATGAGCGCGGTGCGCTCCTTGATGTACTTGCACGCCAGGTAGGGACCGGCCGGCGCCTGCCAGGAGGTGGGCTCATCGCCGCGCAGGGTGAGGACCGTCGTGTTGATCGCCTCCCACATGTCGGCGCTGATCACGTCGCGGACCGTCCGCGCGCCCTCGCGCGCGCGCTCGAAGGTCGAGACCATCGAGTTCGGCGTCGCGGCGTCGAGCGTCAGGCGCTGGAGCGCCTCCAGCCGCTGGACGCGCTCGCCCTCCTCACCGGAGCCGAACATCGCGAGCAGCTCGTTCCAGCCGAGCACGACGCCCGGCTCGGCGTCCGGCTGGCCCTGCAGCTCGACCTGGAAGACGCCGTCGACCACGCGCGCGGTGAACTCGGCGCGCGCGAGGCTGCGCCCCAGCCAGTAGAGCTCGTGCGCGATCCGCGCTAGCACCGGCGCGCCTGCTGCTGTTGCTGGGCCTGCCCGGTCCAGCCGCCGTAGCGCAGGTCGGGCAGCGCCGGCGGGAGCGGCTCGGGAAGCGTGGCATCGAGCGGCTCCTCACCCCCGTCGCCACCGAGCACCCAGGTGTCCTTCGACCCGCCGCCGCGGGAGGAGTTGACGATCATCGAGCCCTCCTCGAGCGCGACCCGCGTGAGCCCGCCGGGGACGATGTCGATCCGCTCGCCGAAGACGGCGAACGGCCGCAGGTCCACGTGCCGGGGATGCAGCCGGCCGCCCGGGCCGGCGGTCGGCACGGTCGAGAGGTGCACGAGCTCCTGCGCGATCCACCGCTCGGGCTGGGCGCGCAGCTCCACGGCGAGCCGCGCGAGCTCCGCCTCGCTCGCCGCCGGGCCGATGGTCACGCCCTTGCCCCCGGACTCGCCGGTCGGCTTGACGACGAGCTCGTGCAGACGCCCGACGACGTGCTCGAGCTGCTCCGGGTCGGTGAGCAGGTACGTGCGCACGTTCTCCAGGAACGGCCGCTCGCCGAGGTAGTAGCGGATCATCTCGGGCACGTAGTGGTAGACCGCCTTGTCGTCGGCCACCCCGGTGCCGATCGCGTTGGCGATCGCCACGGTGCCGGCGCGATAGGCGCGCACCATCCCCGGCACGCCGAGCAGCGAGTCCGGGCGGAACTCCAGCGGATCGATGAAGTCGTCGTCCAGGCGCCGGTAGATCGCGTGCACGCGCTTGAGCCCTGCGGTGGTGCGCATGTAGACGACCTCGTCGCGCACGACGAGGTCGGACGCCTCGACGAGCTCGACCCCCATCTGGCGTGCGAGGAAGGCGTGCTCGAAGTACGCGGAGTTCAGCGGGCCGGGGGTCCACACGACGACCGTCGCCTCGCTGTCGGCCGACGGGGCCACCGACCGCAGGGCCGCCAGCAGCAGCTGCGGGTAGTGGTCCACCGGCCGCACGCGGTACGGGCCGAACAGGCCCGGCACCAGCCGCGCCATCGCGGCGCGGTTCTCGAGCACATATGAGATCCCCGACGGCGTGCGCACGTTGTCCTCGAGCACCTTCCAGGTGCCATCGCCGTCGCGCACCAGGTCGCACCCCGCCACGTGGCAGTAGACCCCGCCGGGTGGCCGGATGCCGTGAACGGCGCGTGCGAAGTGCGAGCGCCCCGCGATCAGCTGCCAGGGCACGATGCCCTCGCGCACGATCTCGCGGCCGTGGTAGACGTCGTCGACGAAGTGGTTGAGCGCGCGGATCCGCTGCGCGAGGCCCTGTTGCAGCTCCTGCCACTCGGACCCCGTGATGATCCGCGGCACGAGATCGAGCGGGAACGGGCGCTCGCGTGTCGGGCCGTCCTCGCCGGCGGTCTCGAAGGTGATGCCCTGCTGCAGGAAGATCGCGTCGCGCCGGCGGCCGGCGTCGCCGAGCGCCTCACGGCCCAGGCGCTCCAGGCCGGCGATCAGGGCGCGCGCCGCGGGCCGCGGCGTGCCGTCGGCCTCGTACAGCTCATCGCGGCAGGCGGTCAGCGGGACGTAGCTGGACTGATCGTCCGTCGTGAGCGTCTCGGGCTCCACGCCCGCCATTCTCGCGCGCTCCGCGGCCGTCGGGCATCGCCCTTCGGGCGAATGCGGCGGCCCGCGCTTCGCCCGCCGGGCGAACGGCACCTGCCGGTAGGCTGGGCGGCGATGCACGCCGCGCGGCCGGCCCGCCCTGGCGGGGCCCGCGTGGCGCGTCCCGCGCTCGCCTCCTTCGCCGGGGTCTTCTCGGCGACGTTGCTGTGCTTCCTGGCGATCGGCGCGGTGCTGCCGATCCTTCCGCGCTACGTGCGCGGCCCGGTGGGCGCCGGGGACGTGGCGGTCGGCGTCGTGATCGGGGCGTTCGCGATCACCGCGCTCGTCAGCCGGCCGCTGGGCGGGCGCATCGCCGACCACCGCGGGCGCAAGGCGGTGCACACCTGGGGCATGCTGATCTGCGCGCTCGGCGGGGCGCTGCTGTTCCTTCCCTCCGGCGTGCCCGGGCTGCTGCTCGCCCGGCTGGTCGTCGGCTTCGGGGACGGGTGGGTCTTCACCGCCGGCGTGACGTGGATCGTGGACCTCTCGCCGTCGGCGCGCCGCGGGCAGGCGATCGGCATCTTCGGCTTGGCGATCTGGGGCGGCCTGACGTTCGGCTCGGTCGTCGGGCAGGCGATGTTCACGCTGGGCGGTTACGACGCGGTGTGGGCGTTCGCGGCACTGTCGCCGCTCGCGGGCGTGGTGCTCGCCCGCACGATCGACGAGGGTTCGCCGCACGCGCAGCCGGTCGCCGAGGAGGTGGCCGCCGCGGAGCTCGGCCTGACCCCGGCGGAGGAGGCCCCGGGCGAGCGTGGCGCCACACCCGGGCCGGAGCGCCGGCGCTGGGTCCCGCGCGAGGCGATCCGCCCGGGGGTCGCGCTGGCGCTGGCGAACGCCGGCTACGGGACGATGGCCGCCTTCGTCGTCCTGCTCCTGGACCAGCGCGGCATCGGCCACGGAGCGGCGACGTTCACGATCTTCGCGGCGTCGGTCGTGCTCAGCCGCCTGGTCGTCGGTGCGCTGCCCGACCGGATCGGCCCGCGCCGCACGGCCTTCGGGGCGGGGCTCGTTGAGGCCTGCGGCCTCGCGCTGGTCGGTGCGGCGAACTCGTGGCCGGTCGCGATCGCCGGCGCGGTCGTGATGGGCGCCGGGATGTCGCTCGTCTTCCCGTCGCTCGCGCTGATCGTCGTGCGGCGGGTCGGCGAGCGCGGCCGCGGCGCGGCGATGGGTGCGTTCACCGCGTTCTTCGACCTCGGTGTCGGGTTGGGCGCGCCGTTCGCCGGGCTGGTCGCCTCGCTCGGCGGCGGCGGGAACTACCGTGCCGCGTTCTTCGCCGGCGCGGCGCTGTGCGTGGTCGGCGCGTGCGTCGGCTGGGCGTCCAGTCGCGACCTGCAGGCCGGGCGGGCCTACGCTGAGGCGCTGTGAGCACGCGCATCCTGGCGATCCTGCATCCCGGCGGAGGCACGAGCGGCGTGTTCCACGACGGCGCGCGCGATGCGGGCCGCGAGATCGAGGAGTGGACGCCGGCCGAGGAGCCCGAGCCGCCGCGCCCGCTGACCGACTTCGGCGGACTGGTGGTGCTGGGCGGCGAGCAGAACGTCTGCGAGCAGGACCGCTACCCGTACCTGACCGCCGAGCTCGAGCTCGCACGCGACTGGCTCGCCGGGGGGCGGCCGGCGCTCGGGGTGTGCCTCGGCGCGCAGCTGCTTGCGCAGGCCGGCGGCGGCGCCGTCGTGCGTGCCCCCGAGCGCGAGCTGGGCTGGCTGGACGTCGAGCTGCTCGAGGCGGGTGCCGCCGACCCCCTGCTGGGGTTCGCGCCGGCGCACTTCACCGCCCTGCAGTGGCACAGCTACGCCCTCGAGCCGCCGCCGGGCGCGACCGTGCTCGCGCGCAGCCCGGTGTGCGTGCAGGCCTACCGCCTGGATGAGACCTGGGGCGTGCAGTACCACCCCGAGGTGACTGCGGAGATCCTCGGGGACTGGATCGCCGAACTGCTCGAGGATCCGCGCGAGATCAGTCCCGGGCCGGCCGCCGGGCGGCTGAGAGCGGGGCTGACGGACGGCTCGCTGAAACGCTGGAATGCGCATGGGCGGGCGCTGTTCGCGGGGTTCGCAGCGCGGGTCTGCTGATCCGGCGGCGCCGGCTCCACGCGATCGCCGGCGCCTCGACGAAGCGCCAGCTCAGCCAGCCCAGCAGCAACGAGACGGGCAGCGCGACCGCGAACGCCCCGAGCGGCGAGACAGGCATCAGGCCGTCGGCGCGCAGGACGAGCAGGACCGGGACGTGCCAGAGGTACAGCCCGTAGGAGATGGTGCCCACCCAGGCCAGCGGGGCCCAGGCGAGCGCGCGTGGCGGGCGCGTCGCAGCGACCGCCACGATCGCGGCGAAGCCGGCCGCGGCGGGCAGGTCGCGCACGATCCGCAGGCGCAGCGCGAGCTCGCCGCCGGCGACCGCATGGGCGTGCAGCCAGCCGTCGGCGAGCACGAGCGCACCGCCCGCGGCGAGCAGCGCCCAGGCCAGCCGGCGCGACGGGGTGCGGGCATCGGCGAGCACCGCGGCGAGCATTCCGAGGGCGAAGTAGGGCAGCATCGCGGGCAGGCTCTTGGCCAGCGCCTGCGCGGGGATCTCCTGGCGCGCGACGAGCGCGTTGAACAGCAGGCCGCCGGCGATCGCCGCGCACGGCACGAGCGCGAGCCGCGCGCGCCCCGGCCCGCCGCGCAGCGCGAGCCAGCCGAGCACCGGCAGCACGAGGTAGAAGGCCGCCTCGACGGCGAGCGTCCACATCGGCGGGTCGAGCGTCAGCGCGGTCTGGGGGCTGAGGTTCTGCGCGAAGATCCCGAACACCCACAGCAGCCCCGCGGGCGGGAGGCGAACCCCGGGCTCCCCCGCAAGCGGCCAGAGCAGGACCACCGACCCCAGGATCGCGAGGTAGTAGGCGGGCACGATGCGCGCCAGGCGATGCAGGGCGTATGTGCCGGTGCGCGGTGCGCGCCCGCGGTCCCGGCGCGCAGCGGCCCACGGGCGGAAGAGCAGGAAGCCCGACAGCACGAAGAACAGGACCAGGCCGATCCGCAGCTCAGCGAAGATCGCGCCCGGCAGGGTGTCGCGGCCGGCGGCGGCGCGCACGACCGGCAGCGTGTAGAGCCACGCGTGGAACCCGAAGACGCTGAGCGCCGCGACGGCGCGCAGGCCATCGAGCGCCGCGCTGCGGCGCGCGGACGACGATCGTGGCGGCGGGGGCACCCGTTCGAGCGTAGAGCGTCGACCCGCCCTGGCGTACCATCGAGCGCATGCTCCAGCGGCCCCACACGCGCGGCGCCGACCCCGACGCCGCACTGCTGCGCGAGCTGTGCGCGGCGCCGCCGCTGCACGAGGCGCGTGACGCGCTGGCGTTCTGGGAGGGGCGCCTTGAGCGTCTCCCCCGCCGGCGCGTGATGGCTCGGCGCGAAGCGCGCGAGATGGCCGGTCGCTGGCGCGTGCGCGTGCGCCAGGCCGAGCTCGCCGCCTGGGGCGACGGACCGCTCGGCCGGCTGCGGCGGGCGCTGCTGCGGCCACGCCCGGGAGTGGGCCGCGCGCTCGATCGAGTCCTGATCGCGGTGACGGCCGTCGCGATCGCGCTGTCGCTCTGCGTCGCGCTGATCGCGTTCGCGGGCTTGGCGCTCCTGCACGCGCTGCTGGGCGGCTGATCCTCTCAGCCGATTCGGTCTAGGCGCGGCGCGCCCGTTTGTGGAAGGCTCCCGCTCTGAACCTCCGTCCTCAAGGAGCCCAGGTGACCGAGGAGCAGCAGCCGGCCGGCGACGATGCCGCAGCCACCCAGAAGCTCGACACCGCCGCGAAGAGCGCGGCGACCACCGGCAAGTCCGAAGCGGCAACCACCGGCAAGTCCGAAGCGACGCCCTCCGAGGAGACGGCGTGGGACCGCTCGCGCGGCCGGCGGATCACCGTCCGCTCGCTGATCGCGGTCGCGACCGTCCTGGGCTTCGTGAGCATCTTCGCCGTGTGGGCGAAGACGCAGCTGCTCGATACGAACCAGTGGACGAAGACGAGCTCGCAGCTGCTCGAGAACAAGGCCATCCGCGACCAGACCGCGACCTACCTCACGGACCAGCTCTACGCGAACGTCGACGTGACGGGCGAGCTGCAGAGCCGGCTTCCGGGCAACCTCAAGTTGCTCGCCCCGGCGGCCGCCGCCGGGCTGCGCAACCTCGTCCAGAGCGCCGCCGAGGACGCGCTCGCCAGCCCTGCGGTCCAGGCGATCTGGGCCGACGCCAACAGGGCCGCGCACCAGGAGTTCGTGAAGATCATCAACGGGGGCGGTCCGAACGTCAGCACGCAGGGTGGCGTGGTGACGCTGAACCTGCAGCGGGTGCTCACGAAGGTGGGCGATCGCGTGGGGATCCCCTCCGGCCTGCTCGCCAAGATCCCGTCGTCGGCCGCGAACATCGTGATCTTCAAATCCAAGCAGCTGAAGACCGCGCAGGACGCGGCCAAGGCGCTCAAGGCGCTGGCGTTGGTGCTGCCCATCCTCGTGTTCGCCATGTTCGTGCTCGCCGTCTGGCTGGCCCAGGGACACCGGCGCCAGACCCTGCTCGGGGTGGGCTTCGCCTTCATCGTTGCCGGCTTCCTGGTCCTCATCGCGCGGCGCATCATCGGCGGCGAGGTGACGAGCACGCTCGCATCGGAGGCGGCGGTGCGACCCGCGGCGAATGCCGCCTGGGACATCGGCACCTCACTCCTGCGCACGCTCGGGATCCAGGCCGTGATCATCGGCATCGGCGTCCTGATCGCCGGTTGGCTGGGCGGCCCCTCGAAGCCGGCGACCGCGTTCCGCCGCATGATCGCCCCGTACCTGCGCGACCGCCCGGAGATCGCCTACGGGGTCGTCGCGGCGCTGCTGCTCGTCTTCATCCTCTGGGCACCGCTTCCGGCCGCGCGCCGGCCGCTGTTCGTGCTGTTCCTGATCGCCGTCTCGATCCTGGGGGTCGTGGTGCTGCGGCGTGAGACCGAGAGCGAGTTCCCCGCCCAGGCGGAGGCGGGCACGCCCGTCACGGTGGCTTCCGACGCCGGCGGGACCGGGAAGGATGCGCCACCCGCTCCGCCGCCGCCTGCGGGCGGCGGGCCGACCGCTTCCGGCAGCTGAGCCGGATCCGCAGCGCGCCGTGCCACATCCGGTGATCGTCGGGGTCGCCCAGGCGACCTGGCGCGACGCCGGTGCGCCCGATCCGATCGAGATGTGCGCGGAGGTCGTGGCTGCGGCCGCCGGCGACGCCGGCGCCGGTGGGGCGCTGCTGCGCCGCGCCGGCTCGCTGGGCGTCGTCGACATCGCCTCCAGGCGTTGGAGCGACCCGGCCGCGCTCGTTGCCGCGCGCTTGGGCCTGGAGCCGCGCGAGCGTCTGCGCACGACGCTCGGCGGCGACGGCCCGCAGGTGCTGCTCAGCGACATGTGCTCGCGTATCGCCGAGGGCGCGCTCGACGTGGGCATCGTGTGCGGCGCGGAGGCGCTCGCGACGCTCGCGGCCGCGATGAAGGCCGGCGCCGAGCCCGATTGGCCGGCGCTCGACGAGGGCGCCGCGCCGACGCGCGTGCTCGGCTCCGAGCGCTTTCCCGCCAGCGACGCCGAGGTCGCCGCGAACCTGATCGCGCCCGTCGCGATGTACCCGCTGTTCGAGAGCGCGCTGTGGGCCGAGCGCGGCGGCACGATCGATGCGCACCGCGCGCGGCTCGGCGAGCTGTGGGCGCGCTTCGCCCAGGTCGCGGTCGCCAACCCGCACGCCTGGTGGCGGGGCGCGATCCCATCGGCCAAGGAGATCGCGACGCCGGGCCCGCACAACCGGCTCGTCACCCAGCCGTACCCGAAGCTCCTGAACTCGAACATCCAGACCGACCAGGCCGCGGCGCTGATCGTCTGCTCGGACGAGCTCGCGCGCGAGCTCGGCGTCGACCGCGACCGCTGGGTGCACGTGCTCGCCGCGGGCCACGCGTGCGACCACTGGACCGTCAGCGAGCGCGAGGACCTGCACTCCTCGCCGGCGATCCGGTTCGCCGGGCGCGGGGCGCTGGCGGGCGCCGGGGTGACGATCGACGAGGTCGCACACCTCGACATCTACTCGTGCTTCCCGAGCGCCGTCCAGATCGCGTGCCGCGAGCTGGGCGTCGACCCCTGGACCGACGCGCGTGCGCCGACCGTCACCGGCGGGCTGACCTTCGCCGGCGGCCCGGGCAACAACTACGTGACGCACGCGCTCGCTGCGATGGCGGTGCGGCTGCGCGAGGACCCCGGCGCGCTCGGCCTGACGACGGCGGTCGGCTGGTACCTGACGAAGCACGCCACCTGCGTCCTGGGGGCCGGACAGCCCCGCCGCGGCTTCACGGCGGCGAACGTGCAGGCGCAGGTGGACGCGACGCCTCGGCGCGAGGCCGCGGCCGGCATCGCCGGCGCCGCCACTGGCGAGGCCGCCTCGATCGTCTACGGCCGCGACGGCGCGCCGGCAGTCGCGTCGGTCACCGCGCTGCTCGATGACGGCCGGCGCACCGTCGCCTCCTCCGGCGACGCCGGCGTGCTCGCCGCGATCGTGGACGCGCCGCTCGCCGGGCGCCAGCTGCACCTGGACGGCGCCGGCGGCTTCACGCTCTGACGGCCCGCGGCGCCCACCTGGGCGCGCTTGGCACGCTATCCGTGCACAACTCGACCAGGCAGGCTGCGGGTGTGCTCGGCCGGGGCCGCGCGGGACCACAACTTTCGCCCGCGCCCCGTGTCGGTGCGGGCATGCGACGGCTCTTCGCCCTCCTGGCAACCCTGCTTGTCCTCGCGGCCGGCGCTTCGCCCGCGATCGCCGCCAATCCCGTCCCGCCCGCGGCGAGCACCGGCGCCGCGAGTGCGATCACGCAGACCGCCGCCACGCTTGGCGGGACGGTCGACCCGAAGGGCTCGGCCACGACCTGGCACGTGGAGTACGGGACGTCCGACGCCTACGGGCTCACCACGCCCGAACAGCCCGCCGGCTCGGGCAGCGGCGCTGCCGCGGTCAGCGTCCCGGTCACCGGCCTGACGAGCGCGACGACCTACCACTTCCGCGTCGTCGCCACGAACGCGGCGGGCGTGGCGCGCGGCGCGGACCACACCTTCACGACCACCGCGCCGCCGCGCGCCCCATCGGTCGTCACGGGCAACGCGCGCGCAACGCAGGCGACGAGCGCGACGCTGACGGGGTCGCTGGACCCGCGCGGCGCGGCGACGAGCTTCCACTTCGAGTACGGGACCACGACGAAGTACGGCTCGGTGACCGCCGACCAGACCGCGGACGGCAGCGGCAGCCGGAGCGTGAGCGCCCCGATCACGGGCCTGAGCGCCTACACGAAGTACCACTTTCGCCTCGTCGCGACGAACGCCACGGGCACTGCGCGCGGCGCCGACCGCACCCTCACCACGCTGCGTGCGCCGTCGGCGATCACGATCGACGCCGCGACGCCGGACCCGGTCATCTGGTCGGGCAGCGTGACGCTCACCGGGCGCGTGAGCGGCGCCGGCGTCGGCGGCATCGGGCTCGCCGTCGAGCGCCAGGACTTCCCCTTCACGGGGCCGGTGTGGGTGCCGCGCACCTTCAGCGCCGCCGCGGACGGCAGCTACCGCGTGGCGGTCGGCCCGCTGTGGTCGGCGGTGCGCCTGCGCGTCGTCACGCGCACGACGGTGAAGGCCGCGAGCCCGCCGGTCGACGTCGCCAGCCGCGTGCGGGTCGGGGTGCGCCGAGCCGGCGGCACACGCGCGCTCGCCGGGCTCACGGGCACGATCAGCCCGGCCGTCCCGCAGGCGGCCGTCTCGGTGCAGCGCCTCACGCCCCGCGGGCGCTGGGTGGTCGTGCAGCGCACCGGCGTCCAGCCGCTGGGCGGCAACCGCTCGCGCTACGCCCTCACGATCCGGCGCCCGCGCCGCGGCACGCTGCTGCGTGTCGTCGTGGTGCCGAATGACGGCGGCGCGCACGTGCGCGGCGCCAGCCGCGAGCTGCGCTTGCGCGGGCGCGCGTAGCTACGAGACGCCGGGCGCGAGCCGCGCCGCTTGGCGCTCGGCGCCGATCTCGACGACATCCCACGCCAGGCGCACGCGGCGCATCGCGCGGATCATCAGGGCTGAGGGATCGAGCTCCCAGCTGCGCAGGCCGTGGAACGCCGAGCGCGGGAAGGCGTGGTGGTTGTGGTGCCACGACTCGCCGAACGAGGGCAGCGCGAGCCACCAGACGTTCGTGGAGCGGTCGTCCACATCGAAGCGACGGCGTCCGAAGAAGTGGCAGACGGAGTTCACGCTCCAGGTCACGTGGCTCTGCACCAGCATGCGGATCAGCCCGCCCCACAGCAGGCCCGTCAGCCCGCCGGCGACGGTCCCCGAGATCGCGACGCCGAGGCCGAACGGCACGGCCGCCGACACGAGGATGAAGACGGGGAACGAGTAGTGGATGACGCGCATCCCGCGGTCCTCGACCAGTTCGCCCGCATAGCGCGAGTGCGTGGCCATGCCGTGCACCTTCCACGTCCATCCGACGTGCGCGTGCCAGAGGCCGCGCAGCGCACCCAGGACGCCCGCGCCATGCCCGACGTGCGGGCTGTGCGGATCGCCCTCGACGTCGGTGTGGGCGTGGTGCTTGCGGTGGTCGGCGACCCAGTCCAGCGGCCCGCCCTGGATCGCCAGCGAACCCAGGCAGGCGAACGTGTACTCGAGCGTCTTGTAGGTCCGGAACGAGCGGTGCGTCAGCAGCCGGTGGTAGCCGACGGTGATGCCCATCCCACAGACCAGGTACATGACCGAGAACACGAGCAGGTCGCTGAGATGGGCGAGGTCGTGGTGCACGGCGACCGGGATCAGCCCGACGAGCGCGAGCAACGGCCCGAAGACCGCGACGAGATTGGCGTAGCGGTCGGCGCGCTTCATGGCGGGCAATCTAGTCGACGCCCCGGGCAGGGGCTCGTCCTACCAGACCCCGGGGAGATCGCGGCGCCTGAGATCCTCGAGCATCTCCCGGCGGATGACCGCGCCGTGACGCCCGGCCTCGGCGAAGACCACGGGCGGGCGCAGCGCGCCGTTGTAGTTGTTCGACAGCGCGTACGTGTAGGCGCCGGTGACCGGGACGGCGAGCAGGTCGCCGACCTGGGGCGCGGGCAGCTCGACGTCCTCCACGAGCCGGTCGCCGGACTCGCAGTGCTGCCCGACGACCTCGCAGCGCTCGAGCGCCCGCGCGCCGCCGGACACGGGAGCCGCGATCGCCGCCTCGAACGGCTGCCCGTAGAGGCTCACCTCGAGGTTGTCCCCCATCCCGCCGTCGACCGCGACGAACGTCCGCGCCGCGCGCTTGACCGTGACCACGCGGTAGAGGCTCACCCCGGCCGTGGCGATCAGGGCGCGCCCCGGCTCGACGATGATGCGCGCGCCGGACGGTAGGTGGGCGTGCGCGGCCGCGGCCAGGGCGGCCACCCACGCCTCGATGCCCGGAACGTGCTCGTCGCGCAGGTGCGCCACGCCGAGCCCGCCGCCGAGGTCGTAGACGGCGGCGTCGGCGATCGCGAGCTCATCGACGAGCTCGCGCACCGCCCGGACCGCCTCGGCGAACGGCGCCAGCTCGTGGATCTGGGAGCCGATGTGGACGTGGACCCCGCCGAGCGTCAGGTGCCGGGCGGCCCGCACGCGCGCGATCGCCTCGCGCGCGAGCGCCGGCGGCAGCCCGAACTTCGACGCCCGGCCCCCGGTGCTCATCGCCGCGTGGGTGGGCGGCGCCACGTCGGGATTCAGGCGGATCAGCACGGGCTGCGCGCGGCGCGCAAAGCGCTCGAGCCGCTCGATGTCGTCGAGGTTGTCGATCACGACGAACGCGACGCCCGCGGCGAGCGACCGCTCGATGAGCTCGTCACCCTTCGCGTTCCCGTGCACGATGATCGTGGCCGGGTCCACGCCGGCCCCTAGGGCCAGCTCGAGCTCGCCGAGCCCGGCGACATCGACCCACGCGCCCTCGCCCGCCATCAGGCGGTAGACGGGCGTGGCGGCGAACGCCTTCGAGGCGAACGCGACATGCGCGCCCGGCCACGCGCGTGCGAGCGCCGCCCGGCACCGCCGGACGGTCGCCCGCACGTGGCCGGTGTCGAGCAGCAGCAGGGGGGTGCCGTGCGCGGCGGCGAGCTCATCGGCGCGGCAGCCGCCGATCACCAGCGTGCCGTCCTGGGCGCGATGGGTGCCGGCGGGGAAGACGCGCAGGACGGGCTCGGCCGGGTCGCGCGCGCCGCTCATCGCCGGCAGCATCGCAGGACGGGTGCCCTGCACGCCGGGCGACCGGCGCGCACGCCCCGTGATGTGATTGCGCCATGAGGACCGAGGTGGCTGTCATCCGCTCGATCGACGAGCTCACCCCCGCGTGGCTCGCGGACGTGCTCGGCCGTGGCCCGATCGCCGGGCTGCGTGCCGAGGCGATCGGCACCGGGCAGATGAGCCAGAGCCACCGGGTGACGCTGGACTGGGGCGACGCCTCACCCGGCGCCCCGGCGAGCGTCGTCGTGAAGCTGGCCGCGACCGACCCGACCAGCCGCGCGACCGGCGTGGGCCTGGGCGCGTACGAGCGCGAGATCCGTTTCTACCGCGAGCTGGCGCCGCGGATCGGCGGCCCGCTCGCCACCTGCCACGCAGCTTTGATCGACCCGAGCGACGGCTGGTTCACGCTCGTGCTCGACGACGCGGCGCCGGCCGTGCAGGGCGATCAGATCGCCGGCTGCGACGTCGACCAGGCGCGGCTCGCGCTCGGGGCTCTCGCGCGCATCCACGCGCCGGTCTTCGCCGACCCCCAGCTCGGGGCGACCCCCTGGCTCAACCAGGAGATGCCGCTCAACCAGGCACTGCTGACGCAGCTCCTGCCGGCGTTCCTCGAGCGCTACGGGGACCGCGTCGCC
>DATKLF010000062.1:0-4546 GCA_035542555.1 Solirubrobacteraceae bacterium | reverse complement strand
ACCACCGGCCGCTCGGTGGGGGCGGGATGCAGCTCGGCGGCGAGCGCCGCACCAGCCTGGCGCCGGTCCGCGAAGACGCGTGCGCGGCGCCTCACCAGCCCGCCTCCGCCGCGGCGCCTGGGCCGCCGGTCCGCTGTCGTGGCACGCTCATGCGCCCCGGATCCTCGCCCCGACGCGGGCCGTGCGCATCCGCAGTCTCCCCGGACTCGCCGCGCGCCGCTGGCGCGCTCGTGATACTGCGCGGGCGATGCGCCACCTGATCCTGGTCGACCTGCGGCGCCATGGCACGCGCACGGTCCTCACCGGACTCGGGATCGCGATCGGCGTGGCGACGATCGTGGCGCTGCTCGCGCTGAGCGCGGGCATCGACCGCAGCGCCGCGGGGCTCATCAATCTCGGCGGCGCCGAGCTCGGCATCTTCCAGGGCGGCGTCGGCGAGCTGACGGCCTCGTCGCTGCCCGAGTCGCTCACGCCGCGGGTGCGCCGCGTGCCCGGTGTCGCAGACGCCGACCCGATCGCCGTGGCGACCGGTGAGCTGCGCCGCGAGCCGTCGTTCCTGGTCTTCGGCGTGCGCCCACAGGGCTTCGTCGTCCACAGCCTCGTGTTCGTCGCCGGCCGGCCCCCGCGCGGGACCGGCGAGGCGGTGGTCGGCGACGCCGCCGCGCGACAGCTCGGGCTCGATGTCGGAGGCACGCTGCGCCTCTCGCAGGGCGCGTTCCGGATCGTCGGCATCTACCACGCCGGCGTGCCGTTCGAGGACCAGGGCGCCGCGCTCCCGTTGGCGGTCGTCGAGCGGATCCGCGGGCGCCCGGGCGACGTGACCACGATCGCTGTGAAGGTCGCGCGCGGCGCGCGCGCGTCGGTCGTCGGCGACCGTCTGGGGCGCGTGTTCCCGGGCACGGTGGCGATCAGCCAGCCGGGGCAGGTCTCGCGGGTGGACACGAACAGCCTGCTCGTGCGCAAGTCGGCGGGCCTGTTCGTGGCGCTCGCCCTGATCATCGGCGGCATCGCCGTGATGAACACGATGCTGATGGCGGTCTTCGAGCGTCGCAGCGAGTTCGCGCTGCTGCTGGCCGTCGGCTGGCCGCGGCGGCTCGTCGCCCAGCTCGTGCTCGGCGAGGGCGTCGTCCTCAGCCTCGGCGGGGCGCTCGTCGGGGTGGCGCTCGGCATCGCCGCCGGCGAGCTGCTCGTCGGCGCGCTCGGGGCCTCGACGCTCGTGACCCCCGAGTTCAGCGCGTGGACGCTCGCCCGTGCCTTCCTCGTCGCCGCCGCGATGGGGACGCTCGGCAGCCTCTACCCGGCCTGGTGGGTCACGCGGCTGGCCCCGGCGCAGGCACTGGGATAGCGGCCGCCGAGTGGTCGTCCACGATCGTCCCGTCGCGCATCGTCACGACGCGGTCGACGTGGCGGGCCGCGTCGAGCTCGTGGCTGACGAGCAGCACCGTCGTCCCTGAGCGGCGGGAGAGCGCCGCCAGCAGCCCGAGGACCTCGGCGCTGGCGGCGGAGTCCAGCGCGCCGGTCGGCTCGTCTGCCAGCAGCAGGCGCGGGCTCCCGACGAGCGCGCGCGCGAGGGCGACGCGCTGGCGCTCGCCGCCCGACAGCTGCGCAGGCAGGTGCGTGCAGCGTTCGTCCAGGTTCACGTCGTGCAGCGCCGCCCTTGCCCGCTCGAGGCGCACGGAGCGCCGCGAGACCACCGGGATGAGCGGCACCTCGACGTTCTCCTCGGCCGTCAGCCCGGAGATCAGGTGGTGCAGCTGGAAGACGAAGCCGATCGTCTCGCGGCGGAAGCGCGCGGGGTCGTCGAGCTCGCTGACCGCGCGCCCGCCCACGAGGACACGCCCGGCGTCGGGGCGGTCGAACCCGGCGATCAGGTTCAGGAGCGTGCTCTTGCCCGAGCCGGACGGGCCGGTGAGCAGCACGAACTGGCCGCTGGGCACCTCCAGCGAGACGTCGCGCAGCGCGGTGACGCGCTCGCCGAAGCGCTTGGTCACGTGCTCGACGATCACCTCCGCGCCCTCGCCCGGCCCGGACCCGGCGGCGTCCATCAGATCCCGGTCAGCATCCAGTGGCCGCCGGTCTTCGCGAGCAGCGTGCGGCCGGTGAAGCCGAGCGCGGCGAGCGTCGGCGTCGTGGCATAGGTGACGGTGGCGTTGTCGCCGCTGACGGTCACCTTCGTGATCTTCGGGCTGTGCATCGCGGCCTTGTCGGCGGCGCTCAGCCGCGAGGCGAGCAGGCGGATGCTGTCCTCGCACGGCAGCTGCGTGCGGGCCGTGATCTTCTGCTTGCCCGCGTCGGTCACGAGCGCGCAGAAGGTCGTGCCCTGGCCGTCGACCGCGGCGCCGGCGGCCTGCTTCCAGACCTTGGTCACCTGCGCGGACGGCGATGGAGAGCTGCTCCCGCAGCCGACGGCGAGGGCGAGGACCGCGGCGAACACGGCGGTCGCCGCGAGCGCGAGGACGGGGAGACGGGTGGGCCGGGACATGCGGTGCGCGAGTCTGATCGCTCGCCCAGGCTGCGTCAACGGGGGTTTCCCGCGACCGTCGTGCGCGTGAGAGCATCGCGGCATGACGAGCATCGACACCGTCGGCGTCGTGGGCGCCGGCTTCATGGGGTCCGGGATCGCCGAGGCGGCGGCGCGCGCCGGACTCGCCGTCCACCTCTACGAGCCCGGGGCCGGCCCGCTCGAGGGCTCGCGCATGCGCATCGAGGCGTCCGTCGCGCGAGCCGTCTCGGGCGGAAAGCTCAGCGAGGCGGAGGCCGGGGCGCTGATCGGCCGGATCTCCTGGGGCCAGGATCTCGCCGCGCTGGGGCCGGCGCAGGTCGTGGTCGAGGCGATCGTCGAGGACCCTGCGGTCAAGGCCGAGGTCTTCACGCGGATGGACGCCGAACTGCCCGCTGCGCTGATCCTCGCGTCGAACACCTCGTCGATCCCGATCGCCCAGCTGGCCGCGGCCACCTCGCGGCCGGAGCGCGTGGTCGGCCTGCACTTCTTCAGCCCTGTTCCCGTGATGAAGCTCGTCGAGGTGGTCGTCGGGCTCGACAGCTCCGCGGAGGCGGTCGGCGTGGCACTCGCGTTCGCCGAGCAGATCGGCAAGACGGCGATCCGCACGAAGGACCGCTCGGGCTTCATCGTGAACATGCTGCTCGTCCCATACCTGATGGCCGCGGTGCGCATGTACGAGGACGGCTTCGCCAGCCGCGAGGACATCGACCAGGGCATGCGGCTCGGTGCCGGGCATCCGATGGGCCCGCTGACCCTCGCCGACTTCATCGGGCTGGACGTGCTCTACGCGGTCTGCGACAGCCTCTACGAGGAGTTCAAGCAGCCCGAGTACGCGCCGCCGCCGCTGATGAAGCGGATGGTCGCGGCCGGGCGGCTCGGCCGGAAGACTGGGCGAGGGTTCTACGACTATGGGTAGTAATGCTGAGTAAGTAGCTCTTGCAATGGAGTAAATGACGAGCTATGCTCCAGCCGACCAAACGGAAGGAGCATTCATGTCCACCGACGAGACGACCCCCTGGCAGGACCCCGGCGATGAGCCGGCGATGGTCGATGTGACCGTCAAGGTCCCTGCCCACCGCGTCGCCCAGTTCGAGCGCTTCCATCACCGCTTCCTGGAGATGGCGCGCTTCTGGGACAGCCAGGTCGGCAACGAGGACCTGTGGCGCGGCTCGCGCGGCAGGCGCGGGCGCCGGCGTCACGGCGGTCGCTGCGGCCACGGGCCCGGCAGGCCCGGTCCCGGCGGCTTCGGCCCCGGCGAGTTCGGCCCCGAGGGCCACGAGCCGCACGGCGAGCCGCGCGACGCCTAGCCGATGGCCGACAAGCAGATCACGGTCGCGGTGCCGGAGGAGCGCGTGCCGGAGTTCTACCTCTGGTTCGCGCACTTCCTCAGCGCGCCCGCCGGCAGCGAGCCGCCGCGCCACCCGCGCGGCGGCTTCGGTCACGGCCCGCGCTCGCGCCGCCACGGTCCGCCGGGCTTCGGGCGCCCCGAGCGCAGTGCCTGGACGGCCGACGACATCGAGGAGGCGCGCTGGCTGTACGCACGCCTCTCCGATCCGGCGCGCGAGCTCTTCGACCTCTTGATCGACGATCCGGGCGCGCGCCACGCGGGCAACGAGCTCGCCTCGCGCCTGCGCCTGGAGAAGGGCGCGCACGGCGTCGTCGGGATCCTCGCCTGGCCGGGACGCTGGTGCAGCAAGCTCGGCAGGGAGTTCCCGATCACCACCCGGGCCCGCGAGGACGGCGGCACCGACTACAGCATGAGCCCCGAGCTCGCCGAGCTCTTCGGCCGGGCCCGCGTCGCCGCGAACGTCCCTCGCTGAGCCCTATACGGGGCAGCGAGGGACGCTCAACGATGCGGGGGCGGCCGGCGGGATACGGTGCGCGCGTGGCGCGGACAGCCCAGCACGCCTCGTATGACGCGGTCGTCGTCGGCGCCGGCCACAACGGGCTGGTCGCCGCCGCCTATCTGGCGCGCGCCGGGCTGCGCACGCTCGTGCTCGAGCGCCAGGACCACGTCGGCGGGCTCGCGATCTCGCAGGAGCC
>DATKLF010000061.1:0-30913 GCA_035542555.1 Solirubrobacteraceae bacterium | reverse complement strand
GTCTCGCACGGAGACCACA
Source organism: Solirubrobacteraceae bacterium (assembly GCA_035542555.1). GTDB lineage: Bacteria > Actinomycetota > Thermoleophilia > Solirubrobacterales > Solirubrobacteraceae > F1-60-MAGs163. The sequence continues at coordinate 30,894 of DATKLF010000061.1, read as the reverse complement.
CTCGCCGCTGTCTGGCGTCCTGTCTGCCGGTGGAGGAGATACGTCGCGACGGTCGCGGGATCGAAGCGCAGCGGCGCGCGCGGGCCGGCGCCGAGGCGCACGACGCCGAGGTCGCCGGCGTGCGCGTAGACCCAGCCGCGGTGTACGCCGAACCGGTGAGCGACCTCTGCCGCCGTCAGGAGCCGGTCGACTTCTGCCACCGATGCGAGCAGTCGCACGACGCGCTCAGCGCCTTCAGCAGCCAACTCCGAGGCTGCGGCATCTTGACGGGACGAACGGGACATGTCTCTCAGTCGCGCGAGAGGCCAGTCCACCCCCCTCCTGATTGACGCCCGGTTGTCCTTCTGGCGCGGGGATTGCATAGCGGTGGTGATGGGTTGGCGCTGTTTGCGTCGTCGTGCATAGCTCCCCGAGGACACGGCCGTTATTAACGCTCTGTCCTATCAGCTAAAATAGCCGCCCACGCCGGGGAGCCTGTAATGACGCTTGCGAACAATCGAGCCGGACGCTTCGTCAGGCAGCCAGCCGGCTACCAGGCCTTCATTCCCGCGCCGCTGCCACCCAACCCACCGGTGGTGCTGGACGGCGAGATCGTGGCTCTCCTGTCCCGTGCCGACTTGGCATTGGGACGCTTGGACGGCATCGTCAAGGTCGTCCCCGACCCCGACTTCTTCGTCGCGATGTACGTCAGGTGCGAGGCCGTCCTCAGCTCGCAGATCGAGGGCACGCAGAGCACGCTGGAGGACCTCCTCGAGGTCGAGCTCGCGCCCGAGCGAGAGCGCCATCACAGCGACGTCGGCGACATCGTGGGCTACATCCGGGCCATGAACCACGGAGCCGTGCGGCTGGACACGCTGCCGCTGTCGCTGCGACTGATCCGCGAGATCCACGCCGAGCTGCTGCGCGACGGTCGCGGCGGCCTCGCGACCCCGGGCGAGTTCCGCACGACGCAGAACTGGATCGACCCGGCCGGCGCAACGTTGGAGCAGGCGACCTTCATTCCACCCCCCGCCCACGAGATGATCGCGGCGCTCGGCGACTTCGAGCGCTATCTGCACGAGGACGAAGATCGACCGGCGCTCATCGAGGTCGGTCTCGCTCACGCGCAGTTCGAGACCATCCACCCGTTCCTCGACGGCAACGGACGCGTCGGACGCCTCCTGATCACCTTCCTGCTGATGCATCGAGGCGTCCTGCGCAGGCCGCTCCTGTACCTCAGCTACTACTTCAAGCTGCACCGCGCCGAGTACTACGACCGGCTGATGGCCGTCCGCCTCAGCGGTGACTGGGAAGGCTGGCTGCGGTTCTTCCTGCGCGGTGTCGCCGAGACGGCCGAAGAGGCCGCCGACAAGGCTGAGCGCATCTTCGAGATGCGCGAGACGCAGCGCACGCGCATCATCGACGCCAAGCTCGCACAGCACGGACTGCCGCTGCTCGCTCTGCTCTTCCAGCGACCGCTCATCAACGTCGGATTGGTCACGGCAGCCCTCGACGTCACCTTCCCCACCGCGAACCGGCTCGTCGGTCGCTTCGAGGAACTGGGCCTGCTCAGGGAGATCACCGGACAGAAGCGCTCACGCGTCTACCGCTTCGAGCCCTACCTCGCTCTCTTCGACGAGCCCGCGCCGCCGCCCGACCAGCTCGTGCCGGTCGAAGCCACGGAGACCGAATAGCCCGCCTCACATCCCGAGGTCGGGTCCTGGAAGCTCACGGTTGGGCCCTCGTCCGCTGAGCTGCGTGAGGCTCTGCAGGAGGTCGGCGATGTCGCGGTCCTCGTCGGCGGGTTCGGGGTGAGCCGGGCGCGCGCGGCGATGGAGCTCGTCACTGGCGAGCGTCTTGTTGCGTGAGCGGCCGAGGATCTCGTGGAGGCGCTCGTCGATCGGGTCGGGCTGGGGTTCGAGCCCGGGGAGCGGCTGTGTGGTCTGCGCTTCGGCGTGTAGGTAGAAGCGGGCGCTGTGGCGGTGGCGGCTGAGCGCGGTGTATCCCCATTGCTGGTAGAGGTCCTCGCTGCCGAGGACGAGGGCGTGGTCGACGCTCGCGCCTTGCAGCGCGTGGGCGGTGGTGGCGTAGGCGTGGTCCAGGTGCCCCGCGTCAAGGTAGCCGCGGTCGACGTGGTGCTCCTGGCCGCTTGGGTCGGTGAGGGTCAGCTGGTCGGCCAGCTGGTCCAGCGCGGTGACCTCGCCGCGTGTGCCGTTGACGAGGTCGAGCTGGCGCTCGTTGCGCCGGCAGATGACCTGGTCGCCTTGCGCGAACGAGCGCTCTGGCGTGTGGAGTTCTGCGGGGCCGAGGCGTCCCTCCTCGCGCATGCGCCTGCGGGCGCGCTGGTTGAGGTCGGCGACGTCGGCGCGGCGGTGAGCGATCATCACCGCGTCCGTGCCGCCCTTCGCGGTCTGCCACCAGTCGGCGACGAGCCGCTCACGAAGCCGCCCGGCGGTGGGTTCGCTGATGATGCGCTCGTGCTCGCGGTAGGCCCTGGCCCAGGCGTCGCGGTCACCGTCGCGTAGCTGCGTGACGGCCTCACGGTCCCATGCTTCGCGTTGGCGTTTGACCTCGCTCAGTTGCAGCGCGCCCTGCTGCCGTGCGAGCGCGTGGTAGGCGCCGCCGGCCTCGATCTCCGGCAGCTGTCTGTCGTCGCCGACCAGGACGAGTTTGATCTGATGCTCGCGCGCGTGGGATGACAGGGCGTGGAGGTCGCGGGTGCCGACCATGCCGGCCTCGTCGACGATCAGCACGTCGGGTGGGGTGTCGGCGTACTGGCTGATGTCCGCGCGCAGCTGGTGGATCGTCTGGGAGGGGATCGCGGTCTGCTCTTGCAGCTCACGCGCCGCCCGCGCGGACAGCGCGCACCCCTGGGCCCGCAGGCCGGACTGCTTCCAGGCTGCGTGGGCGGCCTCCAGCGCGTAGGTCTTCCCGGTTCCGGCCGGCGCGCGGACGACGTGCACGCCGTCCCCGCCGGTGGTCAGCGCGCGCACGAGGAGCTGCTGCTCGCTGGTGAGCTCCGGTCGCTCGGCGAGCGAGGCGTCCACGGCGCGCTCGTCGACGACCCCGACCCCGGCATCAGTTCGCTCACGCGCGTCGGCCAGGAGCTCGGCTTCGGCGCGGAGCATCTGCGGTGTCGAGTAGCGCGCCCCGTTGAGCCGGCTGGGGTCAGCGTCGCTGAGCTTGACCGTGTAACTGGATTCAAGCCAGCGGTCGGTGACCTCCTCGATCCGCTCCACGGAGGCGCCCTGGTGGTGGTGCTCGCACCATGCGCGGATCGCGTCACGCCGGTCACAGCAGCTACCGCCGGCGCTGCCAGCTGGAGGTCGATCGGGATGCGCTCATGCCACGGACGATCCCTGACCCGCTCAAGCGCCCGGGCATCCAGGCCGTGCTCGGCGGCGCGGGCGCGCCACTGCTCACGCAGCCGATCGACGGGGACCGCGTAGTCCTTGCGCTTCCTGGTCTCGAGCGCTGCCACCTCGGCAGCAGCCGGCGAGGAGCGGCCGTGCTCGGCGAGGTGCTCGACGATCTCCCGTCGCCGACGCGAGAAATGCTCCAGCACCCCGTCCGGGATCCCGGTGATCTCCGCGGAGCCCTTCTCCACCTGACCCCACGACACACCCAACGACCGCGAGAGCTCGTGCCTCAGCGCAGCCTTGTAGAGGTAGCCAGCGGTCTTCTGCTCGCGATACAAGCCGCGCGCATCAAGCGCCGACCAGCGACCATCCGCCCTGACCGTGTTCGCGACGACGGCGTGCGTATGCAGCTGCGGATCCCCCGCCCGCGACGTGCGATGACGGAACGTCGCGACCACCAACCCATCCGCTCTGACGCGCTGGCGGCCGGCCTTGCCGCGACGCGTATACGCAGCCTCACGCTCCAAGTAGCCGAGCGCCTGCCCGACCGCGACATCATGGGCCGCCCGCACCGCCGCGACGGTCTCCCTGTCACCGACGCCATACAGGACCGAAACGGACTTCGGGGCACTGAACGTGACATCGAACCCCCCCGTGTCCCCCGGCCTCTGCGACTGCCTGAGCGGCCGACTATCGAGCGGACCGAGGCCGCGCATCAGCTGCCCGAAGTCGCCCTCCTCGACCTCGCCAGCAAGCCCGAGCCAACCGGACCCAGCCCCCGCCCAGCGGCCCTTCGCTTCGCCGGCCCCGGCGTAGTAGTCCTCACGACCCCGCGCGACCGCGTCGGTGTAATACCGCCCCGCACCCGGGCCACCAGCGAGCTTTGCGAGCGACAGCACACTACGCAGTCGCACGAGCACCCCAACCACCCCCCTGCGGGGTGCAGAGGTGTGCCCGGTCCCTGACGCGCCCGGGAAGCGTGGGGGTCGGTCGAGCCGGTGGCCCCTGTGTGCCCTGGCCGATAGTCCGGTGGCGAGTTCGTTTCGAGTCTGGAGGCGAGCGAACGTGATGGATCCGGCGATGAACAGCAGGCCAGCAATGAAGAAGGTCGGCCGCAGGCCAAGGATGTGGTGGGCAGGCTCGACGCGTAGCAGCTCCGATTGCGCTCCGGGGCCGCCGCGGGGGTATGATCGCCGGTGAGCGATGAGGCTCGCTCCATAACCGCGGACGTTTCGCTGATGGCCTCTACCCAACTGTCGTTCGACGTTGTGTGGAGGAACCCATGGAGCCACTCTCTCTCGCCGCCGTACTCGCCGGGCTTGCCCTGGTCGCCAGCATCGCCTCGGTCGAGCTGGGCATCTCGGTCGCGCTGCTCGAACTGACTCTGGGGGTGATCGCGGGCAACGCGCTGCACCTGAACGCGAACGCAGGTTGGTTGGTGTTCATCGCCGGGTTCGCGTCGATCGTGCTCACGTTCCTGGCCGGCGCGGAGGTCGATCCGGACGACTTTCGCGAGCGGTTCTGTACGTCGCTACTGATCGGTCTGGTCTCCTTCGCCGGGCCCTTCGTCGTCGCGAGCCTGCTCGCGCTTGGCCCGCTCGGATGGTCGGTGCGCGCGTCACTGATCGCGGGGACCGCGCTGTCGACGACGAGCCTCGCGGTCGTCTACGCGGTGCTCGTCGAGTCCGGACTGAACGCGACCCATGTCGGCAAGCTGCTGATGAGCGCGTGCTTCGTCACCGACATGGCGACGGCGCTGGCGCTATCGGCGATCTTCATCACGCCGAACGCGTACTTCCCGCTGTTCCTCATCGTCTCGGTGGCGTTGATCGTCGGGCTGCCGAAGCTCGCACGGCCGTTCTTTCGCCGCTACGGCGACCGGGTCATCGAGCCGGAGATCCGGCTGGTGTTCTTCTGCCTGCTCGGGCTGATGGTGCTCGCCAACGCGTCGAAGGGGCAGGCGGTGCTGCCTGCGTTCGTGCTTGGGCTGGTGATGAGCCGCCACTATCAGTTGCACCGCAAGGAGCAGGAGCGCCTGCGCGTGGTCGCCTTCGCGTTCCTGACGCCGTTCTTCTTCCTGCGCGGCGGGCTGAACGTGAGCCTCGGCGCGGTCATCGCGAACCTCGGCGTGCTCGGCGTGCTCATCGCGGCGAAGATGGCCCCCAAGCTCGGCCTGGTCCTCCCGCTCGCGCGGCGCGCTGAGCCCCGTCACGCCGGGTTCATCACGCTGCTGATGAGCACCGGCCTGACCTTCGGCACGATCAGCGCGCTGTACGGACTGAACGCGGGCATCATCACCCGCACGCAGTTCTCGCTGCTGGTCAGCGTGGTCGTCCTGTCGGCGATCGTCCCGACCGCCATCGCCCAGCACTGGCTCTCCCCCGATCACGAGCACGCTCACCACGTGCTGCCCGACGCCGCGGGCGTGTTCACCGGACCGGGCGTCCCCGCCGAAACGGCAGAGGATCCGGCCATCTGAAGGTGCGCGGTAGAGGCGTGCCAGCGAGGTGGTTCGGGGCCTGTTCAGCGCGGACTCGAGCGCAGCGCCGACCATGCCAGCACCGAGGCGCTTCCGACGGCAACACCAGGGCTCGTCCGATCTGGGCTGGTCCGGCCGGTCGCCGGCGATGATCGCGCTCGTGTGAACAGGGGGTCCCGGTTGCTGACCTTGGCCGAGACCGGTTCGGCTCAGAGGCTGTGAGTCATGGTCGGTGGTGTGGTCGGGGTGGTGGTGGTCGGGGTGGTGGTGGTCGGCGTGGTGGTGGGGTGCCGGCGAGTGTTGCCTCGACGCGGGGGAGCAGGCGGGCGAGCGCGTCGGCTTCGGGGCGCGGGAGGTCGGCGAGCAGTGCGCCGACTTGCTGGCGTAGGAGCGTGTGCGCGGAGCGGTAGACGCGCTCGCCGGCTCTCGAGAGCGTGAGCGTCTGATGGCGGCGGTCATCGGGGTTGGGACTGCGCTGGACCATCCCGGCCTCTGCCAATCCGGCTAGGAGTTGTGAGACGGCGGGGCCCGACACGCCGGTGCGCCGGGCGAGCTCGGTGCCGCTGACGCCTTCTCGCTCGATCGCGCGTAGCGCGAGGTATTGCGGCAGGTTGAGCGGCGGGGCGTGTTGGGCGAGCAGTCGTTCGATCCAGCGGGTGGCGAGCGGTGCGACGGCGAGCAGCGCCTCGGCGGCATCGGCTTGGGTTCTGCGCGGTGGCGGCATTAGATAAGTATGCTTATCTACTAACGATGCTTATCGGCCGTGTCATTCTCGCAGTCCTTGCTGTCGCGCTGCTGGCGGGGCGGCCGCGTAGCGCCGCGACGGCGGCGCTGGTGGCCGCGCTGGCCGGCGCCGACGTCGCCTTGGGCGCCAGCGCCGGCTCGGCGGTCTCGGTGCTTGCGCCGCTGGTCGCGTTCCTCAGCGCAGCGTTGACGCTGGCGCGGTTGGCCGAGCGCTCGGGGCTGGCGGAGCGGACCGCCTGGGTGCTCGCGGTCGGAGCGCGCGGAAGCACGCTGAGCCTTTATGGGTCGGTATGCGCGCTGTGCGCCGTGTTGACCGCGGCCGTATCGCTCGACGCGGCGGTCGTGCTGATGGTGCCCGTGCTGCTGGTGCTGGCCGACCGCTACGCGGCGCCGATGCGGCCGCTGTTCCTCGGCGTGGTCGCGGTCGCGAACGCTGCCTCGATCGCAGTCCCCCTGGGGAATCCCACCAATCTCGTGCTGATCGATCGGCTCGATCTCTCCCCAGCGACCTTCGTCGCTCATATGCTGCCCGCGGGGCTCCTGGCTGCAGCGCTGTGCGCGGGCGCGGTCGCGCTGGGCGAGCGCCGCGCGTTGACTGCCGCTTGCCGCTGGCCGCACCGACAGCCGACGCCGCTCTCTGGCGCCGAGTGGCACGCTGCGCTCTCGCTCAGCGCCGCGGCCGTCGCCGCGTGGGGCGCGCCGCTTGTTGGGATCGCGCCGTGGTGGGCGTTCACGTCCACGGTCGCAGCTGCCCTCGCGCTGGCGCGCCGGCGCCCGCAGCTGATCATCCCGTGGCGGATCGCGACCCAGCTCGGCGCGCTGCTGATCATCATCGCCAGCCTCGGGTTGCGTGCGCCCCCGCTGCCGCACGGACTGCTCGGCTTGCTAGCGCTCGCCGCGGGGATCGGCGCCGCGTCCGCGCTGGTCAACAACCTCCCAGTCAGCGTCTGGGCCGCGACGCTGCTGGTCGGACCAGCAGGCTACGCGGCGTCGATCGGCCTCGCGGTCGGCTCACTGGCCACTCCCCAGGGGTCCGTCGCGACGCTGATCGCGACCGACCTCGCCGGCGCGACCGCGGCGCCCTTCCCGATACGCCAGTTCGCGCCGCTCGCAGCCCTCGCGGTAATCGCAGCCACGCTCCTCCTCTGGGCCGGGCTCTGAGAACGCGCCGCTCCTTGCCGTCCGGGCACCGTGTCGCCGGCCCGCAGGCGCGAGCTCCCGCGGATCCCGGCGTCGGCTCGTGGCCTGATTCGACGGGCGTTGCCGCGTGTTGGTCCTGAACCCGACGTACAAGAAGCCATGGGCCATCCCCGGCGGCCAGGTCGCGGCAACGGTGAAAACACCGTGGGAGGCATGTCGGCGCGAGACGCGTGAGGAATACGGGCTGCACGTCGCACGCAGGAAGGCTGGCCCGCGCCAACTTTCTGCGACCCAACGTGGACCGCCCCGGAGGGATGCGCTCGTCTTCTCCTGTGGCGTCTTCAGCGACGAGCAGGCGACAGCAGGACGAGATCGCCATCGGCCTCTTCGAGACCGCCGAGCACGTTTCCGTCGCCGACGTCGCGCCGCACGCAGCGCTGGGTCGTCGAGCGCGGCTTCGCGCACCTCACAACTTCAGGCGCCTGCGGATCCGCTACGAACGCGACCCGACCATCCACACCGCGTTCCTCACGCTCGCCTGCTCGATCCTCTGCTGGCGACGCCTGAAGTCATTATGAAAGACCTTCTTAGTCTGTGGGAGGCTGTATCCGTGCCGACCTGGAACGTCGAGCTTCGCGGGCGGATGACCAACGAAGTCGAGGCCGCGCTCTGTCGCGATGGGATGGCCCCGGGGGGGACTCAGCCATTCACAGAGAGGCTCGGAGAGCCGCAGCGTTCGGGTCGATGCCCCGACAGCGCATGAGGCTGTCAAGCGGGCTGAGGCCGCGACGATCGGGTTTCCGGTGACAGTCAGGAAAGCCCTCGGACCGGTGTAGCGGGGTGGCCGTTGCGCGCCTCAGTGCTGGTGGGTGTGCGCAGCGCCGAGCGCTTCGGGGGGAAGTCGCGCGACGAGCAGGCTGGCAAGTCCGGTTGTGAGGGGCACGGCCACGATCAGGGCCGCACATCCAATGATGGTGGCCACGATCGGTTCGGCGAGTGTCTGGGAGTTCACGGCGTCGGCGAAGCCGAGCCCGCTGGCCCGTATCGCCAGGAGCAGTGGCAGGCTTACTCCGGCGTAGGCGAGCACGAGGGTGTGGATCGTGGCCGAGAGGTGGTCGCGCCCGACGGCCAGCGCGCCGCGGTACAGGGCAGAGGCGGAGGTACTCGGGTTGGCGCGGCGCAGCGCCATCACCGCGGATGCCTGGGTGACCGCGGTGTCGGCGAGGACTCCGAGCGCGCCGATGATCATGCCGGCGAGCACGACGCCGGTCAGCGAGAGCGAGGCGTTCTGCTCTGTGAGGTACTGCGCGGCGTCGCCCGAGCGGCCATCGAGGTGCACGAGCCCGATCCAGAGGCTCGCGAGGAGCGCTGTCAGGACGAGGGTGCTGCTGATCCCGATCGCTGCGGCGAGCGTCTGGGCTCCCACGCCGTTGGTCAGGACGAGTGTGACGAACATGACGGCGAGGGCCGCGACCAGCGCCACGAGCAGGGCAGGCTCTCCGGTGAGGATGGCGGGTACGACGAACGTGATGAGCAGCAGCAGCGAAAGCGCGACGCCGAGGACCGCGAGGACGCCGCGCCGCCAGAGCAGCAGCAGCGCGAGGATCCCGAAGGCGGCGAGCAGTTCGAGCAGGGCGCCCTGACGGTCGACGTCGACGAACTGGTAGGCCTCGTAGCCGGGCGGCGCGGGAACGCCGCGGGCCAGGACGGTCCTGCTGACGCGGATGCGCTCGCCGGCGGAGAGGTCGACGACGCTGCCCACGGGGCCCAGCGTGATCCTCGCCGGGTGGCCGCCGACGTGGACGAGCAGCTGCCGACACGCCTGCGGCGTGGGGCTCTTGCACGGCGTGTCGAGGACCCGCACGACGCGCGTCGTCTGCGTCGGGCCGCCGAACGCCTGCGAGGGGCCCTTGTGGTGCACCGTGGAAGGCCAGAGGGCCACGAGCCCGGCGAGGGTGAGAACCGCGATGGCGGCGACGCTCCAGACGAGCACCCGGCCCGCCGGAAAGGATGCAAGATGACTCAGCTCGCGCGTTGGCGTGGCACGCTTGATGCGACGCCGGCCGCGCGGCGGCCGTCGTGAGCGCCGCGCGCGTCGCTCACGCGCGCGTCTGTCCGCGTCGGCGAAGAACTCGTCGGCATCCGTGGCGTCGTCCACCGGTGCCGTGTTCGACGGCGGCCGGCGGTCTCCTAGGACCCGGGGCGAGCTGGCCGCTCGCCCCGAGTGCGGGTGCGTTGCAGCCGCACAAAGACCGCGAGCGCGCTCAGGCACAGCAGCCCGGCGACGAAGAAGTTCAGGCGAAGGCCCAGGATGTGGTGCGCGGGGTCGACGCGCAGCAGCTCCTCGAAGATGCGAAACAGCGAGTAGCCGGCCACGTAGAGCGCGAACAGGCCGCCCGGGTGGATGCGGCGGTGGTGACCGAGCCAGACGAGCGCCGCCGCGAGCGACAGGTTCCAGAGGATCTCGTACAGAAACGTCGGGTGAAAGGTGGTATATGCGCCGTACCGATCGGGGCGGTGCGACGGCGAGATCCGCAGTGCCCAGGGAAGGTTCGTGGGCCTGCCGAACAACTCCTGGTTGAAGTAGTTCCCCACGCGGCCGATCGACTGCGCGACGAGCAGCGCGGGCGCGGCGGCGTCGAGGAAGCGGGGGATGTCGGCGCCGCGGCGGCGCAGCACCCAGAGTCCGGCGAGCGTGCCGAAGAGGATGCCGCCCCAGATGCCCAGCCCGCCGTCCCAGACCGCGAACGGGCCCCACCAGGTGTGGGGTGCCTGGTCCCAGCTCGTGATCAGGAAGTACAGCCGCCCGCCGATCAGGCCGGCCGGGACGCCGACGACGGCGACCTCGACGACGAGGTCCGGGTCGCCGCCCTCGGCCCGCCAGCGCCGGCGCGTGATCAGCACCGCCGCCGTCACCGCGAACACGTACATCAGCCCGTAGATGTGGATCGTGAACGGCCCGAGGTGCAGGGCGTTGAACGACGGACTCGGGATCGATGCGAGCGGCCTGGTGGTCTCCACGCCGATCAGGCTATGCCGACATTGCTGACACGAGCGTCAGGTCAATATAGGAATGAGTCTCATCCTCGTGTAGGGTGTGGGCATGCCCAGACGCCGCGCCGCCGCCCTTGCGATCGCCACCTGCCTCGTCGCCGCTGCCACCTCGAGCGGTTGCGGGTCTTCGAGCACCGCGCCGGGCTCATCATCGGCGCCAAAGGTCGTGGCGACGACCACGCAGCTGGGCGACTTCGTGCGCGAGGTCGGCGGCGATCGGGTCAGCGTCACGCAGATCCTCAGACCGAACTCCGACCCTCATGAGTACGAGCCCCGACCCTCAGACGTCCTGAGCTCAGCCGACGCGAAGGTCGTCTTCGAGAGCGGCGACAACCTCGACGCCTGGATGGCGAAGATCATCAGCCAGAGCGGCGGACACCCACGCGTCGTCGACGTCGGCGCCGCCGTACCCACAAAACTTCCCGGCCAGGCCAGCGGCCCGGAAGCCTCCATGTACGACCCGCACTGGTGGCACGACCCGCGCAACGCCGAGGCCGCGATCCCCGTCATCCGCGACGCACTGAGCGCCCTCAACCCCAGCGCCAAGGCGACCTACGCGCGCAACGCCGCCGGCTACATCGCCCAGCTCAAGGCGCTGGACGCCAGAGTACGCAGGTGCTTCGCCAAGGTCCCGAGCGCCGAGCGCAAGCTCGTCACCGACCACGACGCCTTCAGCTACTTCGCCCACCGCTACGGCATCGACGTCATCGGCGCGGTCATCCCCTCACAGACGACCCAGGCGCAGCCCAGCGCCCGCAGCGTCGCGGACCTCAGCACGCTGATCCGGCGCGAACACGTCAAGGCCATCTTCCCCGAGAGCTCGATCAACCCCAAGCTCGCGCAGGCCATCGCGCGCGAGAGCGGCGCCACGTCGAACTACACGCTCTACGGCGACACGCTCGGACCGAAGGGCTCACCCGGCGCGACCTACCTGAGCATGGAGGCCGCCAACGCGGACGCCATGGTGCGAGGCTTCACGGGCGGAAAGCTCGGATGCCCGGCTGGGCCCTGACACTGCACGCGGGCCTGCCCCCACATCGGCCGGTCAGCTGTGCCGCTGCACGTGACCGGCCGTGCTGGGCGCCGAATGGGCGACCGGGCTCGACGAGCCACTCGCGATGAGCGAGGAGGCGAGCAGCGCCGAAGCGAGCAGCCCGATCGTGATGCGCCGCATCCGCCGCGGCGTCACCCACGAGAAGTGCTTCGCCGCGATGTAGGAGCGAGTCCCGGTCGCCGCCGCTGTCGTACCCATCGCCGCCGCGACGCACTGGATGCACACGCCGCGAAGGCTAGCGGGGCAGCCGCCAACATGGTCAGCCGGGATCCAACGATCCGCCGGTTGTGCGTCACTGACGGCGGACGCGGGCAGCTCAGCGCCGAGGCGGTGATTCAGGCCGAACAGGTAGCGGAAGTTGTCGGGCCATGAGCGCATGCCCAATCATCGCGACGGGAGCCGGCACGGTGGCAGCTGACGGGCCGCCCGCCACCGATCTCTACGACGGCTTGGCCGGGTCCGCCGGACCGATCCGCGCGGCGGTCGAGCGCTCTTCCAAATCAACGGCGCGGGCGGTCATCGAACGGCGCCTGTCCTCACGCCGGCCGCTGAACCACAGAGCGCCGCCGATCAGCGCGAGCGGCGCCAGGAACAGCGCGGCGGTGTACCAATGGGTCGCGCAGGCAATCAGCGGCATCGGATGCCCGGGATCGTACTCCGCCGTTCCACGACACGGCCTCAGAAGGCGCACCGTGACCTCGGGCACCGTGCCCAATGAGCGGATCAGAGTCCGCAATATGCGGGAATCCTCAACAGGCCTACGAACCCTCCGGAGGATCAGGAAACAACTGCAATTGAGCCGATTCTGACCCCTCCGCGACGCCCTCCGGATCGCGCTTCACACGCGAGAGGTCGCTGGTTCGAAACCAGCCGTGCCCATCGTCGGTCCGACGCGTAAGCCCTCACGCGACCGGACCGCAACGCCGCGGATACGGGCGTGTCAGCACCGCATCCACGGCAGGATTACGCTCCTGCCGTGAGCCAGCGACGGATCTTGACTCCTGATCGCCGGCTGCGCGTCTTCGTCTCCTCGACCCTCCGCGAGCTCGCGCAGGAGCGGACGGCGGCGCGCCAGGCGATCGATGCGCTCCGCCTCGCGCCGGTGCTCTTCGAGCTGGGCGCGCGCCCACACGCTCCACGCGACCTCTATGCCGCCTACGTCGGCCAGTGCGACGTCTTCGTCGGGGTCTACTGGCAGAGCTATGGGTGGATCGCTCCGGGCGGCGAGATCTCGGGCCTCGAGGACGAGTTCGAACTCGCCCAAGGCAAGCCGATGCTCCTCTACATCAAGGAACCGGCCCCCGAGCGCGAGCAGCGCCTCAGCGCCCTGATCGATCGGATCGAGCAGGAGGGCGGACCTGCCTACCGGACGTTCTCCTCTGCTGAGGAACTTCAGTCGCTCGTGATCGACGACCTCGCGCTGCTGCTCTCGGAGCGCTTCCAGACCGACGCCCGCGGGCCTGAGGAGGAGCGGTCGCGGCTGCCGGCGCGCACGACGTCCTTCGTCGGACGCGACGACGAGCTGGCGGAGCTCCTGCGGCTGATCGCGCGCAGCGACGTGCGACTCGTCACGTTGACCGGGCCCGGCGGCATCGGAAAGACGCGGCTCGCGGTCGAGGCGGCTCGCCGGCTGGCTCCGGGTTTCCCCGACGGCGCCGTGTACGTGCCGCTCGACCGCCTGACCGACGCCGACCTCGCGCCTTCGGTGATCGCCGACGCCGTCGGCCTGTCCTCGCTCGGAGCCGATCAGGAGGCCGGCCTCGTGCGGGGGCTTCGCGACCGGCGGATGCTGCTCGTCCTCGACAACTTCGAGCATCTCCTCGGAGCCGCTCCCCTGGTCACGCGGCTGCTCGAGGCCGCCGGCGGTCTGGAGGTCCTCGCGACCAGCCGTGAGCCGCTGCGCCTGCAGGGTGAGCACGAGTTCGGCGTCCCGCCGCTCGCGGACGCACCGGCACTGTTCATGGAGCGCGTCGCCGCGGTGCGGCCAAGCGTCGCGTGGGACGAGGAGAACGTTCGCGCCGCCCAGGAGATCTGCGATCGCGTCGACGGCCTGCCGCTCGCCGTCGAGCTCGTCGCCGCGGGTGCGCGCATGCTGCCGCCGCGCGCGCTTCTCGAACACCTCGGTTCTTCGCTCCACGCTCCGTCGACCGGCCGGCGCGACGCCCCCGCACGCCAGCAGACCGTCCGCGCGACGATCGACTGGAGCTTCGAGCTGCTCGACGGGCCCGAGCGCGACATCTTCGAGCGCCTTGGAGCGTTCGCGGGCGGTTTCACCATCGAGGCGGCCCGATCGGTCGCGGGCGGGAACGGTCAGGCCGTGATCGCGTCGCTCGCGGCTCTCGTCGACAAGAGTCTCGTCATGCACTCCGCATCCGAGTCGGAGACACGCTTCCGCATGCTGCAGCTCGTCGCCAAGTATGCGGCTGAGCGTCTCGCCGACCGGGTGGACGCAGACGACGTCCGGTCCCAGCACGCGGAGTACTGCATGGCGCTCTCGCGGGCGGCGTACCCGGGTCTGCGGGGAAGCGAGCAGCGAGCATGGAACGCAGTTCTCGACGTGGAGGTCGAGAACCTCCGGCGGGCGCTCGCGCATCTGACGCAAACCGGGCGTCTCGACGACGCAGCGGAGATCGTCTGGTCGGTGCTGCCGTTCTGGCTCAGGGGGCGCTACCTCGAGGGACGCAAGATCGCCGGCGACCTGCTCAGAGCTCCCGGCGAGCTCTCGGAGCAGTCTCGAGCCCACCTGCAGGCAGTCGACGGGATCCTGGCGGCGCTGCTCTCCGATGTCCCGGCCGCCGTTGCCGAGCTCGAAGCGGCGCGCGAGTCGCTCGATGAGCACGACGACGCGGCGAGAGCCGTCGTGCTCGGCGGGCTGGGGCTGGCGACGGCAGCGATCGACGCCGACCGCGCGCGGGCGTTCATGCTCGAGGGCGCACGGCTGTCCGCGCGCTCGGGAGACGCTTGGGGCGAGGCCATCATCCTCACCTCCCTGGGGTGGCTCGACGTCGGCCTGGGCGACTTCACGCGGGAGGAAGCGTTCGAGCGCGCGTACTCCGTCGCTCGCTACGTGAACGACGAGGTCTTTACCGCCCATGCGGCGATGAACCTCGCCGACCTGCACGTGGCGCGTGGGCGGCCCGCTGAGGCACGCGAGCTGCTCGAACTCGCGTTCGCGGCATACGAGGCGCTTCACATGAGCGACGCCCTGTCCTACGGCCTCGAGACGGCCACCGAGCTGACGTCGAGTGCAGGTCGCCCTGACGAGGCCGCCCGCCTGCTCGGAGCAGCCGACAGGCTGCGCGAAGACGCTGGGGTCCCCATCTGGGGCTCTCGTCTCATGCGCTTCGAGGCGCTCGTGGGCTCAGCGCGGGCAACACTTGGCGATGAGCGCTTCGAGGCGAGCTGGGGACAGGGCCGCGGTCTCGGCTTCGGCGCGGCGCTCGAGCATGCGCGCCACGCGCTTCGTCCGGCTGAGCTGGAGGAGACCGCGTAGCCACCGCTCATCGGGTCGACGAGCCGATCTAGGCGCATGCGTCACGCCGATTCCTACGGCCTGCACTCGGCCACCAGGTCGTGGGCCCGTGGGCCCAAACCCACTGACATCGCCGGGAATCCGGCGCAGTCCGCCAGCCGCTAACTCCCAGAACGACAGCACGAACTCCCTGCTAACCAGCCGCTTTCAGGGGAACGCCGTCAGCCCTTCACACGCGAGAGGTCGCTGGTTCGAAACCAGCCGCGCCCACTCCTCCTCCTCAGACCGTTCGCTGGTGTGGCGGGACAGGTCGTCGCCACCCTGCCCGCGATTCAGAAGCCAAGGCTCGGCCCGTCCTCGGACCGCCCTCTTCGCACAACGCACGCACCTCGGGGCCGGCTGCCTCGGCTCCGCACGGCGCGTCAGCACTTGGGGTTCGCACTGCTCGGCGCCGGGACGTCGCGCGCGCCGAACAGCTGGCGTGGTCCGTCGATGCCCTTGAGGTCGTGGGTCCCGCGGTCGACGAACTCGAACCGCGATCCGGCGGCCAGGTCGCACACGGTGCTCGAGACCAGAACCTCCGACGCAGCGGCCAGAGCTCCGATGCGCGCCGCGACGTGCACGGCGATGCCGGCGACATCTTCATCGCGGACCTCGATCTCGCCCGTGTGGAGCCCCGCGCGGATCTCGACTCCGAGCCCCGCCACCTGATCAACGAGATCCAGGGCGCACGCGATTCCACGCCCCGGACCGTCGAAGACCGCGAGCAGACCATCGCCGGTCTGCTTCGCGACCCGGCCCCGGTGGCCTCTGACGCAGGTCCCCGCGAGCACGTCGTGGCGCTCCAGGACCGACCGCCAGCGACGATCGCCGAGGTTTACCGCATGTCGGGTCGACTCGACGATGTCCGTCACCAGGATCGTTGCGAGCACCCGGTCGACGGGGGCCCTGCGGCGCGTCCCGGTGACGAACGTGTCGATCTCGTCGAGCATCGTGTCGGCATCGCCGGCCCAGAACAGGTGCGCGTCGCCGTCGAGCTCGACGAAGCGAGCCCCCGGGACCGCCGCCGCGAGCACGCGCCCGTTCTCCACCGGCACGCGACGATCGCCGGTGCGGTGGAGCACGAGTGTCGGCACACGGACCGCGGCGAGCAGGTCGCGAACATCGATACGGCGGGCGAGCTGCTGGACCGCGATCGCCATCGCCGGGCTCGCCGACTGGCGCTCGTAGCGCGCCCAGAACTCGCGCGAGGGAGGATCGTCCGCGAGCTCGGGGGCCAGTGATCGCAGCGAGCGACCCGTGCCCCAATCACGGTCGTACACCGCGTAGGCACGCTCGTAGACGTCGTTCGTCGGCATCCACGGGTAGTCGTCAGCGTGGACGCCACGGGCGAACGTGCCATAGAGGATCAGCGAGCGCGTGCGCTCGGGATGCGCCGCTGCGAACACGATGTTCATCGGGCCGCCCTCGGAGATGCCGAGCAGCACGGCGCGCTCACTCTCAGCATGGTCCATCACCGCCCTGATGTCCTCCATCCGGTCCTCGATCGTCGGGGCGCCGACGACCGGATCGGAGAGCCCGACGCCGCGTTTGTCGATGAACAGCAACCGGCCGAGAGACGCCAACCGCGACAGAAAGTGCGCGTAGCGAGGCTCCTCCCAGCACACCTCGCAGTGCGAGATCCAGCCGGGCATGAACACGACGTCGAGTGGACCGTCGCCCACGGCCCGGTAGGCGACGTGCACGTCACCGCTCTTCGCATAGCAAGTCCTCCCGGGCACCATGGTGCGCCTCAAACGTAAGCCTAGTGCGAGGTCGAGCCGGGATCGAGCCGTTCCCGATACGGGCGTCGGGCACGAGGTCTCCCTGCAAATAAGCCAGTCTCGCCGCACTTGCTCACCGACGCATCGTTGACCTCTACCGCGCGGGGATCGTGACCGGGGCCCGCAAGACGCTCTACTCCGGCAACGTCGTCACCGCCACAGTCCGCCCCCCAAAGCGCCACGGCGATGATCTCCATCGCCCACCCCGACTTCCGCTGACCCACGACATCCGCCCGCCTACACCGCGGCCGGGACAGGTGGGATCGGCGGAGCGGCGCAGAAGAGGTTGTCCGGGTCGTAGCGCGTCTTCACCTGCTGCAGGCGGTCGAAGGTCTCCGGCGGGTAGCAGCTGCGCGGGTCCACAGGGACGTCGACGAAGTTCGCGAACCTGACACCCGGGTCCCACTGCTGCAGCGCCTCGGCGACCGCATCGATCTGTCGGTTGACGGCAGCACCCATCTCGGGGCTCATGACCATGCCGACGGCGAACGTCAGGAACGCGTGGTCGAGCGTCGCGATCGCTCCCGCATCGGGCGTGGCGCGTGTGAGCGCACCGCCGAGCAGACGCAGCTCGAGCGACAGGAGCGGCGAGCCCGAGCCCGGGCCGGCCGCCTCGACGACGGCGTCGATGGCGGCCGCGGGGAGCGCGTCGAGCAGCTGGCCGCGCGCCGCGGAGGGCACCGGATCCTCGGGGTCCATGTGGAGGCGGCCGAGCGCTTCCGGCGGGGACGGCGCGCAGGTGTCGAGCTCGGGGCCCAGGTCGCGCAGCGGCCGCAGCAGTTCGCTGCCGGCGTCCTGCCCGCCCAGGTAGGCGACCTCGACGACGACGAGCTGGCGACCGCGGACGGGCTCGGGGATGTCGGGCAGCGGCGGAACCTGGAGGATCCTCGCCCAGGTGGCCATCTCGTCCGGCAGGCCCGTGACCCACGCCCGCCACGCGTGCAGGACGTCGGCCGTGCGCTCCCATGGCCAGGCCAGCATGCCGGCGTAGAGCTCTGGCACGGGGTACAGCTCCAGCTCCAGCGCGGTCACGACGGCGAAGTTCCCGCCGCCGCCGCGCAGCGCCCAGAAGAGCTCGGGCTCGTGCTCGAGGTCGGCGCGCACGAGCTTCCCGTCCGCCGTGACGAGCTCGGCCGCGAGCACGCTGTTGCAGGCCAGGCCGTGCTTGCGAGCGAGCCAGCCGTGACCGCCACCGAGCGTGTAGCCCACGGCCCCGACCTCGGCCGACGAACCGGAGAGCGGGGCGAGCCCCGCCGGTGAGGCCACCGCGCTCACGTCGCGCCACTTCGCCGCCGCGCTGACGCGAACGCGGCGGTTCTCGACGTCGACCACAGCCCCGGTCATGCGCCCCGTCCTGAGCAGCAGCGTGTCCTCGCCGAGCTCGCCCAGCGAGCCCGCGCCATGGCCTTCGGCCTGCACGGCCACGCGCAGGCCGTTCGCGCGCGCGAACTCGAGGACCGCGGCGACCTCGTCGGCGTCTCCCGGTCGCGCGACCACGGCCGGGACCTGATTGACCGCCAGGTTCCAGGCCGCACGCGCGGAATCCCAGCGCTCCTCACCGGGCTTGACGAACTCTGCCCCATCCAGCATCCGAGTCCCCTTCTTCGGCGTCAGTCGCGGCCGGCGGTCAGCCGTACGTCAGCCGACCGTACCCGCGCGTCGCAACCACGCGCAACCGGCCGAGCTCGCTCGCCATGCAGACGGCGCTCGGATGGGTGTGGTCGGTGGCGTCACGCCCCCGGTTCCAGCAATCCGTCGAGCAGCCGATGCAGGGCGGCCGCAGTCTCGGCCCGGTCCCCGCCGCCCTCGACGTAGAGCGCCGCCTCGTCGAGCGCCCCGATCAGCACGTGGGCCAGCGGCCGCAGCGGCTGCGGGGAGAGCCGGCCGGCGTCGATCGCCGCCTGCAGCAGCGCCTCGGTGAGGCCGAGGCCGTGGTCCAGGGCGACGTCGCGAAGCACCTCCCAGCCGAGCACCGACGGGGCGTCGACCAGCAGCACCCGGCGCACCTCAGGGTCCTCGCAGGCGTCGAGCCAGGCATCGACCGCCGCGTGCAGCGCCGCGGCCGGGTTGCTCGCACCGGATGCGGCGACGGTCGCTCCCAGACGCGCGGTCACGTCCGCCTCGACAGCGTTCACGACCGCGAGGAACAGCCGCTGCTTATCGCCGAACTGGTGGTAGAGCGCGCCGCGCGTGACCCCGGCGGCGGCGGCGAGCTCGGGCGTCGAAACGTCGGCGTACCCGCGCTCGGCGAACAGCGGCCGTGCGCCCGCGATCAGCGCCGCGCGCGTGGCGGCGGTTCGGTCTGCCTGGGTGCGGCGCTTGACTTCCATACAGACTGTACGTATCTTGCGTGCAATCTGTACGCAAGATCGATCGGAGGAACCGTACATGAGCATGGTGACGCTGCCCGGCGGGCTGATCGAGGTGACCCAGGACGGCCCGGCCGACGGGCCCGCGGTGGTCCTGTTCCACGGGTTCATGGTCGACGAGCGCCTCTGGGCACCGATCGTCCCCGGCCTCGTCGCCGCCGGCCTGCGGGTCGTGCGCCCCACCCTGCCGATCGGATCGCACCGGACGCCGGCCGGCGTGCCGCCGACCCCGCGGGGCGTCGCGCGTCTCGTCGCCGACCTCATCGAGCACCTCGACCTGCACGACGTGACGCTCGTCGGCAACGACTCCGGGGGCGCGATGTCGCAGATGCTCCTGGCCGAGCGCCCTGAGCGGATCGGCCGGATCGTGCTGACCAACTGCGACACCGCCGACAACTTCCCGCCGTTCCCGTTCGACCTCCTCTTCCTGCGGCTGCCGAAGGTCCCGCGGCTCATGCACGCCACGATGCGCCTCAGCAACGCGACGGGCGGCACGCGCATGCTCTTCGGCTGGCTCACGGCGCGCGGATTCGACCGGGCAGTGGTCGACGCCTGGGCGCGGCCCTACCTCGCCGACCCAGCGATCCGGGACGAGACCGACCGGTTCCTGCGAGCCGTCGACCCCGAGGAGCTCGTCGCCGCGGAGGCGCGGATCCGTGAGCTCGATCTTCCCGTGCTGCTCGTGTGGGGCACCGACGACCGCTTCTTCAAGCTGCGACACGCGCAGCGCCTGGCCGGCCTGCTGCGCGACGCGCGCCTCGTCGAGGTCCCGCACGCCAAGACGTTCGTCATGCACGACGCCCCCGATCGGGTCGCGGCCGAGATCGCCGCGTTCGTGCCCGCGCGCGCGAGCGCCTGAGGCCCGCGGAGCGCCGCGCTGCGCCCTGATCCATGAGCGGGTGCTGCGCGTTCGCCCGCTTCCCCCTACGCTCCCCCGATGCCCCCCAGGCCGGTCGCCGTCGTCACCGACTCCACGCACTACCTGCCGCGCGAACTGGTCGAGGCGCGCGGGATCCACGTCGTGAGCCTCTACGTCAACCAGGGCGGGGTGGTGACGAAGGAGTCGGAGATGCCGGATTTCGATGCGTTCTATGACGCGCTGCGGACCGACGCCCAGCTGCCGACCACCTCGCAGCCGTCGATCGGCGACTTCCTCGAGGCCTACGAGCCGCTCGTCGCCGCGGGACGGGACGTTGTATCGGTTCACCTGTCCGGCGGCCTTTCGGGGACCGTCGAGACGGCGCGGCAGGCGGCTGCCGAGCTGGGCGCACCGGGCCGCGTGGAGATCGTCGACTCGCTGAGCTGCGCCGGCGGCCTGGCGATGATCGTCGTCGCGGCCCAGGACGCCGCCGACACCGGCGCAGGGATCGAGGGCGTCGCCGCCCGCGCGCGCGAGGCGACGGACGCGGTGGCCGTGTGGTTCTCCGTCGACACGCTTGAGTTCTTCCAGCGCGGCGGGCGCATCGGGCGTGCCCAGGCATGGCTGGGGAGCGCCCTCAGCGTGAAGCCGATCCTCTCGTTCCGCGAGGGCACGCTCGAGCCCGTCGAGCGCGTGCGCACCCGTCGGCGCGTCGAGGAGCGGATGCTCGCGTACCTGCGCGAGACGCACGCGGCCGGCGCGACCGGCTGGGTCGTCCAGCACATCCAGTCGCCGGACGTGGCGGCGCGGCTCGTCGAGGGCGGGCGCGAGATCTTCGGAAGCGAGCCGCTGATCGTCACCGAGGTCGGCCCGGTCCTGGGGACCTATGCCGGGCCGGGCATGCTCGGCGTCGGCGGCATCCCGCCCAGCCGGCTCGGGTAGACCCGGCCCGCCCGCCGCGACGTCCTCAGCGCCCCGCGTTCAGCGCCGCCGCGGCGCGGATGAGGTCCTTCAGCGCCTGCTCGTCGACCTCGTCGCCCTCGTGGAAGTCGATGGCACGCCTCACCTTGCCCTCGAGGCTCGAGTTGAAGAGGCCCGCCGGGTCCTCCAGCGAGGCGCCCTTGGCGAAGGTCATCTTGACGACGCTCTTGTACGCCTCGCCGGTGCAGATGATCCCGTCGTGGGCCCACACAGGCACACCCCACTTCCATTCCTCGACGACGTCGGGGTCGGCCTGCTTGATCAGCGCGCGCAGCCGGGAGAGGAGCTCGCCACGCCAGCCGCTCAGCTCCTCGATCCGGGCGTCGATGAGCTCCGATGCAGGGGCGTTGTCCGCTGAGCCGGGTCTGGGCATGTGCCTCTCATAGCACGCCACGGCGCGACCGCGGCGAAGCGGCGCCGAAGCGGTAGCGTTGGCCGATGAGCCAGCAGGCGCGGGTCGCGGTCATCGGCGCAGGGTCGTGGGGCACGACGGTCGCCTCGCTCGCCGCTGCGAACGCGCCCACCACGCTGTGGGCGCGACGCGCGGAGCTCGCCGAGGAGATCGACCGCCTGCACGTCAGCGCGGACTACCTGCCGGACCTCGAGCTGCACCCCGAGCTGCGTGCGACGTGCTCGCTGGCCGACGCGGTCTCGACGGCCGACGTCGTGGTCGTGGCCGTGCCTTCCCACGGCCTCCGGGCGGTGCTGGAGCAGGCCGCCGACCACATCCGGCCGTGGGTTCCGGTCGTCAGCCTCGTGAAGGGCCTCGAGCACGGCAGCAGGCTGCGTATGACCCAGGTGATCGAGGAGGTCCTCCCCGGTCATCCGGCCGGCGTGCTCACGGGCCCGAACCTCGCACGCGAGGTGATGAGCGGCCACGCGGCCGCGGCGGTCGTCGCGATGCCTGACCAGCGTGTGGCGGCGCCGTTGCAGGACATCTTCAAGGCGCCGCTGTTCCGTGTGTACCGCAGCACGGACGTCGTCGGCGCCGAGATCGCGGGCGCACTGAAGAACGTCTTCGCGATCGCGGCCGGAATGTCGAGTGGGCTCGGCACCGGCGACAACACCCGCGCGCTCGTGATCTGCCGCGCGATCGCGGAGATGACGCGGCTCGGGGTCGCGATGGGCGGCGACCAGCTGACGTTCGCGGGGCTCGCCGGGGTCGGCGACCTGCTCGCGACGTGCATCAGCCCGCTGAGCCGCAACCGCATGGTCGGCGAGAAGCTCGCGCAGGGTCGGTCCGTCGACGAGATCACCGCAGAGATGAACATGGTCGCCGAGGGCGTGAAGACCGTCGCCGTCGTGCGCGAGCTGGCCGATGAGCACGGCGTCGAGATGCCGATCGTCGCCGAGGTCGACGCGGTCGTGAACGAGGGGCGCACGCCGGAGGAGGCCTACGCCGGCCTCCTGCGCCGCCTCCCCCACACCGAGTTCGAGGGCGTGGCGAAGCCATGACCGTCCCCGCGCTGCCGACGACCAACGAGGAGGCCTGGGCGATCGCCGGCGGCTGGGGCACGGCGCGCTACATGACGCCGTTCGAGGCGCTCATGTGGCGCATCGAGGAGGACCCACGGCTGCGTTCGACGATGACCGTCGTCTACCTGCTCGACCGCGCGCCCGACTGGGACCGGCTCGCCGCCGCCCACGAGTGGGCGAGCCGGCTGATCCCGCGATTCCGCGAGCGCGTGATCGACCCCCCGCTCGCGCTCGCGCGACCGACGTGGGTCGTCGACGACGACTTCGACATGCGGGCGCACCTGCGCCGGGTGCAGCTGCCCGAGCCGGGCTCGATGCGCCAGCTGCTCGACCTCGTCGCAGCGGATGCGATGGGCTCGTTCGACCGCTCGCGCCCGCCCTGGGAAGCGTCGCTCATCGAGGGGCTCGCGGACGGCGGCGCGGCCTACGTGCTGAAGCTCCACCACAGCATCACGGACGGGCAGGGTGGCACGCAGCTGCTCGGGCTCCTGCACTCGCGCACGCGCGCGCCCTCGCCCGACAAGCCGATGCGCGAGCCGCCCGCGCCCGAGCACGCCTCGACCGCGGGCGTCCTCGCGGAGCAGGTCGTGGGCGCGCTGCGCGCTGCGCCGGCGAGCGCCGCCGGCGCCGCCGCGGAGGCGGCCGGGGCCGCCGGGAGGATCGTGAGCCGGCCGCTGACGAGCGCGCGCGATGCCACCCGCTTCGCGCGCTCGCTCGAGCGCGTCCTTGCGCCGCCGCCGGCTCCGCCCTCCCCGCTGCTCGCCCGGCGCAGCCGCTCGTGGCGCTTCGACTGGCTCGACGTCCCGCTTGAGCGGCTGAAGGCGGCGGGCAAGTCGGCCGACGGGTCGCTGAACGACGCCTACATCGCGGCGCTGCTCGGGGGCTTTCGGCGCTACCACGAGCAGCTCGGCACGACGATCGACGAGCTGGCGATGGCGATGCCGATCAGCCTGCGGCGCGGCGATCACCCGATGGGCGGAAACCGGTTCGCCGGCGCGCGCTTCGCCGCACCCGCGGGGGAGCCGGATCCCGGCGAGCGCATCCGCCTGATCCACGAGTTCGTGATGACGACGCGCGAGGAGCCCGCGCTCGACGTCTTCGGGCTCGCGGCGCCGGCCCTGAGCCTGCTCCCGATCCCGCTCGTGGCGCGCGCCTACGCCGCGCAGACGACCAAGCTCGACCTGCAGGCCAGCAACGTCGCCGGCCTCCCGTACCGCGCCTACATCGCCGGGGCGCGCATCGAGCGGATGCTGCCGTTCGGCCCGCTACCCGGCTGTGCGGTGATGGCGACGCTGCTCTCCTACGCGGGGACCTGCTGCATCGGCGTGAACAGCGACCCGGCCGCCGTCACCGAGCCCGACCTCCTGATGGCGAGCTTCGAAGCCGGGTTGCGCGAGGTGCTCACGCTCGCGCAGCCGCGGGCGAACGGCCGCCGGGCCACGCCTCGAGCGTCGCCTCGAAGCGCGCTCTGACGTCCGCGACCCGACGATCGAGGTCCTTCACGCGCCACGTGCGCGTCGGAATCGGCTTGAGCACGGCGACCTGCACCGTGCCCGGGTGGATCACGGCCTCCCCGCGCCACATCAGCTGGCCGGCGTTGCGGATCACGACGGGCACCAGCGGCACGCCCGCCTGCATCGCCACGTGGAAGGCCCCCTTCTTGAAGGGCCTCATGCGGGGCGTCGGCGAGCGCGTGCCCTCCGGCGCGATCGCGATCGACGTCCCCGAGCGCAGCCGGTCGACCACGGGCTGGAGCGCCTGGCGCGCCTTCTGCGAGTTCGCCCGGTCGATGTACACGACATCGAGCAGCGCGCCGACCGGTGCGAAACGCGGGTCGCGGGCGGCCTCCTTCTTGGCGACGCCGGTGAAGTCGCGGCGCAGCAGGCTGCCGAGCACGAGCGTGTCCAGCGCACTCTGGTGGTTGAAGATGAAGACCGCCGGCCGATGCGACCAGAGGTGCTCCTCCCCAACGACCTCGAGGTCGACGCCGGCGAGCGCGAGCGCGACGTCGCAGCCCACGCCTGAGGCGAGGTTGGCGGCCGTCCGGCGACTGCGGTTGAGCAGGCCCGCGCCGGCGGCCACGACACTCGCCCCGCCGAGGCCAGCGAGCGCGGCGCCCGTGCGCACGATCGGGCGCAGCCCCATCCCCGACGGCGGAGTCAGGCGGGTCACCGGCCATTCGCGCGCGTCCGCGACCTCCTTCAGGCCGGGCTCGGGGTTGAGCGGCCTGGGGCGCCCGACGCTCTCCAGGAACGGCACGTCCTCGTCGCCGTTGCCGTACCCGAAGCTCCGCGGCAGCCTGATGTCGTGCGCGGCGGCGAACTCGCGCACGCCCTGCGCCTTGCCCTCCCCCCAGCGGATCGGCCCCGCAAGCCGGCCCGTGAATGCGCCGTTGACGACCTCGACCTCCGTGCAGACGATGTCGCCGATCTGCAGTTCGGCCGCCAGCGGACCGATCTGGTAGCGGGTGGCCGAGGAGGCCATCACCACCCGGTGGCCCTTGCGACGGTGGGCGTCGATGACGCGCAGCGCCTCCGGGTACAGGAGCCGCGCGATGCGCTGGCGCATCAGCCGCTCGGCCAGCTGCTCCATGTCGTCGACCGGCCGTCCGGCCCAGACGGCGATCGCCGTGCGCATGAGCCCCTCGACGTCAGCGCCGCGCAGCCGCATGTCGCCGATCGCCAGCAGCGTGCGCGCGAGCTCTCCGGGCCCGACGTCGCCCGAGCGCAGCCGCGCCCGGTAGAACTCGCTGCCCGAGTACCCGGCGATCAGCGTTCCGTCGAAGTCGAAGAACGCGCCGACGCCGGGGCCATCGGGGGCGGCCACGATCTCCTCGATCAGCTCGGCGATCCCGCCCACGGTGCCTTCCCGTCATCGCCTGCGGCGAGGGCGCGCAGCACCCTGATCCTCTGGACCACGTCGCGGATCTCAGCCGCGAACGCCTCGCGCCGCGAGCGCAGGTCCGCCGCCCCCGGCTCGAGCAGGCCGCGATGCGCGGCCAGCTGCAGCGCGGTGCGGAACAGCTCGCGCGACACCGATTCGGGGCTGTCGACGCGGTGCTGCAGGACGTACTGCCGGCCAGCGCCCAGGCAGGCCTTGACGAACGCCTCCTCGTCGCACGGAAGCCCCGGGTCCTGCGCGGCGAGGCGGTCCGCCACGACCTCGTAGGCCTCGAGGAACGGCCCGAGGACGCGCGGGGCGAGCAGCATCGGCGCCTGCTCGAGGCCCTCACGGATCGCGCCCGTGCCCGATCGCCGCTCCCAGCCGGGATCCAGCAATGCCATCTCGGCGCGCACATCGTGGTCGAAGGCGCGCTTGTTGGCGAAGAAGAACTCGAACTTCAGCAGGTCGCGCAGCCGCAGCGCCTCGTCCCAGACCTCGGCGACCGTGTCGTCGAAGCCGCCCTCGGCCGCGTGGGCGAGCGCCAACTCGGTGATCGCGCGCGTGACGAAGTGATGGACGACGTTGTTGCGGTAGAACGCCGCCTCGACGTGCTTGCCGCGCGGGATCTCGTAGACGGGCTCGTCCCCGCCGACGTATTCGCTGACGATCCCCTCGCGGACGAGCCTGCCCAGCGCCGCGGTGGCGACCTCGGTCCGGCCGACCCCGATGCCCTCCACGCTCGGGAGATCGCGCGCCTCGACGTACTCCAGCAGCGGTCCCAGCAGCGCGCGCCCCTCGCCGATCGTGAGCGCACGGCCGTCGCCGCCGAGCAGCGCGAGCGTGACGATCGCCGACGGGGTGATCGGCGCGACGGAGTTGATCCGGTGCATCACCTCCAGCGCGACCTTGGGAACGGTGCCGTCCGCGCGCAGGCTCTCGGCCAGCGACAGCGGCTCGCCGAAGGCCACGTGCACCGCGCCGAAGCTGCGGCCCTGGGCGCGCCCGTATCCGACGATCCAGCTCAGCCCCTCCGCCTGCTTCTTGGCCCCGTGCTCCTCGGCGGCCATCGCGCCGACCTCGTGGAGCTGGTCGTAGGCGATCGACACGGGCACGAGCACGACGTCGTCCACGCCGGATCGCTCATAGGCGTCGATCACGTAGTTGAGGATCCCGTGGCGCGGCGGGCGCAGCTTGCCGGTCCTCGTGCGGCCGCCCTCGATGTACCACTCGAGGTTGAAGCGCTTGCGCACGAGGTACCCGAGGTACTCGCGCAGCACCGCCTTGTAGAGCGGCGCGTCCTTCATGCTGCGGCGAATGAAGACGTAGCCGTTGCGGCGCGCCACGGATCCCACCGGCCAGAAGTCGACGTTGTTCCCGCCGAGCGTGTGGTTCGGCGGGAACCCGTGCCGCTGGAGCACCGGGCGCAGGATCAGCGGGTCCAGGTAGGAGCGATGGCTCGGGAGGAAGATCAGCGCACTCGAGCGGTTGAGCTGGTGCAGCTCGTCGATCCTGCTGGCGTCGACATCGATCGTGTAGGCCCGCGCGAGCCAGCGCCCGAAGTGGTCCCACGCGTCGATCGCGAGCCGGCTCTGGCTGGCGACCATCTCCTCGAGGCAGCGCTCGGCCTCCTCGCCGACCTCTGCGACGCTGCGCCCCGACTCGGCGGCGAACCGCGCGACGGTCTCCCGGAACGCCTGACTGGCGATGACGTCCTCCTGGACGAGCCGCGGCACCTTGTAGCGGTTGCCGACCACCTCGCGCTCGGCGCGCTCGAGCGCCAGCACGCCCTGGCGCTCCACGAACGCCTCGAACGACTCCCCGCCGCCGCTCGCGTAGCGCCGGCGCAGCTCGCTGACGCGCGCCGACTCGCCGACGACGACGCGGCAGCGCTCGGGGTCGCTGCGCGCGATCTGCTCCTGGGCAGCGGGACTCGGGCGCCGCGGGTCTCTGAGGAGCATGACGTCGCGCACGCGCGCCATTCGGTCGCCGCCGCGCTCACGCGGGAGCCAGGCGACGCGCACGGGCACGACCTCGGGGTCGCTCGCGTCGTGCTCAGCGATCCAGGGCGCGAGCGCGCCGTGGCCGGCCGGGACGCTCGCCGTGCCGGCGCGCCCCGAGTCGCGCAGCCACGTGCTGACGGCGCCCTCCTCGGCAGGCGTGCGGGCATAGAGCAGGAGCACGGACGACGCGTCCGTCGATCGGTGCGCGGTCGTCGAAGCCCGACCTCCCATTCCGGCCGAACGTACCGGGCGAGCGGCCTCGCCGCCAGTGCCTCGCGCCTGTGGTCGCAGGCGGCCAACGGTCGAGGGGACTTTGCGCGGCGCGCCGCCCGGGTCCTGCAGGGGCGGGGTGCCCGACATTGGAGCGCAGCGTGGGACGACGTCCGGACGCGCAAGCGCCGCGAGCGAGCGGTCAGGCGGTCTCCGTCGCGGCGGCGGCCTCGAGGCCGAGGATCTCGATCGCCTCCTCGCGCATCCGGAACTTCTGGACCTTCCCGGTGACGGTCATGGGGAACTCGTCCACGACCATGACGTAGCGCGGGATCTTGTAGTGCGCGAGCTGCCCCGAGCAGTACGCACGGACCTCCGCGGACGACATGCTGGTCCCCTCGCGCAGGACGAGCCAGGCGCAGAGCTCCTCGCCGTAGCGCTCGTCCGGTACGCCAACGACCTGCGCATCCACAACATCCGGGTGACCGTGCAGGAACTCCTCGACCTCGCGCGGGTAGACGTTCTCGCCCCCGCGGATAACCATGTCCTTGATGCGCCCGACGATCTTGCAGTAGCCGGCCGCGTCCATCGTGGCCAGGTCGCCGGTGTGCATCCAGCCGGCGGCGTCGATCGCCTCGCGCGTCTTCTCGGGCTCGTCCCAGTAGCCGGTCATCACGCTGTAGCCCCGGGTGCAGAGCTCGCCGGCCTCGCCGCGCGCGACCGGGTGGCCGCTGACGGGGTCGGCGATCTTGACCTCGACGTGCGGCCCGACGCGACCGACCGTGGACACGCGCAGCTCCAGCGGGTCGTCACGGCGGGTCTGGGTCGACACGGGCGAGGTCTCGGTCATGCCGTAGCAGATCGAGACCTCCGCCATGTGCATCTCCGCGACGACGCGCTTCATGACCTCGATCGGGCACGGCGAGCCGGCCATGATCCCGGTACGCAGGCTGCTGAGGTCGAACTCGCCGAAGCGCGGGTGCTCGAGCTCGGCGATGAACATCGTCGGCACGCCGTAGAGCGACGTGCAGCGCTCCCCTTCGACGGCCGCAAGCGTCGCCTCGGCGTCGAACGCCGGCGCCGGGACGACCATGCAGGCGCCGTGCGATGTCGCCGCGAGGTTCCCCAGGACCATGCCGAAGCAGTGGTAGAACGGGACGGGGATGCAGATCTTGTCCTGCTCGCTGTACCCGCACAGCTCGCCGACGAAGTAGCCGTTGTTGAGGATGTTGTGGTGGCTGAGCGTCGCGCCCTTCGGGAAGCCGGTCGTGCCACTCGTGTACTGGATGTTGATCGGGTCGTCGAAGGTGAGCGTGGCGCCGCGCTCGGCGAGCGCGTCCGCATCGGGCCGAGCGGCGAGCGCCTCCCAGGCAGGGCTGCCGAAGAAGACGACCTCCTCGAGCCCAGGGACCTTGGGGCGCACCTCGCCGACCATCGCGACGTAGTCGCTGGTCTTGAACGACTCGGCGCTGAACAGGAGCCGCACGCCCGACTGGCCGAGCGCGTACTCGAGCTCGTGCGTGCGGTAGGCGGGGTTGACGTTCACGAGCACGGCCCCGACCTTCGCCGTCGCGTACTGGACGAGCGCCCATTCGGCGCAGTTGGGGGACCAGACACCGACCCGTTCACCTTTCGCGATCCCGCGGCCGAGTAGCGCGGTAGCGAGCGCGTCGACCCTGTCGGCGAACTCGCGATACGTCCAGCGCACCTCCTGATGGCAGCTGACGAGCGCCGGCCGGTCGGGGCAGGCGGCGACCGTCTCGTCGAGGTTCGCGCCGATGGTCGAGCCGATCAGCGGTACGCTGGAAGGGCCGCTCGCGTACGACATCAGGGGCATGTCGGTCCTCCTTCTACCGGCGACCCTAGTGGGGGCCCGACTCGCGGGTCAACCGGGCCAACGAGGGGCGCCCTGGACGGCGACGCTTCATGCGTCGACTCGGCCCCACAGGCCCAAGGCGCGCCGCAAGACTCGGGGTGCGCGTGCGTGTGTCCGAGCGCACGCCGTGAGGGCAGCCGCCACTATCGTCGACGCCCGCCCATGCAGCGCCTGCGCATCGCGCTCGTTGTCGCCGCGGCGCTCGCCGCGCTCTACGTCCGGCTGCTCCGGCGGCCGATCCTGACCTGGGGCGCGACCGCCGAGGAGGCTGCGGCGCGCCTGCCCGGCGACGAGCTGCTCGAGACGCCGGACGGCGTCTCGACCCGCGCGATCTGGATCGACGCGCCCGCCGACGCGGTGTGGCCGTGGCTCGCCCAGATGGGGCCGGCGCCGCGCGGCGGTGCGTACACCTACGACTGGATCGAGAACCTGCTCGGGCTGAACATGCACAGCGTCGACCGCGTCCTCACCGAGCTCCAGCACCCGCAGCTCGGCGACACGATCGCCTTCGGCTCGAACCGCATGCGCGTGGAGCGCGTCGAGCCCGGCCGCGTGCTCGCCCTGCGTTCGGCGGACGGCAACTGGGTGTGGAGCTTCGTGCTGTATGAGGAAGGCGGGTGCACGCGCCTCACCAGCCGCAACCGCTTTCGCCTGCCGTCACTCGCGATGCGCATCGGCATGCTGCCGATGGAGCCGGGCTCGCTTGTGATGGAGCGCAAGATGCTCGCCGGGATCAAGGAGCGGGCGGAGCGGCTCGCGCGCGCCTGACCGGCCACTCAGGCCTGCGCCGACAACTCCAGCTCGAACCCCGCGCTGTGCGCGAGCGCCGCGGCCTCGCCGCGGTTGGCCGCGCCGAGCTTGCCGAGGATGTTCGAGACGTGCACGCTCGCCGTCTTGTCGGTGATGAACAGCGCCTGCGCGATCTCACGGTTCGTGCGCCCGTCGGCGACGAGCGCGAGCACCTCGCGCTCGCGCGGCGTGAGGTCGGGGAACGCGCCGCCGCCTGCGTCGCGCATGCCCGGGAGCGGGACGCGCGAGCGTCGCGCGAGCTGCTCGATCCGCTCGATGAGCTGCGGCGTCCCGACGACGCCGGCGGAGGCGTGCGCGCAGGTCAGCGCATGCTCGAGCTCCGCGCA
>DATKLF010000060.1:0-23514 GCA_035542555.1 Solirubrobacteraceae bacterium | reverse complement strand
GATGCTGCTCGCCGGCTACCACCCCGCGAGTCGCCTGCTGTGGCTCTACCTGCTGCTCCCGATGGCCGTCTCGATCATCGCCGAGCAGTTGCGGATCGCATCGGCGCAGCACGTCCTCGACGCCAACGACCTCGAGGACGCGCAGGCGGTCGGCAGGCTCGCTCAGGGCGAGCAGCACCTCATCGTCCGCGCGATCATGCGCCGCGAGGTCGCGATCACCGCGCTGGCGGCGCTCGTGATCGTCTTCCTCGCGCTGCGCGTGCTGGCGACCGCGTGAGCGCCGGCGCCGGCGCGTGCGGTGTACGCTTGCCGGCGATCGAGGTGAAAGGCGGTCGCCTTTCACCTGAATAGCCGTCTCAGGAGAGCCTCACCGTGCGACCCATCCGCCTGCTGCCGCCGCTGCTCGCCCTCGCCGCCTCGCTGGCGATCGCCGCGTGCGGGAGCTCGACGAAGACGAGCTCGACCACGACGAGCGCGAGCGCGGCGAACTGCGCGCCGGGCAAGCTCGCCCTCGTCAAGTCCGGGACGCTCACGGTCGGCACGGACAAGCCCGGCTACCCGCCCTACATCATCGACGACAAGCCATCGAACGGGAAGGGCTTCGAGAGCGCCGTCTCCTACGCGATCGCCAAGCAGCTGGGCTTCGCGCCCAGCCAGGTGAAGTGGATCGTCGTGCCGTTCAACTCCTCCTACGCGCCGGGGCCGAAGACGTTCGACTTCGACATCAACCAGATCTCGATCACGCCGCAGCGCGCCAAGGCGGTCGACTTCTCCTCGCCCTACTACACGGCGCCGCAGGCGGTGCTGACCTACAAGGGCTCGAAGGTCGCCAACGCGACGAGCCTCGCCGACCTCAAGGACGCCAAGCTCGGCGTGCAGGTCGGCACGACGAGCCTCTCCGCCGTGCAGGACGTCATCAAGCCCTCGCAGCAGCCGGCCGTCTTCAACGACTCCAACGACACCGTCAGCGCACTGAAGAACAAGAGCGTCGACGCGATCGTCGTCGACCTTCCGACCGCGATCTACCTGCGCGACGCCGAGCTCTCGAACGCGAAGGTCGTCGGCCAGTTCGCCGTTCCCGGTGGCGACCGCTGGGGCGTCGTGCTGAAGAAGGGCTCGGGGCTCACCGCGTGCGTGAACCAGGCGCTCGCAAAGCTGCAGTCCAGCGGCCAGCTGAGCGCGATCACCAAGCAATGGATGAATAGCTCCGCGAACGCGCCCGAGCTCAGCTGACGCGGGCCGGGAAGCCTCCGTGTGACCACCGTCGCCTCAGGCCGCCGCGCCGCTCGCGAGCAGGCGCGGCGGCGCAAGGCCCGCCGCGGGACGATCATCGCCGCGGTCTCGAGCGTCATCGTCCTCGGCGGGCTCGCCGCGCTCATCCTGACGAGCAGCGGCTGGCCGTCGGTGAAGGCGACGTTCTTCTCCTGGAGCGCCTTCAAGACGTCGTTCCCGCACGTGCTGCGGGCCTTCTGGACCGACGTGAAGCTCTTCCTCGTCGTCGAGGTGATCGTGCTGATCGCCGGCCTCGTCATCGCCCTGGTGCGCACGACGCGCGCACCGGCCGCCTTCCCGCTGCGCGTGCTGGCCACGCTGTGGGTGGACATCCTGCGCGGCGTCCCGACGATCCTCGTCGTCTACCTCGTCGGCTTCGGCGTGCCCGCGCTGCAGCTCTCCGGGCTCCCGACCGACCCGGTCGTGCTCGGCGGGATCGCGCTGGCGATGAGCTACTCGGCGTACGTCGCCGAGGTGTACCGCGCGGGCATCGACTCGGTCCACCCCAGCCAGCGCGCCGCGGCGCTGGCCGTCGGCCTCACGCACACACAGGCGATGCGCGCCGTCGTGCTCCCCCAGGCGGTGCGCCGCGTGATGGCGCCGCTGCTCAACGACTTCATCTCGCTGCAGAAGGACGTCGCGCTCGTGTCGGTGCTCGGCCCGCTCGAGGCCTTCCGCGTCGCGCAGATCTTCGCGGCGGAGAACTTCAACTACACGCCGCTGATCGCCGCGGCGCTGCTGTACCTGTGTGTGACCGTGCCGCTGGCGCGCGTGCTGGACCGCATGCAGGCGCACAGCCGCGAGGTGACCGCCGGGACCACGCCGCTGTGAGCGACGGCGTCCTGGAGGTTCGCGGCGTCACGAAGGCCTATGGCGAGGTCCAGGTGCTGCGCGGGATCGACCTGACGGTGCGCGAGCACGAGGCGGTCGCGCTGATCGGCGCCTCGGGCTCGGGCAAGTCGACGCTGCTGCGCTGCATCGACCTGCTCGACGACATCGACGACGGGGACGTCTTCCTCGACGGCGAGGTCATCACCGACCCCGCCTGCGACCCGGTCCAGGTGCGCCGGCGCCTGGGGATGGTCTTCCAGGCGTTCAACCTCTTCCCGCACATGACGATCCTGCAGAACGTGACGCTCGCCCCCCAGCGCGCACACGGCGTGGCGACGGCACAGGCGCGCGAGGACGCGCGCGTGCTGCTCGCGCGCTTCGGCCTGGCCGGGCGCGAGGACGACTACCCGGACCGCCTGTCGGGCGGCCAGCAGCAGCGCGTCGCGCTCGTGCGCGCGCTGGCGACGCGGCCCCGCGCGCTGCTGCTCGACGAGATCACGAGCGCCCTTGACCCCGAGCTCGTCGGCGAGGTGCTGAGCGTCGTGCGCGAGCTCAAGGGCGAGGGCATGACGATGCTCATCGCCACGCACGAGATGGGCTTCGCGCGCGAGGTCGCCGACGAGGTCTGCTTCCTGCACGACGGCCTGATCGTCGAGCGCGGCGACCCCGAGCAGATGTTCACGGCGCCCGAGCGCGAGGAGACGCGCCGCTTCCTGGCGCGCCTGCTCGACGCGCGGCGGCTGTAGCGCTACGCGCCGTCCGCGGGCAGCTCGCCAAGCGCGCGGTAGCGGCCGCCGAACCACACGAGCGGCCGGGCGTCGGGGCGCATCGCGCCGTGCGTCACCGCGCCGATCCCGATCGTGTGGTCGCCGCCGGGCAACAGCTCGCGCAGGTCGCAGGCCAGCCAGGCGAGCGCGTCGTCGAGCACCGGCACGCCGTGGGCGACCGTGTGCGTGACCGCCTCGAACTTCTCGCGCGCGATGCGCTTGGAGGCGAACACCGCGGCGAGCTCCTCCTGGCCCTCGCGCAGCACGTTCACGGCGAAGCGTCGCCCGGCGCGCACCGCCGGCAGCGTCCGCGAGGCGTTGTCGAAGCAGACGAGCAGCAGCAGCGGCTCCAGCGACAGCGACGCGACCGCGTTCGTCGTCAGGCCGGCCGGGCCGTCGGGCCCCTGACAGGTGACGATCGCCACGCCCGTCGCAAAGCGCCCGGCGATCTCGCGGTAGTGGTCGGGGTCCATCTGCGCCGACGGTACAAGGGCCCGGCGCCGGCCGGTTGCCGCCGTGTCATGAAACGGTCGCGCCTGTCGGATCTGCGACCGTCAGTCTGCCGGCGCCGGGCTACCGGGGGTGGGTTTCGTCGCCCCAGCCGCTCTTCCTGCGCATCCGCGGGCGGGGGCACGAGTCGGCCTCCGCGCATCCGGTCTCGTATGATCCGCGCCGTCATGACGCGCCGTCTGCTGCTGTCCGCCCTGCTCGTCGTCGTCGCCGCCGCCCTGCTCAGCGCCTGCGGCTCGCAGAGCGCGCACGTGCCGGGAGCCGCCGCGTCGGTCCAGAACGGCGCGAAGCTCTTCTCCGAGCGCTGCTCAGGCTGCCACACGCTCTCGACCGTCGGCGCGATGGGCTCGGCGACGAAGGTCTCCGATCGCGAGCGCGTCGACGGGCCGAACTTCAACGTGCGCAAGGTCTGCTACGAGAACGCGCTGTACGCGCTGCGCAACGGCGGCTACTCGGGGGCGATCATGCCGGAGAACATCGTCGTCGGAAAGCAGGCGCAGGACGTGGCCGCGTTCATCGCCGCCTACTCCGGCAAGGAGGCGGCACATCCAGCCTCGCCCACGGGGCCGGCGGTGGTCTGCCCGCCCCTCCCGGCGGGCGTGGGCCAGTAGCGCCCGCGCCACCGCCATGCTCGACCTGAAGCTGCTGCGCAGCGAGCCGGAGGCGGCGCGCGCGGCGCTCGAGCGACGCGGCGCGGGCGAGCTGCTGGACCGCGTGCTGGCGCTCGACGCGCGCCGGCGTGAGCTGCTGCCGCAGGTGGAGGGCCTGCGTGCCGAGCAGAACGAGGCCGGCAGCGCGATCGCGGAGGCCAAGCGCACGGGCGCCGACGCCGAGGGCGCGATCGCGCAGATGCGCGAGGTCGCCGCGCGCGCGAAGGCGCTCAGCGAGGAGCTGGCGGGCGTCGAGGCCGAGCTCCAGACCGCGCTGAGCCAGCTGCCGAACCTGCCCGACCCGCAGGCTCCCGTGCAGGACACGGTGCTCAAGGAGGTCGGCGACGCGACGCGCACCGGTCGCGACCACCTGGAGCTGGCGGGCGCGATGATCGACATGGAGGCCGCGGCGCAGCTGTCCGGGTCGCGCTTCGCCTACCTCAAGGGCGATCTCGTGCTCGTCGAGCTCGCGCTCGTGCGCTGGGCGATGGAGAAGCTCCGCCGCCACGGATTCGAGCCGGTCATCCCGCCGGTGCTCGTGCGCGAGCACGCGCTCTACGGCACCGGGTTCCTCCCCGACACCGAGGACCAGATCTACCGCCTGCCCGAGGACGACCTCTACCTCGTCGGCACCAGCGAGGTCGCGCTCGCCTCGCTGCATGCCGGTGAGATCGTCGAACAGGACCGGCTGCCGCTGCGCTACGCGGGCTTCTCGTCGTGCTTCCGCCGCGAGGCCGGCGCCGCGGGGCGCGACACCCGCGGCATCTTCCGCGTGCACCAGTTCGACAAGGTCGAGATGTTCAGCTTCGTCGAGCCGGCCGCGGCCGCCGACGAGCACCTGCGCCTGCTGGCGATCGAGGAGGAGATCCTCGCGGAGCTGCAGATCCCCTATCGCGTCGTGGACATCGCGCTCGGCGAGCTGGGCAACTCGGCGGCGCGCAAGTTCGACTGCGAGGCCTGGCTGCCCGGGCAGGGGCGCTACCGCGAGCTCACCTCCACCTCGAACACGACGGACTACCAGGCCCGGCGCCTGGAGATCCGCATGCGCCCCACGGGCGGCGGACGGCCGGAGACGCTCGCGACGCTCAACGGCACGGCCGTCGCGGTCGGGCGCACGATCATCGCGCTGCTGGAGAACGGCCAGCGCGAGGACGGCTCCGTCGCACTGCCCGAGCCGCTCGCCGCCGCGGGCGCGCCGGCGGTGCTCGGCCCCGCGGCCTGATCAGGAGTCCTTCAGCGGCTCCTCGAGCTCCTCGAGCTCGTCGAGCGGGTCGAGCGGGTCGGCGGCCTCTTCGGCCTGCTCGAGGCGGCGCTCGCGCACGGCCCGCGCGACGAGCAGGCCCACGACCAGCAGGACGACGAGCACCGCGGCGCCGCGTCCGATCGCGCCCGCGATCCGCTCGTAGGCGCCGCTCGCGAGGTAGCCGATCAGCACGACCGCGACGCCCCAGAGGAGGCCGCCGGACGCGTTGAACGCGAAGAAGCGCCGGTAGCGCATGCCGG
Organism: Solirubrobacteraceae bacterium; assembly: GCA_035542555.1. Classification (GTDB taxonomy): domain Bacteria; phylum Actinomycetota; class Thermoleophilia; order Solirubrobacterales; family Solirubrobacteraceae; genus F1-60-MAGs163. The sequence continues at coordinate 17,981 of DATKLF010000060.1, read as the reverse complement.
CCAGCCCCGCGAGCGCCGGCATCACGGCGCGCAGGAAGGCGGTCCAGCGACCGAGGAAGACCGCCCAGCCCCCGCGGCGATCGAGGAACGCGCGCGCGTCGGCGAGCCGGTGGGAGTGGCGGCGCAGCGCGCGCGTCTCGACCATCCGCGGGCCGAAGCGCCGGCCGACCTCGTAGCCGACGGCGTCGCCTGCGACCGCCGCGACGACGACCACCGCGATCATCACCGGCAGCGACGCGCGCCCCTGATGGGCGACCACCCCGCCGAGGATCGCCGCCGTCTCCCCCGGCAGCACGAAGCCGACGAACAGCGCGTCCTCGGCGAAGACGAGCGCGAACACGAGCAGGTAGGCGAGCGTGCCGTCGAGCGTCTTGATGTGGTCGGCGATCGTGGCCACGCGCGGCGAGCGTAGCCGCCGGGGGCGGTTGCGCGGCGCCGGCCGTGCCGCGACACTCCCGCCATGCGCGCACCGTCACGGATGACCACCGCGGGGCTGGCGTTCGCCGTGCTGCTGGTCGCAGCGCCGGCGGCCGGCACGAGCGCCGCAACGGCGCGGACCGGCCACTGCTCCGGGCTGGCAGTGACGGTACGCGCGCACCGGCGCTCGCCGCGCCGGCGCTCGTGCGCGCCGCTCGCCGTGCAGTCGCTGCTCTCCGGCGTCTCGGCGCCGCAGCCGGCGCTGATCGCTGCGACGGCGGCTGCCGCACGGCTCTCGACGCACGGGCGCCAGGCCCGCCTGCGCAAGCAGGTGCTGGCGTTCGGCCGCGCGCTGCAGGCGGCGCTCGACGTGCTGCCCGCGAGCGCCGCCGCGAGCAGCGCCGGCGGCGCACGGGCCGCCGAGACCGGTGTGGGTCGCACCTCGACGCAGCCGATCAACCGCCAAGGCGACAACGGCACGACGATGACCGGCACCGAGACCGACGAGTACCCGGCCGACGGCTACGTCGGCTCGGGCAAGACCATCGACATGGCGATGCAGGGAGACGGCGTCAGCTCACGCCAGACGATCTCCGAGAAGGCATTCATGCCCCGCTGTCCGGGCAAGGACGGCAAGAGCACCGGAACGGTCGAGGCCGACATCAACATGCGCGCCTGGTCCAAAGAGGTGATCATCGTCATGCACCTGCACGTGAGCGGCACGGTCACCGAGCAGTTCGACGCGCAGGGCCAGCCGACCGGCACCCAGGTCGACCTCAGCTTCAGCGACACGCAGGCGATCCGCGGCGGCAGCGCGCGCAGCGACTCCTCGGCAAGCGGCACGATCACGAACGACAGCGCCAACGCCAGCGGCTCGGGTGACGCGACCACCGACTTCATCAAGAACGCGATCAGCTCCGCGGTCAAGGGCGCGACCGAGGCGGCCGGCGCGGCGATCGGGGCGGTGCGGGGCACCGCCGCCGGCAGCGAGCTGCAGCTGACCTTCAGCGGCTCGGGGACCTTCGACGCCTCGAACTCCACCGCCGACGGGTCGACCGCCCACGACGACCTCAGCTGGTCGGTCCGCTACGACCTCGAGCGCGACCGCGACCACCCCGACCGCCTCGATCCCGTCGGCGTCGGCACCATGACCTCCGGGCCGGGATCGTTCCGCTACTCGTGGCCCGGCTTCCAGGTCTCCTGCAGCGGCGCGCTGCAGATCCCCTCGAGCGCGCCGCAGCCGCAGATCGTGCCGCTCAGCGACAACCCCGTGCGGCTGCAGGTGGACTCGATCACCGCCGTGGGCGCCGACGGGTCGTCGGCCTTCGCGGGCTGCACGGGCGCGGCGCCGGGCACCACCGACCCGTATGACGCCTCCGGCGACGCCGCCGGCCTGGCCGCCGACACGCTCAACCTGCCCTACGACCTGCAGCCGGCCGTCACGCTCCCGCCGGCGATCGTCACGACCGGCAGCGGCACCGTCTCGCTTTCGACCGCCGACCTGCAGCAGCAGCCGAAGACCTCGTGCGACGACCTCTTCGGCACGCCGGCCGGAACCTGCACGCGCTCGCTGCAGTGGAACGGGACCGCCGTGCTCGCCCCGCTCGCCTGCCCGGCCGCGGCGTCCGCGCGCGCCGGCGAGGCCACGGCGCCTCAGGCGCGCAGCGAGAACGGCGGGTAGCGATCGGTGGTCAGCAGGAACGCGTACGCCGCGACGCGCAGCCCCCAGCGCCCGACGCCGACAATGAAGTCGAACAGCCCGCGCGGGTAGCGCCCGGTGAAGAGGATCGCGAACCACGCGACTACGACCGCGAAGAACGCGCCGATCCCCAGGAAGAAGAGCACGATGTAGTGCGGGATCGCGAGCAGCCACTTCACGAGCGGCAGCCAGCGGTTCAGCTCGCGGGGGACGTCCGGGTAGGCGAGGTCCAGGTGCAGCGCCTGCTGCTCGTCGGTCGACGGGTAGCGGTCGTCGAGCAGCGCGAGGTAGAGCGTCACGCGCGAGGAGAAGCGCGTGAGCTCGAGATTCCAGTCGAACCACCACCGTGGGTACTTCTGGCGGAAGAGGATCATCAGCAGCGGCCCGGCGAACAGCAGCCCGCCGGCGCTGACCACCACGGTCGTGGTGTGGCCCTGCGCGCTGTATGTCTGCGTGGCTCCCGAAACGGTGCCGAGCACGATCCCGATCGGGATGACGGTGAACAGGCGAAAGAACGTCGTCAGCCGGTTCAGCGGCCGGTCCGGGTAGTCGACGTCGAGCCGTGCGGGGTAGCTCTGGGCTGCCGGTGCGGTGTCCATCGTGACTCCTTCCTGGTCGCAGGCTTCGCGCGGGACGATGCGCCGCACGCCGGCGGGTGTCAACCGCGGGCCCGTTGCGCGCACCGCCCTGGGCGCGCTACGGTCGGGCGGTGCGGACCGGCCTCGGCATCGAGGATCTCGGCGGCTTCCTCGAGGACCCGCTCGTGGCGGTGCTCGCCACGCTCCGCGCCGACGGGAGCGTGCTGCTCTCCCCGGTCTGGCACGAGTGGCGCGACGGCGGGTTCAACGTGTGGGTCCAGACGGACAACGCCAAGACCCGTCACCTGCGGCGAGACCCCAGGGCGACGATCGTCGTCGCCGAGTCCGAGGAGCCGCTGCGCGGGGTCGAGGTTCGCGGCACCGTGAGCTTCGTCGAGGAGGGCGTGACCGAGACCGCGCGGCGCATCGCGGCTCGGTACGTCGGCGACGAGACCGCCGCCGCGGACACCGAAGCGATGCGCGGGACCGACGTGATCGTCCGGCTCGAGCCCGGCCAGCTGCGGGCCTGGGACTACGCGGACGAGTTCGGGGCGGACTGAGCCGCCAGCCTCTCGAATGCGATCGGCAGGCGCTCCGTGGGTGACCGGTACGACGTCGTGGTGGCGGGCTCCGGGCCCTCCGGGGCGGTCGCGTCGCTCGAGCTCGCCCGCGCCGGCGCCCGCGTGCTGCTCGTCGACCCGTCCCCCTTCCCGCGCGACAAAGCCTGCGGCGACCTGATCGGCCCGCGCGGCGTGCGGCTGCTGGACGAGCTCGGCGTCGCGCTGCCGGGTGCGCTGCGCGTCGGCGACCTCGTCGTCGTGACGCCGCGCGGCCGCGCGCTGCGCCTGCCCTGGCCTGCGGGGCGCGACTACCCGGCGCACGTGCTCGCCGCCCCGCGCGAGATGCTCGACGCGCGCCTGCGGGAGGCCGCGCTGGGCGCCGGGGCCGAGCCCTGCCTGGCCCGGGTATCGGCGGTGTCCGGGCGCGCGGTGCGCCTGTCCACGGGACGCACGATCGACGCGGACCTCGTGGTGGGCGCCGACGGCGCGATGAGCCGGGTCGCGGCGTCGGCCGGCCTTGTGCGTGCGCCGGAGGTCCTGTGGGGCATGGCGGTGCGCGCGTACGTCGACGCCGCCGTCGAGCATCCGCTGATCGTCTTCTGGAGCCCGCAGCCGGGGCGCACCCTGCCCGGCTACGGCTGGCTGTTCCCGGGGCCGGATGGCCGGGCGAACGTGGGCCTCGGGATGGGCGTCGGCGCGCGCCGCGCCCGCGCGCGCGCCGTCGCAGGGCTGTTGCCGGCGTTCGCGCGCGCGCTGCGCCGGGCGGGGTACCTCGGTGACGCGCCGATCGACGAGGGGAGCCGGCGCGGCGGGTGGATCAAGCTCGGGATGACCGGCACGCTGCCCGCAAGCGGGAATGTGCTGCTCTGCGGGGACGCGGCGGGACTCGTCAACCCGCTTCAGGGCGAGGGCATGGCCGAGGCCATGGCGAGCGGGCGGGCTGCTGCGGCGGCGATCCTCGCCGGCCCGGCGGGCGCCGCGGTCAGCTACCGGCGGACGCTGGTCGAGCGCTACGCACGCTTCCAGTCCGCCGCGGCGGCGCTGCACGCCGCCGCGCTCGCGCGCCCCGGCGCGATCGGCCGCGCGGGCGCGGCGCTCGACGTGCCGGGCGTCGGGCGCGCCCTCGCCGGCGGGTGGGCGATCTGGTGGAGCGACCTGCTCGACGGCGCGCCGCGCGGGCCTGCCACAGCGGTCGCGACCGCGATGGCCGCGGCGGCCGGGCTGGGCACCGCGCGCAGCGCCACGAGGCGCCGGGTGCTGGCGGCCACGCACGGCGACCGGACAGTGAAGCCGCTGTCGGGCGGGTGGGCGGGGTCCGACCTGCCGTGAGACTGACCCTGCGGGGTGTCGTTCCGGGCGCCGCTCGCGTCCTCTGAAGCTCCCCGTTTCGCCCCACCTCCCCGCAGTCAGCAGGGGAGGGGGCGTGATTCGTGACCGGCGGGAGGCGGCGAGGTATTGTCGTCCCGCGTCCGGCTCGGCCGAATCTGGAGGACCACGATGGGGAAGAGGTTCCGCGGTGTTGTCAACGTCGACATCCGCGACTCCGAGCCGGACTGGGCTCCGTTCGAGCCGCCGAGGGCACCGGATGGGGCGCCGAGCGTCGTGTTCGTTGTGCTCGATGACGTTGGGTTCTCGGCATGTGGGTGCTACGGCGGCCCAGTCGACACGCCGAACATCGACCGGCTCGCCGAAACCGGCGTGCGTTACACGCAGTTCCACACGACGGCGCTGTGCTCTCCGACTCGGTCGTGCCTGCTGACGGGGCGCAACCACACGCGCAACAGCATGGCCTGCATCACCGAGGCCGCAGTGGGGTTCCCGAACGCGAGCGGAACGATCCCGCCTGAGAACGGGATGGTGTCGGAGATCCTCGGCGAGGCGGGCTGGAACACGTATATGACGGGCAAGTGGCATCTGTGCCCCGAAGCCGAGATGAATCTGGCCTCGACGCGACGCAACTGGCCCAGCGGACGCGGGTTCGAGCGCTGGTATGGGTTCCTGGGAGCAGAGACGAGCCAGTGGCATCCCGACCTGGTCTACGACAACCATCTTGTCGAGCCGCCGCGCACGCCGGATGAGGGCTACCACCTCAGCGAGGACCTCGCCGATAAGGCCATCGAGTTCATTCGCGACGCCAAGGCCATCGCGCCGGAGAAGCCGTTCTTCTTGTACTTCGCACCCGGCGCGTGCCACGCGCCCCATCACGCGCCCAGGGAGTGGATCGATCGGTACAAGGGACGCTTCGACATGGGGTACGAGGCGATCCGCGACGAGGTCCTTGCGCGACAGAAGCAGCTCGGGATCGTGCCGGCGGATACAGAGCTGCCGGCGATCAACCCCCTCGGGACCAGCGCGACGCGCACGGGCCCTGACGACAAGCCGTTCCCCGCGATGGACGAGACGCGTCCGTGGGACTCGCTGACAGCCGACGAGCGGAAGCTGTTCGCGCGCATGGCCGAGGTCTACGCCGGCTTCCTGTCGCATGCCGACCACCAGGTCGGCCGGGTGCTGAAGTTCCTCGACGAGAACGACTGGGGTGAGAACACGCTCGTGATCCTGGTTTCCGACAACGGCGCCTCCGGCGAGGGCGGTCCCAACGGGTCGGTCAACGAGAACAAGTTCTTCAACGGCGTGCCGGACCGCATCGAGGACAACCTGCCGCTCCTGGACGACCTCGGTGGGCCGAAGACCTACAACCACTACCCCAACGGCTGGGCGATGGCGTTCAACACGCCTTTCAAGATGTGGAAGCGCTACGAGTTCAACGGCGGCACCGCCGACCCTTGCATCATCTCGTGGCCCGCAGGCATGACGGCGAGAGGTGAGATCCGCGACCAGTACCACCATGCCGTCGACATCGTCCCGACGATCCTTGACGTCCTCGGCGTCGAGGCTCCAGAGACGATCAAGGGCCACGTCCAGAGCCACTTCGACGGGGTCAGCATGCGCTACAGCCTCGACGACGGAGCCGCGCCGACAGCCCGCAAGGCGCAGTTCTATTCGATGCTGGGCTCGCGCGGCATCTGGCACCAAGGCTGGAAGGCGGTCACGACCCACCCGGCGATCAGCGGCTGGAGTCGCTTCAGCGAGGACGACTGGGAGCTCTACAACACCGACCGCGACCGCGCTGAGACACACAACCTCGCTGCACAGCACCCCGACACGCTCCGTGAGATGGTGAACCTCTGGTTCGCCGAGGCAGGCGCCAACGGCGCGTTCCCACTCGACGACCGCTCGGCGTTGGAGATCCTGCTCACTCCGCGCCCGGCACTGACCGCGCCCAGGGAGCGTTACGTCTACTTCCCGGACTCAGCCGACGTCCCCGAAGCGCAAGCGGTCAACGTTCGCAACCGCTCGTTCGTGATCGGCGCCCTCGTCGACATCCCGGCGCCGGGCGCGGAGGGGGTGCTGTTCGCGCACGGCTCCCCGTTTGGCGGCCACGCGCTGTACCTCAAGGACAACCGCCTGCACTACGTCTACAACTTCCTGGGCGACACCGAGCAACTGATCAGCGCGACCGTCGAGGCTCCCACGGGCGAGAACATCGTCCTCTCGGCATCGTTCGACAAGAGCGGCGAAGACCCGCCCGGCGTCGCGACCGGGCTGCTCTCCTTGTGGCACGGCGAAGAGCAGGTCGCGGAGGGGAACATCAAGACCCAGCCCGGCAAGTTCACGCTGTCAGGCGAAGGCCTCTGCATCGGACGTGACAGCGGCGCCGGCGTCACCGCCGACTACCCAGGCACGGCGCCATGGCGCTTCACGGGCGGCACCATCAAGCGGGTGGCCGTCGACGTGAGCGGCGAGGCGTACGTCGACCTCGAGCGCGAAGCCATCGCCATGCTGGCGCGCGAATAGCGCCGCCACGTGTTGCGGGGCGCCCCTCCAGCAGGCAGCGGCTGCCGCGGCCGCGGCAGCAGCAGCAGCGGAGGGGGCGGGATTCGAACCCGCGGTCCGCGTGAACGGACTCCGGTTTTCAGGGACGTTGAACTGACGTCAGATAGCATCGGTTTGCAGGAGATTCGACAAGATCATGTGGCGCTCGGCGAGGTCATATCTGCCGAGTTCGGGACATATTTCGGGACACGTTTGAGGCATGGGCGCCGCGCGCTATCCTCCTTACCTGAGCCATCATGTAAGGAGCAGCGATGGACGAGAGAGCACGTCTCACATCCAAGGGGCAGATCACGATTCCCAAGCGCGTTCGCGAGGCGCTGGATTTGAGCGCTGGCGATGAGGTGGTCTTTCGGGTCCATCACCAGCGGGCCGTGGTTGCTAAGACGCCCGACTTTCTCGCTTTGGCAGGGTCCGTACCGGTGCCGGCGGGCAAGCGCGGAACGGCGTGGGACGACGTGATCCGCCGGACTCGCATCGAGCGCGCGAAGAGTCGACGCTGACCGCGTTCCTCGACACGAACGTCGTGATTCGCCATCTCACGGGCGACCCGCCCGAGATGGCGGCGCGCGCGACCGCGTTGCTCGCCGAGCCGGGGACGCTTCTGCTCGTCGACCTCGTTCTGGCCGAGTGCGTCTACGTGCTCGAGTCCTTCTACGAGGTGCGGCGGGATCGGGTAGCCGAGCTCATGCGCGCCGCGATCGCGTTGCCGAGCGTCCAGACGATCGACGCGGACCTCCTATTGCGCGCGCTCGAGGTCTACGAGGTCGAGCGACTGGACTTCGCGGAGGCCTACCTCGTTGCCCAAGCCGAAGCGACGGGGGTGGGGGAGATCGCGTCCTTCGATCGCTCGATCGACCGCGTTGCCACGATCTCCCGACGCGAGCCCTAGCGTCGAGTCCCGCGCGGTCTTGGACGGAGGGGGAGGGATTCGAACCCTCGAGACGCTTGCGCGCCTGCCGGTTTTCAAGACCGGTGCATTCGACCGCTCTGCCACCCCTCCGGGACGCCCGCCATCCTTACAGCCGCGGCCGCCGTCGCGGCCGCGACACCCAACAGCGACTCAGGCGCGCGGGACCTGCTGCGTGATGCAGTGGATGTTGCCGCCGCCGAGCAGGATCTCGCGCCCGGGTACGCCCACGACCTCACGGTCGGGGAACAGGCCGCGCAGGATCCCGAGCGCCTCGTCATCGGTGCGGGAGTCGAGCAGCGGCACGACCGCGCGCGTGTTGGCGATGAGGAAGTTCGCGTAGGAGGCGGCGAGGCGATTCCCGCCGCGGCGCGGCTCGGTGCCCTCCACGACGTCCACCCCCGCCGCCTCCTCCTCCGTCATGACGAGCGGACCCGGCGATGGCAGCTTGTGCACCTCGAGTGCGCGACCGCGCGCGTCGGTCGCCGCCTCCAGGCGGCGCAGCGCGTCGGCGGAGATCGCGTGCTGGGGGTCGGACTCGTCGTCGGTCCACGTCAGCGCGACGACCCCGGGACGCACGAAGCACGCGAGGTTGTCGACGTGCCCGTCGGTCTCGTCCTCGAAGACGCCTGCGCCGAGCCAGAGGATCTTCTCCACGCCGAGGTGGTCGCGCAGGTGACCCTCGATCTGCTCGCGCGTGAGCTCTGGGTTGCGGTTGTGGTTGAGCAGGCACTCCTCCGTCGTCAGCAGCGTGCCCTCGCCGTCGACGTGGATCGAGCCGCCCTCGAGCACGAGCGGCGCGCGGTAGCGGTCGGCGCCCTCGATCTCCAGGACCTTCTGGGCGACGAGGTCGTCGTCGTGCCACTCGGCGTACAGGCCGCCCTCGAGCCCGCCCCACGCGTTGAAGCGCCAGTCCACGCCGCGCCTTGCGCCCTTGCCGTCAGTCACGAACGTCGGCCCGGTATCCCTGACCCACGCGTCGTCGGTCGTCATCTCCACGACGCGCACGCCCGGCGCCAGAACGTTGCGGGCGTGCTCGAACTGGCGGTGGGAGACGGCCATCGTGACGGGTTCGCTGGCGGCGATCGCCTCGGCGACCGCAGCGTAGGCCTCCTGCGCCGGCTTGGCCCCCAGCCGCCAGTTGTCCGGCCGCTCAGGCCAGACCATCCAGACGCCGTCGTGGGGCTCGAACTCGCCGGGCATCTGGAAGCCGTCGGCGGCGGGGGTGGACTGCAGCGTGCGGGTCATGTCGGCACCAGCCTATCCGGGGCTACACTCCAGCCTTCCTCCCGGAGAGGTGGCCGAGTGGCTGAAGGCACTCGCCTGCTAAGCGAGTAACGGGGGACAACCTCGTTCGCGGGTTCGAATCCCGCCCTCTCCGCTCCCCACGCGCCCCGGACGCCGCACCGCGGGGAGTCCCGGTCCGCCTTCAGCAGTTGCCACGGTCGTGCCGACGACCGCCGCCTCCGACACTGGGCGCATGAGCGTTCCTCGCACCCATCGGGCGTTGCGCGCGGCCCCAGCTCGCCGGCAGCGCGGCGCCGACCAGCGCGACCACGCGCCGCTGCGCCGCGGGCGCGACGGCGCACGCCGCCCAGGCGCTGCGCTTCAGCTCCCACTGCGGCGGCACCCCGGAGTCCTACACCTCCTTCATCAAGGCCCTCGCCGACTTCCGCGACGTCTATCGCTCGAACGTGAGCCCGTTCACCCGCCCTGACCCAGCCGGTCATCCAGGCGAACGCGAGCCTGTGCGGCTCGGCCGCGGCGACGTACGGGCAGGTCGAGATCGGGACGGCCGTCCCCGCCGCGCGCAAGTGGCTCGATCAGCTCGCGCTGAAGCTCGACGCGATGAAGCGCACGAGCACCAAGGCGTTCGACACGCCGGCCACGACCGCGGCGGTCACCGCACAGCTGACCGTCGCGATCCAGGCCTACTGGGCCCCGTGCAAGGACATCGTGCCGCTGGCGCCGCTGACCCCGTCGCAGGTCTCGCGCGCCGCGGGCGGCGGCGGAACGCAGCAGCGCTCGGCCGGGACGCTCGTCGTGCTCGCGCCGCTGACCGTGAAGCTCGCCGCGCACGGCACGTCGAAGCTCTCGATCACGCTGAAGGCCAAGGACTCCGGCGGCGTCGGCCTGAGCCTGGCGCGCGGCACGACGGTGCTGGCCTCGGGAACCGGGCAGATGCTTCCGGGCTCGTCGGGCCTGCGGATCGCGTTGCCGCGCGGCGCCAAGCCCGGGACGGTGAGCCTGCGCGTCTCGTTCGCGACCGGCCTCAGCGAGTTCGACCCCGGCGTGGCGACGACGCTGAAGATCCGCCTGCGCCGTTGACGCGTTAGCGTCCGCGGCGCTCGTGCCGTTCCACGTCGAGATCCATCAGGGGCTCCACCGCGCCAAGGCCTTCAACCTCGACGAGGTCGAGCTGGCGCGGCTGCTCGCCCCCTGGTGGCGGGATGGCGACGTCGTGCTCGGCGATCGCCCCTACGAGCTGCGCAAGAGCACGATCATCATCCTCGAGGGCCCGCACCTCGAACCCCCCGACCTCGCCTACGGGCAGGGGTGGAACAATGCGCTTCCGGTCTCCCGGGAGGTGACCGAGGAGCTCCTCGCGCGGCTGCGCGCGGGGGCCGAGGATGCCGCTGCGACCCCCGTGGCACCGACGGGACCGGGCACGACCGCGACCGCGGTCGCCATCCTCGCCGCAACGGCCGACGGCCGCCGCGCAGCCGTGCAGGCGCTCGCGCGGCTCGGCCTGCAGGCGGTCGACTGGGCGGTGCTGCGCGCGCAGCTGCTCGCGGCCGCAAGCCCCGGCTCCCTTGGACCGGGGGTGGCGGCGGCCGGGGCCGCGCTGCTCGTGCTCGACGAGCCGGGCGGGCCGTCGCCAGGATGGCTCTTCGACGCGGGCCTCGCGCTCGGCGCGCTCGGCGGCCGCGCCGTGCTCGTTCGGCTCGCGGGCGAGCCGGCGGCCGCGCCGCTCGACGGTCTCGAGGTCGTCGGCCTCGACGGCGACGAGCTTGCGGCGCGGCTGCGTCCCTGACGCGGTCAGCCGGCCGCGAACGCCAGTGGCTTGTCGCGTGCGACGACGAGCACGGGGAAGGTCGCCTTGTCGATCTCGTAGGCGGCGAGCGCCGTGAGCAGCACGTGTCCGCTGCGCACCTCGGGCCGCGAGCCGATCACGAGCAGGTCGACCTTGCCCTGCCCGGCAACGGTCTCGGCGCCGAGCGCCCCCGCGAGGTTCGCCGCGGTGGCCTCGGCAGCCCCGTCCTCGCCAAGGACGCCGATGCGCGTGACGGCGAAGTCCGGATGGTCGCGCAGTCCCGCGGGAGCGATCGCCACGGCGACCGGGCCGCCGTCGAGCAGTCGCTGCGCCGATGTGCCGGGCTGCACCGAGCCCGGTGCGGTGCGGTAGTCCGAGCCGAAGACGACGAGGTCGGCGCCCTCGGCGACGGCAAGCTCGATCAGCCCCTGGCCGGTCGAAGCGTGCACGACGCTGCGCGTCGAGCCCTCGCCGAGCCCGAGCTGCGAGGCGCCGCGGTCCAGCAGTTCCTGGGCCTCACGGTCGTCGGCGCCCGCCGAGGTGTGGCGGACATACGCGAGCGTGAGCTGCGCGCCGGCGCGGGCGAGCAGGCCCCCGAGCGCGAGCGCGTCGTGGTCGTTGGCGGTGTCGTCGTAGGAGACGATGGTCTTGACGGGCATGGCTCCCTCTTCTCGTCACGATAGGCGTCGCCCGCGGCCGCGGCCGCCCACCCGCTCGGGGGAGCGACCGCGGATCCGCGGGCTGGCGACGGTCAGGCGCCGGCCGGTGCCGGGGCCGTGCCCGCCGGGTATGCGAGCGACGGCACGTCCGAGGGGTAGACCTCGTGGCCGTGGACAGCGAGGTCGCCTTCCTCGAGCGCCTCGTCGGGCAGCCGCAGCGACACGACCAGACCGATCAGCTTCAGGAGGATCCACGTCCCGATCGCCGAGAACACGATCACCCAGACGGCGGCGATGAACTGCCACTTCAGCAGCGTGCCGTTGCCATGGATGAGGCCGGAGATCGCGATGCTCGCGGTCTTGCCGACGCCCGGATAGACGATCAGCGCGGGGTCGGCGAAGATCCCGACGAGCAGACCCCCGGCGAGCCCGGCGAAGCCGTGCGTGTAGACGACGCCGAGCGTGTCGTCGACGTTGCGGAACGGCCGCAGGCGGCTCAGGTAGTTCAGCGCGAGGTAGACGATCACCACGCCGATCAGCCCGATCGCCATCGCGCCCCAGCCGTTGACGTAGCCGGCGCCCGGCGTGATCGCCACAAGGCCGGTGATCATCCCGTTGACGCTGCCGATCAGGGTCGGCTTGCGGCGCGTGATGTAGTCGAGCGCGACCCAGCCGAGGAACGCGACCGCGCAGGCGAGGTTCGTGTTCAGCACCGCGGCCGAGGCGTCGGCGCCCGCGTAGTACGGGTCGCCGCCGTTGAAGCCGTTCCAGCCCATCCACAGCAGGCCGGCGCCGACCGCGACCATCAGCAGGTTGTTCGGCGCGTCGACCTCGCGGTCACGTTGCAGGCGCGGCCCGATCACCGCGGCCGCGACGAAGCCCGAGACGCCCGCCGCCAGGTGGATGACGTAGCCGCCGGAGAAGTCGACCGCGCCGTGCTGCGCCCACCAGCCGCCGCCCCAGATCATGAACGCGTTGACCGTGTAGATCAGGCTCGACCACAGCAGGACGAACGGGATCCAGGCCTTGAAGTTGATGCGTCCGAGGACCGACCCGAGCATCAGGATCGGCGTGATCGCCGCGAAGACGAACTGGAAGTACACGAGCGTGGACTGCGAGAAGTGAAACGGCGGCCCGGTGGTGACCAGCGGGATCACCGCCTGCTTCTCCTCCTGCAGGCCGCTCAGCACCGGGCCGGGCTTGCCCCACATGTTGGCGAAGATCCCCGAGTGGGCTCCGAAGATGTGCATCGGCTCGCCGAACGCCATCTTGAAACCGAACAGGACCCAGACGACGAGCACCAGCGCGAACGCGATGAAGGACATCATCATCGAGTTCACCGACCAGCGCTTCTGCATGACGCCGCCGTAGAGCACGACGAGTCCGGGCACGCTCATCAGCCCGACGAGCGTCGCGGCGGTGAGCTGCCAGGACGTGTCGCCGGGGTTCAGCCACGTGGGGTAGGCCAACCAGGTGGGCATCGGTATCGAACCTCTCGATCGGGTGGGACGCCGGCTCCGGTGCCGCGCGAGCGGGCGGCGAACGGCGCCCCGTGAAACCAGGACCCCGGCAGGATCACCGCCGATTGCCGATCGCGATACCGACGCGTGTACAAGCCGCGGCGTCGCGGATTCGACACCAGGGCCAACGACCGGGCGGCTGCGGTGGCGCACAATGCGCGCATGCCGCTCGAGGGTCACTGGGCGCGGCAGCACTCGGCGCTGCCGTCGACGTCGCTGCGCGAGGGCCGCGTGCTGCTGGCGGTCGCGATCGCCGCGCTGCTCGCGGCGCTGGTCGTCGTGGTCCTCGCATTGCAGCGGCAGGCGCCCGCGCCGGCGGCCGGCTGTGTCGAGGTCGTGGCGGCGAGCACGACCGGCGGCGCGACGTATCGCGCGTGCGGCAGCGAGGCGGCGGCCTGGTGTCGCGACTCGGCGCGCAAGACGGACGCCGTCGCCCGCGAGGTCGTGCGTCAGTGCCGGCGTGCCGGCTATCCGCTGGCCGGCGGCGGCGCGTAGATCGCGCGCCACCAGACGTCGGTGAGCGTCCCGACGAGCGCGTCGTCGTCGGCGAAGTCGGGCTCGCCCGAGCTGATCGCGACGTAGAGGCTGCGCTCGGTCATCCACACGAGCGCCGCGGCGAGCGTGTGGGCGGCCGGCCCCTCGGCCGGGGCGACAGCGGCGGCGCGCTCGCGCTCGATCTGCTCGGCGGCGGCCTGCGTGAAGCGCCCGATGAGGCGCTCCCACACGTCGCCGATCTCCGGCGAGGTGTGCCACGTCTCGACGATCGCGCGCAGCACGGCGTCGTGCCGGCGCCAGAGCGCGAGCGCCGAGCGCATCGCGCCCTCGAGCGCCGCGCGCGGTGCCTCGCCCTCGGCGCGATGCAGCCACGTCTGGGTCGCGGCGTAGACCTCGCCGATGACGCGCTCGGCGAGCCGCGCGAGCACCGCGCTCTTGGAGGCGAAGTAGAAGTAGAAGCTCGCGCGCGAGACGTGCGCCTCGCGCAGGATCTGGGCGACGCTGAGGTCGGCGAGGCGCTCGCTCGCCAGCAGCCGCTCGGCCGCCTCGCAGACGGCCTGCTCGATGTCCCCCGGCGGCGCCGGGCCGCGCCGCGCCCGGCGCCCTGACACAGACGGGCCTCGCTCCATGGCGGCGAGCGTAGCCGATGTCCGGACACATGATCTAGACAACATGTCCAGACATGGTGTATGGTTGTCGGAGATCACCCCGCGGGTCTGTGGAGGTCCCGTCATGAAGCCCGACACGAAGCACCACCCCGACGTCGACTGGTCGCTCGTTGCGATGGCCGTGACGATCGCCGTGAGTCTCGTCTTCCTGTTCTCGCAGCTGCACTGATTCGCCGCGGGCGCGGGCGCCGTATGCACGCCTGCGGTGCATCTGACGCCCATCGTGCGTGCGCACGCGCCCGTCACGGCGCGCCTGCGCGCACGAGTGCGGCGCGGATCTCCCGCGCGACCCGCGCCGGCCGGCGCACGAGGTCGGCATGCGTGAAGCGCAGGACCGTGTAGCCGGCGAGTTGTAGCGCGTTCGTGGCGGCCCGATCGACCTGAAATGCGTCGCGAGTGCCGTGCGCCTCCCAGCCGTCGGTCTCGACGACGAGGCGCGCCTCCTCCCACACGAAGTCCACGCGCCGGCCCGCGATGGGACGTTGCGTCGCCGGCCGCGGGATCCCCCGCCGATCGCAGATCTCCAGCAGCCGGTCCTCGATGCGGGTCTGTGTGACGACCAGGTCGTCGAGCAGCAACCGCAGCGATCGGCTGGGGCGACGTGCGAGCGCCTCCCGCGTCGCCGCCAGGTCGAACAGCTTGCGGAACTGCGCCTCGCGCAGTGCGCGGACGAGCTGCGCATGCTCGACCTCGTGAGCCAGGTCGACCAGCGTGCGTGCCACGGACGTGACCGGGATCGCGCGGTGTCGGGTGACGTCCCGCGGCTCGAGCCCCACGCGGTGCACCGCGATCGCCGGCTGCCGGCGTCCGCTCCGCGCCGGGATGCTGACGTCTGGACGCGGGCCTTCGCCCTCCCGGATCGCCCAGAGCGTCGCCGCGCTGCGGTGGCTGAGCGCGGCGCCCTCGCCGCAGGCGAGCACGGCGGCCAGCCAGCGCGCCTCTCGGCGCGGCGCCTGGTGGCCGACGGCGTAGACGCCCTCGTGCACACGATGCAGGCGCCCAGCCTGAAGCCGCCGCGCGACGGCGCCCCGCTTGAGCCCGAGATCGAGCAGCTGCGCCCGAGTGACCAGGCCGTATTGGGCTGCCGCCACGCGCGCGGCGGCATGATCGGGACCACTGTGGGCGACAGATACACGCATGCGGTGCATAGGTCGCCCACGCCGCGGGCTCACCCCCCGCGCGTCGCGCATCCCCGCCTTCAGGCGGCGGTGCCGGCGCGGCGGGCGCGGCGGAGCCCCTGGCGCGCGAGGAACCCGTTGGCGAGCAACAGCAGCGTCTTGTTGGCCGGCGCGCGGAAGCCGGACTCGGTGTGCGGGGCATAGCGCGCGTCGCCGTCGCCGCCCACCTCCAGCCACCCGGTGTGCTGGCGTGACTCCAGCCCGATGAGCTGCGCGTTGTAGCGGTGACCGAGCAGCCCGGCGCGCCGGCCGCCCGGTGGCAGCGGCGCGGCCGTGAGCAGTTCGATGCCCGAAGCCTCGGCGGACCCGATCTGCACCGGCAGCACGACCGGGAGCCCGTCGGCACCCGTATAGGCGAGCAGCACGTGCGGCAGCGCGCGCAGGCGGCGAGCCGCGCGCGCGGCGTCGATCCGCGGCGCGGTGCCCTTGGCGGGCGGGTCCTGCGCCGGCGGGGGGCCGGCAGGCGCCGGCGCTCCGGCGACGCCCGGCGCCGGGTCGGCGCAGCGCGCGTCAGGCCAGCTCGTCACGCGCTCGACGGCGACGGTGACGAGCACGCGGTCGGCGTAGTAGGCGCTGAGCCAGCGGTCCCAGAACGCACCGCGCTGCGGCGGACCCATGAAGCGCTCGGCGGCCGGAGAGACGACCTCCTCGAGGACCTGCTGGTGGGGCGTGGTGTCGAAGGACGCGGTGCCCTGCACGAGGACGTAGCGCGGGTCGGCGGCGAACCCGTGCTCGCGCGCGTGGTAGGCGAGCGCGACGCGCGGATCGGCCCGGATACGTTCCAGCTTGCGGCCGAAGCCGAGCGAGGTCGTGAAGGTGACCGTTCCGCGCTCGCGATCGCGCAGCCCGACCGGCGCCACGACCGCGGGAACCGCTCCCCCGGCCGGCGTGCGATAGGCCAAGGCGGCGGTCAGATCGCCCGCGATGACGGCGTCGTCGGCGTCGCTCCAGGTGACCGGCATCGCGGCGACGCTACCGGGACGCACGATCCCGTGCAGCGTGTTTTGAGCTGGGGCTCTACGGTGGAGGCCTGCCGCAAGGGGGGTCCTCGCGGCAGATCATGGCCCTCCGCCGCCGTTCACGCATGCTCGCGACGCTCGTCGCCGCGCTGACCGTCCCGCTCGTCCTGTGGGGCCTGTCGCCCCTGCCCTCGTCAGGCGCCGACGGCGTCGGCGCGCTGCAGCAGCAGGTGACGCGCCAGCGCGCCCAGGAGCGCTCACTCTCCTCCGCGGCCGCGCGCCTCGGCCAGCTCGAGCGCCTCGCGGCGCGCGACGTGGCGGTGCTGGAGCAGCGCCTGGCCGAGTCGCAGGCGCAGGTGTCGGCCTGGCAGGCGCGGCTCGCGCGAACCCAGAGCGAACTGGCCGCCGCGCGCCAACATCTGGTGCGGCTGCGCGCGCGCCTGGGTCGCGACCGCGCCGTGCTCGCGTCCGTCCTGCTCGGTGCCTACCAGGCCGGTCGGCCCGATCTGATCAGCGTCGTACTCGGCGCGCACAGCTTCGCCGACCTCATCGACCGCGCCGAGTTCCTGCGCAGCGTCCAGCAGCGAAACACCGAGATCGTGGGCACCGTCCGCGATGCGCGAAATGCGACGCGCCGTCAGGAGTCGGCGCTCGCCGCGCTCCTCCCGCGCCAGGAGGCGGCCACGCAGGCTGTGCAGCGCGAGCGCGACGCGCTCGCCCAGGTCGGTATCGCCCTGCGTGCCCGCCAGGCCGCGCTCGCGCAGGCGCGCGCCGCCCGCCTGGCCGCGCTGCAGAACACCGTGGCGAGCCGCCGGCGCGCCGAGCGCGAGCTGACGCGGCTCGAGGCGCAGCGCCGGCAGGCCGCCTCGCAGGCCGGCCCCGGCGGCCCGTGGGCGATCCCGTGGGCGATCGTCCAGTGCGAGTCCGGCGGGCAGAACCTGCCGCCCAACGGCGCCGGCGCGTCGGGCTACTACCAGTTCCTTCCGTCCACTTGGCGCGCGCTCGGCGGCAGCACGCCGCAGGCCTACCAGGCCCCGAAGGCCGAGCAGGATCGCCTGGCCGCCAAGCTCTGGAACGGCGGCGCCGGCGCGAGCAACTGGGTCTGCGCCGGCCTCGTCGGCATCACGTGAGCCGCCGCGCGGCTCCGCAAAGCCCCGGCTACACTGACTCGTCGCTGCGCCCGTAGCTCAGCTGGATAGAGCGTCGGTCTACGGAACCGAAGGTCAGAGGTTCGAATCCTCTCGGGCGCGCTGAGAAAGCCCCGCGCATGCGGGGTTTTCGCGTTTCTGGGGTCGTGCGCGAAAGGCGAATATGTCCCCAATATGTCCCGAGATCTGCTCTAGGATCGACGTATGAGGACCCCTGCGAGGCCTCCCAGCGGGCACGTCTTCCGCCTCGATCGGGTTCGCGGGC
>DATKLF010000059.1:0-56867 GCA_035542555.1 Solirubrobacteraceae bacterium | reverse complement strand
ACCGGGCGGCGCAGCAGGCCCAGCCGGCGCACGACGCGCAGCGCCTGCAGCGCGTCGCCGGCCTGCGGACGCACGTGGCGCAGCCCCTCGGTGAGCGTGAACGCGCGTTCGAGGTCGCCGTCGACGTCGAGCGTGCCCGACACCCACGCGCGGCTGAAGCCCAGCTCGCCGGGCGCGCGGATGATGGCCACGAGCGCGTCGGGGCTGCGGAAGATCAGCGCCGGCGGATCAGGCGCGCCCGGGGCTGCGGGCAGCTCGCTGCCGTCCCAGAAGCGCAGCGCGAAGCCGCGCGGCTGCGGGCTGCGCGCATCCAGGCGCGCGATCAGCGGTGCGAACACGCCGGCGACGCCGCCTGCGGATGCGCGCCGCCGCGGCGCGGTCGAGGTCGGGGCGTGCGAAGTCGTGGTCGCCATGGTGCCTGTTGTACCCGATCGCGCCGCGGCTGCAACCGCGACGGAGCGCGAACCCGGCCCAGGCACGCCGAAGGCCCCGAGCCGGTCCAGAGCGCGGGGCCTTCGGACTGCTGTGCGCCTGGTCAGGGGGAGAATGACTCGGCGCGGGTGGCGCCCGGAGAAGGAGGACCCCGTGACGCCGTGAGGCACGTTGTTGCTGCTCAGAACACGCCAGCGACAAAAACGTTTCGGTCGTGCGCGAAGAAGACATCTGAGCGCAACATTGGCTCAAGAACGTTCGTGACGCGAATCAGGGCTTCACATCGCCCATCCGCTCACGGTGTCAGTCGTCGTCGTGCCAGGCGTGATCGCGCCAGTGCCAGTGGTGCACGCGGCAGCCTGACGGGCGCCACCAATGCCGCCACTGCTGGTGGCCGCAGTCGCCGCCCGCGCCTGACGGCGGAGGCGGCGGCGGTGGAGGCGGCGGCGGCGGGGGCGGGGTGGCTGCGGGTGTCACGTGCGTGCGGAACCCGACGTCCACGCCGGCTGCGTCGAAGCTCGCGCCGCCGTCGGCGCTGATCTGGCCGTCGCCGCCCGCGTAGTCGCCGCCGAAGCCCCAGACGACCTCGTCAGCGCCCGACGTCGGGCCGACGCTCGCAACGATCGCGTAGGCCGTGCCCGCGGCGCTCGCCGTGCCCGGCAGCGGCACGCTCACCCAGCAGCCCAGCGGACAGGCATCGGTGTCGGCAGAGATCGACGACGACGGCACGGTCGCGCTGGCGAGCACCGTCGGTTGCACCGCGCCGCCCGAGACCGCACGCACCTGCACGGTCAGCGGTCCCGGGTCGCCGACCCGGCCGAGCTGCAGATCGACCTGGTCGAGCGTGCCGCCGACACCGGCGGTGAAGGTCTGAGCGACGGTTCGGCCGACCGCGGGAGTGTCGAAGAGGCCGAGGCTGCCGGTGGGCGCCGCGTCCTGCGCCTGGTCGATCGGGCCGGCCGCGAGCGCTGCGGAGGCGGTCCACAGGGACATGGCGATCAGGAGCGTGGTCGCGATCGCGGCTACGCGCCCGCGGGGAGGGCGACGTGGGGTGCGCATCAGCGGACCTATCGGCACGGGCCGGCGGGTTCCGCCTCCCGCCCGGACGGACAGCCGACGCCGCAGGGAGAAACTGCACAGCCTCCGCGGCCGGAGTGGTATGGATACGCCCCCGTCCAACCTCGAGGAGGAGTAAGGAGCACACATGCCGAGGAGGGTCGTTCTCCTGCCCTGACGGTCGCAACGCCCCTTGCCGTTGCTCGAAGGCCGGCACTCAGGGTGATGCGACGGGCGGGCCCGCGGGCTCGCCCGTCCGCGCCGTGGGCGTGTCGTCGCGCCGCGCGCGCACGACATCCGCCAACACCGCCACGACCTGCGGGTCGAACTGCGTCCCGGCGTGGCGCTCGAGCTCGGCCAGCGCCTCGCCGTCGCTGAGCGCGCGGCGGTATGCGCGCGCGGTGGTCATGGCGTCGAACGCGTCGCAGGCGCAGACGATCCGCGCCGCGAGCGAGATGTCCTCGCCCGCCAGGCCGTCGGGGTAGCCGCCGCCGTCCCAGCGCTCGTGTGAGGAGCGGACGACCGCGCCGACCGGCCGCAGGGCGCTCGCCGCGGCGATGATGCGCTGCCCGATGAGCGTGTGCTTGCGCATGAAGCGCCGCTCGTTGGCGTCGAGCGGGGTGGCTTTGTGGAGGATCGAGTCGGGGATCGCGACCTTGCCGATGTCGTGCAGCTCCGCCGCGCGCACGGCCACGTCGAGATCCTCGGCGGCGAGCCCCATGCGAAGCCCAACGTTGCGTGTCAGCACGGCCACGTCGCTCATGTGGCGCAGCAGGCCCGGCTCGCGCTCGCTGAGCAGCTGCAGCAGCACCTCGCGCGCCGCGCCGCGGGTCGCGCCCTCGCGCGCTCCCTTGTCGGCGTACATGCGCTGGTCGGCCAGCAGCAGCGCCTCGCCCGGGCTCGCCGCCTCGCGCGGCATCACGACCGATCCGATCGAGGTGGTCACCGAAAGCCGGTCGCCGGTCGCGCTGAGCGCGCCGACGGCGTCGACGAGCACCGGGTCACCGGGCCCGGCGTCCCGCTCGACCAGCAGGCAGAACTCGTCCCCACCCAGCCGGAACGCCCGCGCGCGCCCGTGGACGGCTTCCTGAAGCTGCGCTGCCAGGCGGCGCAGCAGGTCGTCGCCGGCCGCGTGCCCGAAGGTGTCGTTGTAGGTCTTGAAGCCGTTGAGGTCGAAGAGAGCCAGGGTCCACGGCCGCTCCGGCTCCTCGTCGGCGAAGTACGCGTCGAGCGTGCGCACGAGCGCGCGCCGGTTCGCCAGCCCGGTGAGGCCGTCGGTGAGCGACTCGCGCGTGGCGGCCAGCAGCAGCCGGCGGTTCTCGCGCAGCAGCAGCGCCGCGCGCACGACGACGAGCGCCAGGGCGCTGCCGGCGAGCCCGACGGCGAGCGGGTCGACGGTGGCAAGGCCGGCGTAGATCAGGAGGGCCAGCGCAGCGATCGCGAACAGGCCGGGCAGGTAGGCGGCGCGGTGGCTCGTGGCCACGTCGTGCGAGGGGCGCGCCGGCTGCCAGGCGGCGGCCGCGATCAGCAGCATCGCCAGGGGCCAGAGCGAGTCGAGGATCGTCCCCGCCTGGTAGCTCCCGGTCGCCTCCTGGTAGGTGCTGATGCAGTCGGCGACGACCATGCACACGAGCCCCGCGCCGAGGAGCATCCAGGTGCGTTCGCGCCGCCAGCGGTTCAGCGCCATCGCGACGACGATGAAGCACAGCAGCAGGAGGTCCAGCAGCGGGTAGGCGAGCGTCACCGCGACGGCCGCGGCGCTCCCCTCGGTCGCGTGGAGCACCGCCGGGAAGACCAGCGCGCAGGCGATCGCGGCGGTCGTCAGGCCGCCGATCAGCCCGTCGATCCAGCGCTGCCCGCTCCACGGGCGCACGCGGTCGCGCAGGAGCAGCACGATCCCCACGTAGAGGCCGACGTAGCTCGCGAAGTACAGCCCGTCGGCGATGCTCGGGAACGGTGGATCGCTGAGCGCGTCCAGCCACAGCGCCCAGACGAGGTCGCCCGCCGCCCACAGCAGCAGCCCCGAGCCGAGCGCGGCCCAGGCCCAGCGCTCGCGCGGCTCGACGACCGCGCGCGCAAAGATCAGCGCCGCCGCGCCGAGCTCGAGCGCGAGGTAGAGCCAGTTCGCGAAGATCGGCTCGATCGACGTCCCGTGCGGTCCCAGCAGGGCATGCGCGGCATGGGCTGCGACGCCGATGGCGAGCAGCCCCAGGAGCGCCAGGCGCGTACGACGGGACATGGTCCTCTGGGCATCGACCCCGCCGGCCCTGGGCTTGAGTCGAGGGCTCCCGGATGTGGCCGCCCGGACGGGCGGCGGGGCGGCGTCCGTGCCGCCCGTCGCTGCGCTACCTGACGGCCTGCTTGAGCCGCGAGCCCGCGACGAAGCGCGGCACCGTCGTCGCCGGGATGTGCACCGGGGCGCCGCTGGCGGGGTTGACGCCCGTGCGCGCCGCGCGCTGGGTCGTCTTGAACTTGCCGAACCCCGTGATCGTGATCTCGCCGCCCGAGGCGAGCGACTCCTCGATCGCTGCGAGCGTCGCGTCCAGCGCCCGGCCGCTCTCGGCCTGCGAGAGACCGGTGCGCCGCGCGATGTCGGCGACCAGGTCGGACTTCCTCATGCGCCACCTTCCTTTCAGCTTGGACAGGAGTGACGCGCGGACGCTACGCGCCGCGCCGGTCGTATCGGGCGGGACATATGCTCCCGCCATGAGCGAGGACCGCGTCGGCATCGAGATCGAGGACCACGTCGCAACCGTCACGCTGCTGCGCGCCGGCAAGCACAACGCGCTCGACGGCGCCATGTTCCTGGCGATCGCGGACGCCGCCGCGCGGCTGCGAGGCGAGCCGGGGGTGCGCGCCGTCGTGCTGCGGGGCGAGGGCCCGAGCTTCTGCTCCGGGCTCGATGTCGCCAGCTTCATGACCGGCCCGATGAGCGCCGGCGACCTGATCGCGCGCGATGACGGTGCGATCGCGAATCTCGCACAGCGGGTCGCCTACGACTGGCGGCTCGTCCCGGTGCCGGTGATCGCCGCGATCCACGGCGCCTGTTTCGGTGGCGGCCTGCAGATCGCGCTCGGGGCCGACATCCGCATCGCGGCGCCGGACGCGCGCCTGTCGGTGATGGAGATCCGCTGGGGCCTGGTGCCGGACATGGCCATCACGCAGAGCCTGCCGCGCCTCGTCGGCATCGACGTGGCCAAGGAGCTGACCTTCACGGGGCGCATCCTCGACGGCGCGCAGGCCGCGGGGCTGGGCCTCGTCACGCGCGTCGCCGACGACCCGCTCGCCGCCGCGCAGGAGCTCGCGCGCGAGATCGCGGGGAAGTCGCCGGACGCGATCCGCTCGGCCAAACGCCTCTACGACGAGGCCTGGGACGCTCCCGCGGCGGCCGGGCTGATGCTGGAGAGCGAGCTGCAGACGGCGCTGCTCGGCAGCCCCAACCAGCTTGCGGCGGTCACGGCCGGCGTGGCCAAGGAGCCGGCGGTCTTCGCAGATCCCGTCGCCTGAGGGCGTGCTGCCCGGCGATCAGCTTGCGCTGGGCGCCGCGAACAGCGCCGCCGGGTCCGGGCGCGCGCGCCGCTGCGGCCCGCCGCGCAGCCCGAACAGCCGCTTGGTCCACACGAGCCAGGCGACGATCGCGACGTTGACGACGAGCCCGGCGACCTTCAGCGGCGTGACCCGCAGCGTGAGCTCGTAGATCTCGAGCGGGATCAGGGCGGACGTCGCGACGACCGTGAGGTACTCGGCCCAGCGGCGCTCGCGCCACAGGCCCCAGGCCTCCACACCCTCCAGCACGGCGTACGCGGTCGCGCCGAACAGGAGCGGCTGCAGGTGCGAGCGGCGCAGACCGGCGAGCCGGTGCAGCCAGTGCGTGACCGTCGTGCTCGACGGCTGGGTCGTCGAGTGGTTGAGGCTGCGCAGGAGCCGGTTGGCGAAGTTGTGCAGCCCGCCGAGCTTCAGCTCCAGCAGCCCGATCGCAAGTGCCGCAAGCGCGAACAGCAGCGCGTGCAGCGCCTTGTCGAGCGCGATGATCCGCAGGACGAGCGCCTCGCGCAGCTCCTCGCCGCGGCGCGGGATGGCGAGGGCGTGCAGTTCGCCGAGGTCGCTCCCTGACGTCGGCCGCGGGACCTCTTGCCAGAGGTCGCAGCGGATGCAGCGCGCCAGGCGCCGGCCGTCGGGCAGGTCGACGCCCAGGCCGGCGTCCTGCGGGCGCAGTACCCCGGCGCGCGCGGCCGGCAGGCTGTGCCCGCGCAGGCCGCAGACGAGCCCCTCCAGGTGCCATGAGCGCGGGATGAGGCGCATCAGGGCTATTCAAGCGGCTCGTGGGTCGCGGCGCCCCGGTCTGCCACGATCTGGCGATGCCCCGGGACATCGAGCGCTGGTTCGCCGACGAGCGGCGCCGCAGCGAGGCGCGGGCGCGCGCCTGCCGCACCAAGCGCTGGTTCGCGACCGAGGCCGAGGCGCGCGCCGCCGCGCTCTGGGATCGCACGCAGTTCGGCGAGCGTCGCCGTCCCTACCGCTGCGAGCTGTGCGACGGCTGGCACCTGACGAGCGCCGAGCGCTGACGCGCTCGCCGCGGGGCCCGCGCGCGGCGCGGTCAGGCGCGGGCGCGGGTGCCCGTGGCGACGCGCGGAGCGTCGTCGCGCGCGGGAACCGTCAGCTTGTGCTCAGCGAGGACGAGCAGGCCGAGGCCCGCGAGCAGCACGACAGCGGCAGCCGGGGTGTGGAAGCCGAGCGTGACGTTCACGGCGAAGGCCACGAGCGCGATCAGCACGAGGCCGGCGAGCTCGGCGGCGTTGGGCAGCCGGTTGGGTGTGGCGGTCATGCCGCTCGTCGCGGTGGGCGTACCGGTCGGCGGCTGAATCGAGCGTTCTGGCGACATATTGCGCCTGTCGGCTCGCGCGCGCCGGCGCCTGAGCGGCGCGCGCGGCCTCTGGACGATCGGCCGAGCGGCAGGGCGGGCGCGCCGAGCGGGGGCCGGAGGGGCGGCGGCCGAGCGGCGGAGCGCGACTATGCTGCGCGCATGACGCCGCGCCCCCTCCTGGTTCTCGCCGCGTTGGCCGCGACGCTCGTGCTCGCCGCCTGCGGCAGCTCGAGCAGCTCGACGAGCAGCTCCTCGACGCCCGCGGCGACGACCTCCACGACGTCGAAGGTCGCCGAGGCACAGCAGAAGTGCCTCACCGAGGCGTCGAAGATCACCGATGCAACGGCCCGCTCGGTCGCCGAGAGCGTCTGCAGGCAGATCAGCACGAGCAACCCGAACGTCTCATCTGCGCTGGCGAAGGCCAAGCAGTCCTGCCTGAAGGCGGCGGACAAGCTGCCGACCGTCCTGCAGCAGCCCGCCAAGGACGAGTGCAACAAGATCGGCGGATGATGCGAGTCCTGCCCGCCCTCGCCCTCGCCCTCGCCGTGCTCGCGCTCGCCTGGGCCGGGCCGGCTGACGGCGCCGCTCGCTGCGGGGCCCGCCACGGCAGGGCTCATGGTTGCCGCGTGGCGAAGAAGCGCACGCCGGTGACGCCCGTCGCGGTCAGGCTCCTGCCCGGGAGCCAGGCGAGCGTCGAGGTGCCGGCCCTTCCGCTCCCGGGAGGCCAGACGATCATCGGCACGGGCATCACCGAGGCCGTCCCGCTGAGCGGCTCGCTCGGGGGCTCGGTCGTCGGCGCCGTCAAGCTCGGGAACGACATCCCGGTGAGCCTGACCAAGGCGAACATCGTCCCGGGCGCGGTCGACATCCTCCACGACCCGTCCTGCGCCGGGGCCACAACGCTGCGGATCGACCCGGCCTCGGTCGTCACGATCGACCCGGCGCATGCGACGAAGGCGCTGCTCGGCTTCAAGAGCGCCACCGCGACCGCCACGGCGTACGTGAAGCTGCGCCTGGCGTTCGACAGCCGGATGTCGCTTGCCTGCGACGCCCCGCTGACGCCGACCGGCTACGCGGACACCCCGTTCGCCGTGAAGGTCTCCGGCAAGGTCGGGCCCAAGGGCCTGCTCGGGCTCGCGCTCACGTCGGCGCCGACGCCGGTGACGATCGGGGTCTGCCTCACTCCCGGCACGCCCACCAAGCCGTGCACCGACGCTCCGGCCGGCTACCCGGTGAAGATCGCGCTGCAGCTGCAGGTCACGATCTCGCTGAACACCAAGGCCTGAGCCCCCGCGCCCGGTCGAGCGTCCCTGACGGCCCCGTATGGGCGGCAGCGCGGGACGCTCGCGGCGCGCGGAGCCGGCGGGCGGCGCGTGATGATCCGGAAGTCTGGTTGTCTGTGCCGCGTGTCCGGCCTCCGTTTGCTCGTCGTCGCCGCCTGGGCCGCAGGCGCGCTCTCGCTCCCCGCGGCGTCCGCTGCGGCGTCTGGCCTCACCGTCACGCCGGCCAAGCCGCGCGTCGGTCAGGCGATCACGCTGCACTGGCGTCAGGCCGCGCCAGTGCCGCGCGGGAAGCACCTGTACTTCGTCGCCCGCCTGCTGAACGCGACGGGCCCGGGCTGCGCCGCCACCGCGCGCGTGTCGGTGCGCCGCAGCCGTGTGCGCCCGGGGCGGGACGTCGCCGTGCCGCTTACGCCGCCGTCGGGCATGGCCTGGTGCGCGGGATCCTGGGAGGCGACCGAGCAGCTCGTGAACGGGGCGGGCATGGGCGCCGGCCCCAGGCACCTGCTGACGTTCACGATGCTCCGCGCGGACGGGACGCAGGCCGGGACGCCGGTGAAGATCGCCGTGCTCACCGGGAGCACGGAGACGGTGTCGGCCGCGGGCCGGTCTGATCGCACGGCCGCGGTGAGCGGCACGCTGACCGGCGAGATCCCGGCGACGTTCAGGCCAAACACCGACATCACCACCTCGATCACGGCAGGCGCGCTGACGCTCACCGGCCTGCCTGCCGATTCGCAGTGCACGCCCGACGGCGCAGCCGAGCCGCGGGCGTTCCCCGTCGCCGACGGCGCCGGGTCGTCGGCGACGCTCCATGCCAGCGGCCACGTCGACCTGACCCTGGTGGTCCGCCGGGACCTGTTCTCGTTCACCGGCTGCCTGCCCGCGGCGCTCACGCCGACGACCGGCGCGACGAGCCTCACGCTGTCCGGCCAGGTCGGCTCGGGCGGCCTGTCGTCCCTGACGCTGACCGGCAACGCCGGCCCGCTCGCGCTCGCCGGCGTCGGCGATGCGACGGTCGCGCTGAAGCTCGTCGTGAGCATCGACCTGAGCGGCAAGGGCTGAGCCCCTCGCACATCGAGCGTCCCGGAAGGCCCCGCAGGGGCGGCAGCGAGGGACGCTCGGTGTTCGGTGCTCAGCCGGTGGGTGCGCGCCAGACGAGCATGAGCCCGTCGCCGACGCTCAACAGGACGTTGTGCATGCGCTCGTCCTCCTGTACGCGCCGGGCGAACTCGCGGATCCCGACGGTGCTCGCGTCGCCGGGGTCCGGCTCGAGCGCGGAGCCGCCGCGGAACAGGTTGTCGGCGACGATCACGCCGCGCGGCGTGAGCTTCGGTACGACCGCGTCGTAGTAGGCGGGGTAGTCGGACTTCCAGGCGTCGATGTAGACGAGGTCGAACGGCCCGTCGAGCTCCGCGATCGAGGTCAGCGCGTCGCCGACGATCAGCTCGATGCGCTCCGCGTAGGGGCTTGCGGTGATGTGGCGCAACGCCGTGGCGGCCGTGTCCTCGTCGACCTCCAGGGTCGTCACGCGCCCGTCCGGCCCCAGCGCCGCTGCCATCGCAAGAGCGCCGAAGCCGGTGAACGTGCCGATCTCGAGCACGTGGCGTGCGCCCGAGGCGACGATCAGCGCCTCGAGCAGGCGCGCCTCGGGCACGCCGCTCATCATCTGCGGCGCGGCCGTGTTCGCCTGCGTGTACGCCGCGACGTCGGCCAGGACGCCGGCCGGCGGGGTGGTGTGCGCGTCGGCGTACGCGGCGGCGGCGGGGGCGATCAGGTCGGTCATCGGCCAAGCCTAGATCAGCCGAGCGCCGAGACCGGTTGCACGGCGCGCCGCTCTCGCGGACGATTGCCGCGCGTGCCACGCGTCCGCCTGCCGCTCGCCCTCGCCGCCTCGCTGCTGCCCGCGGTGGCCGACACGCGGGTGACGTTCACCCTCGACCGCGCGGCCAGCGTGCGCTTCACCGTGCTGCGCCGCAGCAGCCGCCGCGGCCGGGCCGTCACCACGCCGCTGCGCGGATCGTTCACGGTCCGCGGCAAGCCCGGACCCGACGCGCTGCGGTTCAGCGGGCGCCTGGCCGGCGCGGCGCTGCCCTCCGGGCGCTACGCGCTCGTCGCCACGCCCGCCGGCGGGGCCGGGGCGCGCGCCTCGTTCCGCGTGCGCTGATCAGCGCCGCTCACCGGACGAGCGCTCCGAGGGAACCGGGGTCGGTCTCGCCTACGGCGCGGTCGCGTCCGCGAGCACCTCGGCCGCGCGCTCGCACGATGCGCGGTTGACGTCGAGATGCGTCACGGCGCGCACCGTGCGCGCCGCGAACGCGAGCACGAGGACGCCCTGCTCGCCGGCGCGGCGCACCACCTCGGCAGCGTCCGGCGCGCCCTCGTCGAGGTGGAAGACGACGATGTTCGTCTCCAGGCGCGCGAGGTCGATCCGCACGCCGGGCGCCTGGGCGAGGCGCTCGCCGATGATGCGCGCGTGCGCGTGGTCGTCGGCGAGCCGCTCGGCGTGGTGGTCGAGGCCGTGCAAGCCGCCCGCCGCGACGATGCCGGCTTGGCGCAGCGCGCCGCCGAGGATGCGGCGCTGGCGGACCATCCGTGCGATGACGTCGGCCGGGCCGGCGAGCACCGAGCCGGCAGGCGCGCCGAGGCCCTTCGACATCGCGATCGCGACGAGGTCGAACGGAGCGGCCAGGGCGGCCGGGTCGTCGCCGCGCGCGACCGCGGCGTTCAGCAGCCGCGCGCCGTCAAGGTAGCTCGCCAGGCCGTGCTCGCGCGCGGCCCCGCCGACGCGTGCGAGCTCCCCGGGGTCCCACACGATGCCGCCCGCGCGGTTGTGGGTGTTCTCCACCTCGACGAGCGTTGAGGGCGGCAGGATGATGTGCCCGCGCGGTTTGATTGCGGCGACGAGCTCGGCTGCGGTGAACGTGCCGTCCGCGCCGATCTCGCTGAACTGGACGCCGGCGTTGACCGCCCCCGCGCCGGTCTCGTGCCACACGGCATGCGTCTCGCGCCCGACGATCACCTCGTCACCGGGCTGTGTGAACACCTTCAGCGCGAGCTGGTTGGCCATGTGCCCGGTCGGGACCCACAGCGCCGCATCCTTGCCCAGCAGCGCGGCGACGCGCTCCTGCAGCAGGTTGACGGTCGGGTCCTCGCCGAACTGGTCGTCGCCCACGGGGGCGTGCGCCATCGCCTCGCGCATCGCGCCGGTCGGGCGGGTGACGGTGTCCGAGCGCAGGTCGATCGACGGGGCGGCGGGCATCACCGGACCCTAACCCCAGCCGCGATCCTCGCGCCCATGACAGGCGCGCACGGATCGAGGCGCCTGATGTGGGTGTGAGATGCTCGGCTCATGTCTGACATGTGGGACAGCGTCGCCGGGGGCTGGGAGCGTCACGCGAGCTTCATCGACGCGCAGCTGGCCCCCGGCACGACGGTCATGCTCGACGCGGCGGACGTCGGCGACAGCGACGCCGTCATCGACCTCGCCTGCGGTTCGGGCAGCGCCGGGCTCGCCGCGGTGCCGCGCGTCGGCGCATCGGGTCGCGTGGTCCTCGCCGACGACGCGCCGCTGATGGTCGAGGCGGCGGCGCGGCGGTCGGCCGGGCTGCCGCAGGTCACGACGCTGGTCTGCGACCTCGAGAGCGTCGATGCGCACGACGCGAGCTTCGACGCGGTCATCTGCCGTCATGGCCTGATGTTCGCCGAGGATCACGGCGCGGCCGTGGCAGAGGCGCGGCGCATCCTGCGCCCCGGCGGCCGCTACGCCGCGATGACGTGGGACAGCCGCGCGGCGAACCCCCACCTGGGCCTGATCTTCGACGCCGTCGGGGAGCAGTTCGGGGTGCCGTTCCCGCCGCCGGGCGTGGCCGGCCCGTTCGCGCTCGACGATCCCGCCCTGCTCGCCGACGTGCTCCGCGCCGGCGGGCTGGAGGACGTCGCCGTCATGCGCGTGGCGACGCCGATGCGCGCCGCGTCGCTCGAGGCGTGGTGGGAGCTCGTACCCGAGCTCGCCGGGCCGCTCGCGATCGCGCTCGCCGGCATGGAGGCGGACGTGCTCGACGCGATCCGCGACCGGGCGCTCGCGCACGGTGCGCAGGCCGCGCGCCCCAGCGGCGACGGCATCGAGATGGACGGCTCCGTGCTCGTCGCATCCGGGCGCGTGCCCGGCTGACGGCGTCTCAGCGCCGCTCGCGCGGGCGGTCCGTGGGGCCGACGTTCGTGCGCAGCCACGTGACCAGCGGCGTCGCGGCGCCGAGCGTCGTGGCGATCCGCGTGCCGGCTGCGCGGGTGCTCATCCACTTGGCGACGGGCACGCGGCGGTGCAGGACCAGCCGCCTGTGACGTAGCAGGTCGGCGCGCGGATGCTCGGCGGGGTACCCGCGCGGGACGCGCTTGAGGTCGGGCTCGCCGAGCAGCAGCCCGGCCTGCTCGGCGCTCGCGAGAGCGCGCTGCAGCGCCGCCGCGCGCCGGCCGTCGTCGATCGCCGTGCGCAGGCGCTCGACCTGGTCGCTCTGCGGGTTGTACAGCCCGGCTGCGAGGAACAGGCCGTCGAGCGAGAACTCCACGTAGTAGCCGCCCGCCCCCTCCATGCCGACCGCCAGGCCGACGTGCTCCTTGATCGGCGGCCGCTCGTGGAAGCGCGCGTCGTTGTACGGGCGGAACACGTGCGCTCGCCCGAGGTCGGCCAGGTCGGCGCCGAGCGCGAGCGTGGGCTCGCGCAGGAGCGCGTCGTAGCGCGCGCGGTTCGCGCGGAACCAGTCGCGGTCGTTGTGCTGCTCGAGCTCGCGCAGGAAGTCCAGCGCTCCTGTCGGCCAGCCTGAGAACCCGCTCGCGGAGGTCACGACGACGCATTCTGACGGTAGAGTCAGTTCCTCCGCCACCCGACACCGAGGTCACGATGTCCATCGACGCCACGCCCCTCGACCAGAAGATCGTCTTCGAGCGCGAGGACTGGATCGACGGACCGCCGCACGAGCTGTTCAAGCGCCTGCGCCGGGAGTGTCCCGTCCATTGGTCGGACCGGATGG
Source organism: Solirubrobacteraceae bacterium (assembly GCA_035542555.1). Lineage (GTDB taxonomy): Bacteria > Actinomycetota > Thermoleophilia > Solirubrobacterales > Solirubrobacteraceae > F1-60-MAGs163. The sequence goes on along the minus strand of DATKLF010000059.1, from coordinate 44,205 downwards.
ATGAGTTTCCCGACGAGGCGGGCTACTGGTCGGTGACGACGGCCGACGGCGTCTACGAGGTCAGCCGCGACTGGCAGACCTACTCGTCCGAGCTCGGGGGCATCACCGCGACGACGAACGCCGGGCTGCCGCTGCCGCTGGCCCGCGCGATGTTCATCGGGATGGATCCGCCCAAGCACGATCGCCTGAAGGCGCTGTTCCAGCGGGGGTTCACGCCGCGGCGGATCGCCGAGCACGAGGACGCGATCCGGCAGATCACGCGGGACGTGCTCAGCCGTCTCGAGGGGCGTGAGCGCTGCGATCTGGTCGATGACGTGGCCCAGCCGGTCGTCTCGCGCGTGATCGGCAGCTTCATGGGGCTGGCGCCGGAGGACGACGCGCCGTGGGCGAACCTCATGAACACGATCCTTGCCGCGAACGACCCGGACGTGAACCCCGAGGGCATCGACGCGATCATGCAGCGCGATGTCCCCGAGATCTTCGAGCGCTGCCGCAAACTGATCGCCGACCGGCGCGAGCATCCGACGGACGACCTGACGAGCGTGCTGGTGCACGCGGAGGTCGACGGCGAGCGCCTGGAGGAGCACGAGATCGTGATGGGGTTCTTCCTGCTGATGGCGGCGGGGAACGACAGCACGAAGGCGACGTACTGCAGCGCGATGCGCGCGCTGCTGGAGCACCCCGACCAGCGTGAGCTGCTGCTGGAGGATCCCTCGCTGATCCCCAGTGCGGTGGAGGAGGCGCTGCGGATGTTCCCCGCCTTCGCGCACTTCCGGCGGACCGCCACCCATGACACCGAGCTCCTGGGCCAGCCGATCAAGGCCGGCGACAAGGTGATCATGTGGTACGTCTCCTCCAACCGCGACGAGACGCGCTACGAGGATCCCGATCGCTTCGATGTGACGCGCAACCCCGAGCACCAGGCGTTCGGCGCCGGGGGGCGGCACTTCTGCCTGGGGACGGCGCTGGCGCGCCTGGAGCTGCGGATCCTGATCGAGGAGACGCTGGCGCGCTACCCCCAGATGGAGCTCGACGGCGAGCCGCGCTACGTCATCTCGGGCTTCGTCAACCAGCTGCGCACACTGCCCGTGCGCCTAGGCCCGGCGCACGCCTCGTAGGCCCGGCGGCGCGCGGCCCGCTCAGTGGACCGCCGCGCGGCCGAGCTGCTGCTGGTAGCTCTCGAGCACCTGGTAGGCCGGGCGCGGCGTGCCGTCGGCGGCGATCAGGCCGGAGTCCCAGCTCACCGGGCCGGCGCTCGCCTGCCAGTCGTAGAAGTAGATGCGCTGGATGCGCGGGTTGCGCCGCAGCATCGGCCCGAGGATGTAGCTCGTCACGCGCGCCGCGTAGTCGGCGCCCTGGGGGAACTTCGACGCGGTGGGGCTCGTGGCGGCGACGACCCCGCCGGACTCGGTGATCCAGATCTTGCCCTTGACCGCGCGGATGAAGCGCCGTGTCATCGTGTCGCGCAGGTTGTTGACGTCGGAGTAGTTGTGCAGGCCCCACAAGCGCGGGTCGGGGGCGTGCAGCCGGCGGATCGCGCGGCGCAGCTGCTGCGTCCAGGTGACCATGTTCTTGTCGTCGAGGATCGAGGCCGGCAGGATGCTGCAGCCCGGGCAGTTGGCGCGCAGGACCTTGTAGTAGCGCGCGACCATGTCCGGGCGCTTGTACGTCGGCTGGCCGGAGTGGTTGGCCTCGTTCCATGCGGCGAACTCGTGCACGAACGGGTAGCGGGCGCGCAGCTGCGCGATCACCTGGCCGTACTGCGAGGGCGTCGGCAGCATCCGCGTGCGGCCCTGCACACGCGACTGGCTGAGGATCACGAGCGGATCGACGCCGGCCGCCTGCGCCTGCCCCATCCAGGCGTCGAGCTGCTGCACCTGCCAGGGGTACTGGAAGACGTCCCAGGCGAGGTTCAGGCGCGCGTCCTTGATCCCGAGCGCTGAGAACAGCGGGTTGCCGAACGTCTCGCCGTGCTGGTCGGCGATGCCGATCATCGCCGTCGGCTGCGCCTGGGCGGGTGCGCCGAGCGCGAGCGCCAGGCAGCACGCCGCCAGCAGCGCCCCCGCCGCCGCGCGCAGCCGCCGCGCGCCCCGGCCGTGGTGTGAACCGCTCAGGCCGCGCAGGTGGCGCGCGCCGGTGAGCTCCGTCGCATGAGCAGGCATCGGACGCACATTTCGGCAGGCGGCGCGGACGGCCGCCCCCCGACCGGACGGCTGTACGAGGGTCCTGGCCCGAGTCGCTGCGACGGACGGCGCGCTGAGCGCGGTGAGCGGCGCTCCGCGCCTACGGCTTTGCCGTCGCGGCCTGGTTCTCCAGCGGCACGTAGGGGCGGCACGCCTCGCCGCGCAGGCCCGGGCAGGGCGGGAGCGGGGTGGGCGCGCCGATGCCGGGGACGACCGGGAGGATCAGCCGCGAGGGCTTGTCGGCGGAGTGCGCGAGCGACACGGTCGCGGTGCCCTTCGGGCTCAGCGCGGCGAACGCCCAGACCGGCTGGTCGCCGCCCGGCGCCGTGATCGTCACGCGGATCCTCGACCCCGCGCGATACACGTGACCCTCGTAGTAGAGCGGCACGTCGATCTCGCTCCAGCGGCCGGCGGGCAGCGGGGCGTCGTCGGCCTTGGTGAACGTCGGGACCGGGCCCAGCAGGGTGCTCTTGCGCGGGTCGAGCTTGCGGGCGCTCGTACGCAGCCAGCCGTTCTGCACGAAGGTCTCCTGCCCGTCGGGACGGACCTCTGAGACGCTCACCTGCAGATCCACCCGCGGGGCCGATGACTGGATCCACGCCTGCAGCGCGCCGGCGCCCAGCACCGTCGTGTCCGCGCTCAGCGGCGCGGTCAGGTAGGAGAGCGCGGTCCCCGGCGGGTCCTGCTGCCAGTGGTAGGTCGGCGTCGCGGTCCACAGCCCTCCCGGCCCGGAGGCGGTGTCGCCGGTGAAGCTCGTCGCGCTGCGCGCCGCGGGGTTCCAGGTGAACGCGTCCGCACCGGCGCTCGCGGGCGGGGCGTCGGCGAGCGCGCCGTCCGCGCCCAGGTACCAGGAGCGTGCCTGGGTGCCGGGCGCGGGCAGGCTCCCGAACGCGTGCTCGAAGCTCGCGTACGGCGCGCCCGGGACGCTCCCGCCCGCCCCGTTGTCGAACAGCACGCGCACGGGCGGGATCGCCTGGAAGGCGGACAGCGCGTCGGCGTAGCTCGCGCGCCCCTGGATCGGGTCGTCGGGGAGCGTGACGTTCGGGATCCCCATCGCGGCGCTGAAGATCGCCGGCGCGAGCGCCTTGAGCGAAGAGGAGAGGTTCGGCGGCCGGCGCGCGACGTAGAGCTCGAGGAAGTCGTACCAGCGGTCGAACGTCGCCGGGTCGAGCGAGTCGATGTGCGTGCCGTTGGTGAACGTGAACCACTTGCGCCGCGTGCCGGTGAAGTCGCCGGCGAGCTCGGGGCAGTGCCCGCCGGTCTGCTCGTCGGTGAACTGGCAGGCCAGGAAGACCGGCACGCCGATCCTGTGCACGAACGTCGTGGGCGCGAGCGGGTCGGCGACCTTCGGGTCGTAGAAGCGGGTGGCCTTCGTCTTGGCGATCAGGTCGACGGCGGCGGTGTGGAGCACCTGGTTGGCCTTGCAGACCGCGTCGCCGCCCTTGATGCGCTGCAGCGCCCAGGCCTGGCCGCCGGTCGCCGAGGCCGGCTTGGCGTCGTGCACGCGGTCCTTCGCCCACGAGAGGGCGAACCCGGTGTTCAGCAGCCCGCCCGGGTAGAGCGTCGTCAGCGTCTGGTCGATCACTGACAGCGGCGTGATCGCGGCAAGCGCGGGCGGCCGGGTCGCCGCGACGAACAGCTGGCTGATGCCGCCGTAGGAGATGCCCATCATGCCGACCTTGTGGTGCAGCGCCCACGGCTGGCTGGCGACCGTCTGGATCACGTCGTAGCCGTCGAGGCCCTGCAGCGGCTCGAAGAAGTCGAACGCCCCCCCTGAGCAGCCGGTCCCGCGCATGTTCACGTCGACCACCGCGTAGCCGAGCAGGTTCGCGACCTGCGAGATCGAGTGCTCGGCGCCCTGCGGGTCGGCGTAGCCGTAGCCCGAGTACTCGACGAGCGTGGGCCACGGCCCGGTGCCGCCGCCGGCGGGCAGGTGGACGTCGATCGCCAGCTTCGTGCCGTCGCGCGTCGTCAGGTACCCGTAGCCGCCCTTGGGGAGCCTCTGGCGGTAGATCGCGCCGCTCGGCGGCGCCGAGCGGTTCGGCAGCACGGTGACCGCGCCCGGGTCGGCCGTCCGGCCGGGGTCCTGCACCCGGTAGCCGGACCCGGGCCGCACGCCGCGGAAGACGACGCCACCCAGCGCGCCGGCGCGCTGCACGGCGATCGTGCGCCCCGCGCGCGAGAGGAGGCGCACGCGGGCGCCCGGGCGCGCGCCGGTCACGTCGACCTGCTCGACGCTGCCGCGTGCCACCGGTCGGCCGCTTGCGGCGGTGGCGGGGACGGCGGGGACGGCGAGCGCGGTGAGCGCGAGCGCGGTGAGCGCTGCGAGGCGGCGGGTCATGCTGCGCAGGGTCTCATGCAGGGCGGCGCGCGCGTCGCAGTGACCGGCGTCGCCTGGCGCGGCCGGCGGGTACGGTGAGCGCGGATGCTCCACGCCCATGATCCGGTGACCCGGCGCACGCTGCTGCGCGGCGCAGCCGCCGGCGCCACGCTGCTCGCGGCCTCGCGCCTGCCGGCGTGGGCGCGCCCCCCGGCGGCATGCGCCGCCGCCCTGCGCGCGCCCGACAGTCTCCCCTTCCCTGACCTGCCGGCGGGCACCCAGGGCATCCCCCAGATCGAGCACGTTGTCGTGCTGATCATGGAGAACCACTCGTTCGACAGCTTCCTCGGGATGGTCCCCCACCAGGTGCCCGGGCGCGCGGCGGTCAACGGCCTGCGCGTGCGCCGCGGACGCGTCGCCAACGCGAACCCCGACCGCACCGGGCGCGCGGTGCACGCCGTCCACTCCGCCAGCCCGTGCCAGCTCTCGGGCGAGCCGAGCCAGACCTGGAACGCCAGCCACCTCGCGTGGGACGGCGGGCGCAACGACGGCTTCGTCCGCGCCAGCGGGCCGGTCGCGATGCGCTACTGGGACGCGCGCGACCTGCCGTTCACCTACTCGCTCGTGCGCCACTTCCCGATCGGCGAGCGCTTCTTCTGCTCGACACTCGCCCAGACCTATCCGAACCGCCGCTTCTTCTTCACCGGGACCGCGTCGGGGACGATCGCGACGAACAACGACACCTTCAAGATCGCGGCGGCCAACGGCACGATCTGGGACCGCCTCGACGCGCACGGCGTCGACTGGGGGATCTACTACCAGAACGTGCCGAGCTGGCTGATCGTCCCGGGCTCCTACACGCCGGCGCGCGCGACGCGTCAGCGCACGATGGACCGCTTCTTCGCCGACGCGAAGGCCGGGCGCCTCCCCGCGTTCACCTTCCTGGACCCCGACTACGAGACGACCTCTCAGGAGAACCCGCAGGACGTGCAGGTCGGCGAGCGCTTCATCGCGCAGGTGGTGCGCGCGCTGATGGCGGCGCCGACGTGGAAGTCGACGGCGCTCTTCATCACCTACGACGAGCACGGCGGCTATTACGACCACGTCCCCCCGCCGCCCGCGATCAAGCCCGACGACATCCCGCCGTCGACCGCGCCGGGCGACGCCCCGGGCAGCTACGACCGCTACGGGTTCCGCGTGCCGCTGATCGTCGTCTCACCCTGGGCGCGCGCCGCCCACGCCTCGCGCGTGACACAGGACCTGACCTCGATCACCGCGTTCGTCGAGCGCAAGTGGAACCTGCCGGCGATGACCTTCCGCGACGCGAACGCCGACCCGATGCTCGACTACTTCGACTTCGGCGCGCCCGCGTTCGCCGATCCGCCGAAGCTCGCGGCGGCCCCCGCACTTGCGCCCGGGCTGCAGGCGTGCCGCGCGCACGGCCTGCACCCGCCCCTGCCGGCGTGAGTGCGCCGCGCTTCGCACGGCGCGGGAACGCGCCCGCTTGTGGCACCGTTGCACGATGCTCGTCATCTTCCATCCCGACGCCACCGCCGAGCAGATCGACGCCGTCACCGCGCGGATCACCGCGACCGGCGCCGGCGCGCAGCGCGTCGTCGGCGCCGAGCAGACGGTGATCGGGGTCATCGACGGCGACCGCGACCACCTCACGAGCCTCGAGCTCGACGCCGATCCAGGGGTGGACCGCGTCGTCGCCGTGTCGGCCCCCTACAAGCTCGCGCACAAGCACCTGCACGGCGACCGGCCCAATGCGGTGAGCGTCGCCGGCGTCGCGTTCGGCGGGCCGGATCCGGACTTCCGCCTGATCCTCGGGCCGTGCGCCGTCGAGTCGGCCGAGCAGACGCTTGCCGCCGCGCGGGCGTGCAAGGCGGCCGGCGCCGACCTGCTGCGCGGCGGCGCCTTCAAGCCGCGCACCAGCCCGTACGCCTTCCAGGGTCTGGGCGTCGAGGGGCTGCGGATCCTGGCGCAGGCGCGCGCGGAGACCGGCCTGCCGGTCGTCACCGAGCTCACCGATCTGCGCGACATCGACGCGGTGCTCGAGTACGCGGACTGCGTCCAGGTCGGCGCGCGCAACATGCAGCACTTCCCGCTGCTCTCCGAGCTCGGCCGCAGCCCGCTGCCGGTGCTGCTCAAGCGCGCGATGGGCGCCTCGATCGACGACCTGCTGCTCGCCGCCGAGTACATCCTGCGCGAGGGCAACCAGCAGGTGGTCCTCTGCGAGCGCGGCATCCACGCCGCCGCCACCCCGGCGCGCTCGTGCCTGGACCTCGCGGCCGTCACGGTGCTCAAGGAGCACACGCACCTGCCGGTGATCGTCGATCCCTCGCACGCCGCCGGCCGGCGCGCGCTCGTCGAGCCGCTGGCGCTCGCCGCGGCGGCGTGCGGCGCGGACGGGCTGATCGTCGAATGCCATCCCGACCCCTCGCACGCACGCTGCGACGGGCCGCAGGCGATCCCGGTCGGCGCGCTCGACGGCTTCTGCCGGCGCGTACGCGCGGTCGCCGCGGCGGCCGCGTAGTGTGCCGCGCGGCGGCCCCGGCGGCTGCCGGGGCCGGGCGCGGGCGCGGCGTCAGGACGCCGGCTGGATGTTCTGGTTGATCCGGAAGACGTTGTCCGGGTCGTAGGTCGCCTTGAGTGCCGCGAGCCGGTCGTAGTTCGGGCCGTAGCTCGCGCGCACGCGCTCCTGGCCCTCGTCGTCCATCATCATGTTCACGTAGGCGCCGCCTGCCGAGTACGGGTGCGTGGCGTCCCAGTAGTCGACGCACCAGTCGCGCACGAGGCCGGCGTTCGCAGGGTCCGGGTCGACACCGACGATCACCTCGCCCCAGTGGCAGTCGCGGTAGGCCCACGCGGTCTCGGACGGGCCGACGTCGTGCACCGCCCCGTCGATGGGATAGAGGTGCATCGTCGAGTGCAGCGTCGGCAGCGCCTGGCCGAACGCGGCGTGCTGCTCGATCGCCGCGTCGGGGAGCTCGCGCACGAAGTCCGCGCGCCAGTACCACTGGTGCCCCTTGACGTAGAAGTCGTCGAACAGGCTCTGCAGCGCCGGGAAGGGCGCGGGCGCGATGCCGTGCAGCAGCGGCTCGCCGACCTCGCCCACCGCCTTGGTCAGCTCCGCGGTGCGCTCCTCGTCGGCGAGCGAGCACCACATCACGCCGCAGACCTTGCGCAGGTGCAGCTCTGCCGGCAGGAAGTCGGCCGGCGGCACGGTCATCTCGGCGAAGAAGCCGTTCAGCTCGCGCGGGGCTGCGGGCAGGAACTCGCGGTACCAGCGCAGCGCGTCGTCGATCTTCTCGATCGGCCAGAACGTCGGGCCGGTCTGCACGATCGAGACGGGATGCGCGCGGAAGCGGAACGAGGTGACGACGCCGAAGTTGCCGCCGCCGCCGCGCAGCGCCCAGAAGAGGTCCGGGTTCTCGTCCGCGCTCGCGCGCACGGCGGTGCCGTCGGCGAGCACGACGTCGGCCTCGATCAGGTTGTCGATCGTCAGGCCGTACTTGCGGCTGAGGTGGCCCATGCCGCCGCCGAGTGTCAGCCCGCCGACGCCGGTCGTGCCGATGATCCCGGACGGCGTCGCCAGGCCGGCCTCGTGCGTGGCGGCGTCGACCTGCTTCCACATCGCGCCGCCGCCGACGCGCACGGTGCGCGTGCCGGGGTCGACCTCGACGCTGTCCATCGCCCCGAGGTCGAGCACGACGCCGTCGTCGCAGGTGCCAAGGCCGCCGCCGTTGTGCCCGCCGCCGCGCACGGCGAGCGGCAGGTCGTGGCGGCGCGCGAAGGCGATCGTCGCGGCGACGTCGTCGGTGCTCGCGCACTGGACGACGACGGCCGGCCGGCGGTCGATCATCGCGTTGAAGATCGCGCGCGCCTCGTCGTAGCCCGGGTCGTCGAAGCCGACCGCGCGCCCGGTGAGCGCCGGGCCCAGTTCGCGCCGGGCAGCTCCGGCGACTGAGGTCATGGTGGTCACGAGATCCTCCTGTCCGCGGGCTGGGCGACGGGGGTCGCCGCCCATGCTCCACGCCGAATGTAGGCGCGGTGCGCACGCCTGTCATGACCGGTCCTGACTGACTTTTCGCGGCCCTTTCGCCGGGCCCGCGATCCCGCGATAATGAGAATTGACTATCGCCGGATCGGCTTCATGCCACAGCTTCCAGGCCCGCTTCGACTGTCACCGTCGTCGCCGTTCGTCGGCCGCGCCGACGAGCTGGCCCTGCTGCGCACGCTGGTCCCGCGCGCGCAGGGCGAGAACCGCCGGATCGCGCTGATCGGCGGCGAGGCCGGCTCGGGGAAGAGCCGGCTGGTGCGCGAGTTCGCGCGCGAGGTCGCCGGCGACGGCGTGCGCGTGCTCTACGGGGCCTGCGATGCGATGGTCCAGACGCCGTACGGTCCGTTCGTCGCGGCGCTCGACCAGCTCGTGCGCGCCAGCACGCCGGACGAGCTGCGCGAGGACGTCGGCGCGCTCGGCGGCGAGCTCGGCCGCCTGCTGCCGGACCTGCGCCGGATCGCGGCGCTCGAGCCGCCGCCCGCCGCCGACCCCGACACCGAGCGCCTGCGCCTGCACATGGCCGTCAGCGAGCTGCTCGGCGGTGCCGGCCGGCGCCGGCCGCTGCTGCTCATCGTGGAGGACGGCCACTGGGCCGACGCGCCGACGCTGCACCTGCTGGGGCACCTCGCGCGCGCGACCACCGATGCGCGCGTGCTCGTGCTCGCCACGTTCCGCGACACCGAGGCGGACGTCCCCGCGCCGCTCGCGCACACGCTGGCCGACCTGCGGCGCGCCGACGACGTCGTGCGCCTGCACCTCACGGGGCTCAGCGTCGACGAGGTCGGCGAGTTCGTGCGTCTCGCGGGCGGCGAGCTGGATGCCGGCGTGCCCGAGCTGGCGCGCGCGATCCGCGAGCTCACCGACGGCAACGCGTTCCTGCTGTGCGAGCTCTGGCAGACGCTGGTCGAGACCGGGGTCGTCGCCGTCGAGGGCGGCCGCCTGCGCCTCGAGCGCCCGCTGCGCGAGGTCGCCACGCCGGAGAGCGTGCGCGAGGTCGTCACGCAGCGCATCGCGCGCCTGGACGCGACGACGCGCGGCCTGCTCGAGCTGGCGGCCGTCGCCGGCACCGAGTTCGAGCTCGACATGCTGCGCCGCGCGGCGCCCGCCGAGCTCGCGCGCCTCGACGCGCTCGAGCCCGCGCGCCGCAGCGGGATGATCGAGGAGCTGCCGCCCCCGGCGCTCGCCTACCGCTTCACCCACGAGCTCGTGCGCCGCGCGCTCTACGACGGGCTCAGTGTGCTGCGGCGCGCGGAGCTGCATCTGCGGATCGCCGAGGCGCTCGAGGCCGCCGGCGAGAGCGCCCGGCGGCGTGACCTCGCCGACCTGGCCCACCACTTCGCCGCGGCGGCCCCGGTCGCCGAACCGGCGCGTGCCGTCGACTACAGCCTGCAGGCCGCCGCCGCGGCCTCGGCGACGCTCGCCTACGACGAGGCCGCCTCACGGCTGCGCACCGCGCTGCGCCTGGGCATCGCGGATGAGCGCCGCCGGGCCGACGCGCTGCTCGACCTCGGCACCGCGCTGTTCCGCGCCGGCAGCTCGGTCGAGGCGGTCGCGGCGTTCCGGGAGGCGGCCGACATCGCGCGCGAGCTGGGGGAGGGTGAGCTGCTGGCGGCCGCCGCGATCGGCCTGGAGACGGCGTGCTGGCGCCCGGGCCTGTCCGAGGAGGGGGCGCGCGAGCTGCTCGAGGAGGCCGAGGCGCGCACGCCGCAGGACTCGACGCTGCGCGTCGGCGTGCTCGGCTGCCTGGCACGCGCCCTGGAGTTCCAGGGCCACGCCGAGTCCGCCCGCGTCACGCGCGAGGCCGCGATCGCGATGGCGCGCAGGATCGGCGACCGGCGCGGGCTTGCGACGGTGCTGATGGGCTGCTACTGGGGGCGCGGCACCGCGCCGCTCGAGCAGATCGCCGAGCGGCTCGCCGAGGCGCGCGACATCGCACAGGAGCTCGGCGACGTCGAGGTCGAGGCCGAGGCGATGCAGTGGCGCGTGGCGAGCCTGATGGCGCTCGGCGAGGTCGACCGCGCGCGGCGCGAGCTCGCGCGCGCGCACGCGCTCGCCGCGCACACGCGCCAGCCGTTCATGCTGCACGTCGCCGCGCACTACGCGTCGGCGCTCGCGCTGCTGCGCGGCGCGCTCGACGAGGCCGACGCCGCAGCCGAGCGCTCACGCGAGTGGGGGCGCCTGCTGACCGGGCGCGACGCCTCCGGCGTCTACGGCATCCAGATGTTCGGCCTGCGCCGCGAGCAGGGCCGGCTCGCGGAGCTCGCCCCCGTCGTGCGGGTGCTGGCGGCAGCCGGCAACGGCGGCGCGTGGCGGCCGGGGCTGGCGGTCGTGCTCGCGGAGCTGGGGATGGAGGACGAGGCACGGCGCGAGCTCGCCGCGGTGCGCGCCGCCGGGCTCGGCGCGCTGCGCCAGGGCCTGTGGGTCGCGTCGCTGACCTACCTGACCGACGCCGCCTGTGCGGTCGGCGACGCCGACACCGCGGTGCTGCTGACGCCGCACCTGGAGCCGCTCGCGGGCACCGCGGTCATGGTCGGCCACGGGGTTGCGTGCTACGGCGCGGCCGACCGCTACCGCGGGATGCTCGCGGCCACGCGCGGCGACCGCGAGGCGGCCGAGCAGGCCTTCGAGGCAGCGCTCGCCCTCGACCGGCGGATGGGCGCCGCGACGTGGGTCGCGCACGGCAGCTTCGAGTATGGGCGCATGCTGGCCGCCGACGGCGACCGCGAGCGCGCCGTCCCGCTGCTCGCCGAGGCGACGCGGCTTGCGGGCGCGATCGGCATGCCGGCGCTGCTCGCCCGGGCCCGCGCGCTCGGGCCGATCGCCGAGCGCGAGGACCCTGACGGGCTCTCGCCGCGTGAGCTCGACGTGCTGCGACTCGTCGCGCAGGGCCGCTCGAACCGCGACATCGGAGCCGAGCTGTTCATCAGCGAGCACACGGCCGCCAACCACGTGCGCAGCATCCTGCGCAAGACCTCGAGCGCGAACCGCACCGAGGCGGCCGGCTACGCCCACCGCCGCGGCCTTGTCGCCGAGACGCCGGAGGCGTAGCCTCGCCACCATGCCCCTGTTCGTGATCGAGCGGTCGTTCGCCGAGCAGCTGGAGCTGACCGCCGACGATGTGCGGCTGATCGAGGAGGTCAACGCCGACGAGGGCGTGCGCTGGCTGTTCTCGTTCCTCAGTGCGGACCGCCGGCGCTCCTACTGCCTGTACGAGGCGCCCACGCCTGACGCGATCCTGGCCGCCGCGGAGCGCGCCGGGATCCCGGCCGACGTGGTCGTCGAGGTCGACCGCGTGTCGGCCGACATGTACGTCTGAGCGTGGCGGCCCGCGCCTGCGGCGAACAACGGATGCGCCGCGCGGCGCCGTCTGCGACGCTTCGCCGCTGATGGGGCTCGGTCCGGCACGCGTCCTCGCGCCGCTCGCGGTGTCCGCGCTGCTGCTCGCCGCGCCGATGGGTCGTGCGCGCGCGGACGACCCGGCGGTGCCGCTCGCGCGCGACGTGACGGCGCAGCGCATCATCGACGTGGCGCTGCAGGCCGTCGCCACGCGCCAGCGCGACAACGGGCTGTTCAGCGACTGGACCGGCCGCGTCGTCGGGGGCGAGGGCCTACCCTCGCTCGCGTTCGTCGCGCTCGCGCGGGCGCAGGAGGAGGGGCAGTCCCCGGCGAGCCCGGCGCAGACGGTCAGCATCCGGGACGTCCTGACGCCGGGTGCCGGGGCGACGAGCGGCACGACCACGACCGGCGCGGGCTCGACGACGAGCCCGGCGACGACGAGCCCGGCAACGACGGGAACGGGCGCGACGACGGGAACGGGCACGACGGCCGCGACCGGCTCCGGCGCGGACACCCCCGACGTGGGGAGCTGGCGCCTGACGCTCGCCCGCCGCACGCTCGCGAACGGCTCGGGCAGCACGGTGATCCTGCGCTGGCCGCTCGCCATGCTGCTCGCCCAGCATCTCGAGGACCTGCTGGTCGGCCAGCGCGGTGAGCTGCGCGCGCGGGCGCTCACGTGGGGCAAGCTCCACGCAGCCGGCATCGCGCACGCGGCCGATCGCTGCTACCAGAACCCGCGCTGCTTCAACAACTACAAGGTCGCCGACGCCGTGCTGAACCTCGAGCTCGCGCGCAGTGGCCTGCGCAGCGCCAAGCGTCACACGCGCCTCTACGACCCCGCCGGGCTGCGACGCAACGCCCTGCGCTGGCTCGGCCGCACACTGCCGGGCTTCGCGCCGGTCACCGGCCACGTCGACATCCCGGGCCGCCGGAGCGAGCCCGCCGCGATCATCAGCGACCCGGGCACCCGCCCGCTGGCCTACGCGGCGCTGTGCACCGCCTGGGTGGTGCGCGCCACGCGGCTGGCGGGCGGCGGCGCGCCGGCGGCGCTGCGCGCGCTCACCCGCCACGCGCTGTGGGGCCTGCTCGGCATCACCGGGCCGGACGGCGAGCTCTCCTGGTCCGGGCGCGGGCAGGGCCAGGCGTGGTCGCTGGGCGCCGCGCTCTACGCCGCGGCCGGCGGCGCGCGCCTGTTCGCGGACACCGACCCGCTGCTCGCCGCGCGCCTGCGGCGCCTGGCCGACGTGGAGCTCGCGGCGCTCGACGCGCGTGTGCGCGACGGCGCACTGCAGGTCGTCCCGAGCGGCAACGACCAGCTCGCGGGCTTCGACCACTACTACTCGGTCACGGGCAGCACGGGCCTGGCGCTGGCGTTCGTGCAGATGGCGCGCGCCGAGCTTCCCGACCCGGACGCGCCGCGGCTCGGCCTGCCGGCTGACATCGACGGCGCCTCGTTCACCGACACCGGCGAGGAGACCGGCCTGGCGACCCGCCGCGCGGGCCTGTCGTGGATGGCGGTGCGCATGCGTCGCAGCCACCCGGACGACCCGCGCAGCGACGCAGGGCTCGTGCGCGCCCTGCGGCTCGTCGGCGGCGCCTGGCGCGAGCAGCTGCCCGAACGGCCCGGCCCGGTCGGCAGCCCCCCGCAGCGCACGCCCTCCGGTGGGCCGGTGCTCGTGCTCGGCGGCACGCGCTACCAGCCGCGCGCGGGCGCGGTCGGGCAGCTCGCGCTGGGCATCCAGCTGACCGGCATCTGGCAGGCGGCCTCCGGCGCCCGCACCGGCGGCGGGAGCTGGCGCTATACCGCGGCGAGCGACGGCGTCGCGCTGCGCACCGTCTGCCCGCTCGGCGCGCGGCTCGAGTTGACGGCGTGGCTCCCGCGGCGCGGGGCGCTCGTGCGCGACGGCGGGCTCGTCCAGCGCGCCGGGTACGCCATCCGCGTGGCGCCGCGCCCGCAGGTGCGCGCGCTCGCCACGAACTACGCGAACACCGTCCAGCCCAGCCTGCGCGCCTACCGGCTGGTGGTGCCGTGCACGGCGCCGTTCGCCTCGGTGACCTGGAGCGGCGGGGCGGTCGCGCCCGCCGTCGACGGGCCGGCGTAGGCGCCGGCGAGCGGGCCGTGCGATAGCGTCGGCGCGGCAGTCCAGCGAGGAGGAGAGCAGATGCGGCGCCGTCAGCTCATGTCGGCAGTGGCCGGGGTGGTCGTCGCCGGGGCGCTCGGCGCACCGGCCGCGGGCGCGCAGGTCGGCGCGGCGACGCCGATTCAGGCCACCGGTCCGGCGCCCACCGTGCCGGCGTACGTCGGCGCGCCGTGGAAGGCGCGGCCGGTGCCGGGGATCACGCCGGCCTGGCAGCACCCGCTGATGGCACCAGACCCGAAGAACGGCGTGCACAACGACGCCTGGCAGACCGACGACTACACGGATCTTGCCGGTCCGCTCGGGATCCACCCGCATGTGTTCTCAAGCGGCTTCGGACGCACGTGCATCACGCTGACCTTCGACCGCCGCGGTCGCCTGATCGGCTCCTGCACAAACCTCACCGACGGGCCGGCGCTCTACCTGCTCGACCCGGTCACCCTTGACACGCTCGCCTTCCTGCAGCTGCCGTTCGTGCCGCCGCCGGCGGGGACCAACCCGGCGCTCAACACGACCGGCGGGGCGTACTTCTACCTCGACAACCACGACCGCGTCGTCGTCGCTGCCAGCAACCGTCACCTCCTGGTCATCGCCGAGGACGACAGCGGGCCCGCGCCGGCGTTCCGGCAGGTCGCCGACTACGACCCGACGCCGTGCCTGCAGCCCGACGAGCGCATGCCGTCGACGCTGCCCGACGCGCGAGGTCGCCTCTGGTTCGTCGGGCGCACGAAGGGCACCGTGGGCGTGCTCGACCCCAGGACCGGGCGGTGCGGGTCGATCCTCCTGAACCAGGAGATCGAGAACTCCTTCGCGGTCGCGAGCGATGGCGTGTACGTGGTCTCCGACAAGGCGATGTACAAGCTCACCGCCGGGACCGCCCTGCATCCGCGGGTCGTGTGGAGTGAGCGGTACCGCAACGTCGGCGTCCAGAAGCCCGGCCAGATCAACGCGGGCTCGGGGACGACCCCGACGCTGCTCTGGCCGACCGACGGTCCTCACGGGCGCAGCACCGCGCCGGCGTTCGTCGCGATCACCGACAACGCCGATCCGATGGACGTCGTCGTCTATCGCGCGGGTGCGCTGGCGCGGGGCCAGAAGCGGGTCGTCTGCACGGTGCCGGTCTTCGCGAAGGGCGCGAGCGACACCGAGAACTCGCTCATCGCGGTCGGCCGCTCGCTGATCGTCGAGAACAACTACGGCTACGACCTGCTCAAGTGGAACGACGTGATCGGCGGTGGGCTGGCGATCGGCGGCGACCTGAACCAGGTCAGCACGCCGGGGCTCACCCGCATCGACATCCGGCCCGGCGGCACCGGCTGCTCTGTGGCGTGGCGCAACACGACGGTGCGTGCCCCCTCGGTGGTCGCCAAGGGCGACGCGGCCAACGGGCTCATCTACACGTTCGAGAACGTCAAGGACCCCAGCGGCGCGGACCCGTGGTACTGGACCGCCGTCGACGAGCGCACCGGTCGCGTGGTCTGGAAGCAGCTCGCCGGGCACGGCGGCCTCTACAACAACCACTACGCGGGGATCGCACTCGGACGCAACCCCCGCACGGGCCGCACGACGCTCTACCTGGGCGGTGTCGGCGGGGTGATGGCGCTGCGCGACGGGAGCTAGCGGCGCTACGCGGCCCCGCGCCCGCGCGCGGGCCGGCTCGCGCCGACGAACTGCGCGAGGCCGGCGACCCGTCGGCGCTCGTAGCGCAGGCCGCGATCGCGCAGCGCGTCGGTGAGCTCCTCGCGGCCGAACATCCGCACGCCGGTGAGCGAGCGCACCACCGGCCTTGCGAGGGCGACCGGCAGCGGGCCGCGGTGGCAGCTCGTCAGGATCGCCACGCGCCCGCCGGGCGCGAGCACCCGCGCGATCTCGTCGAGCGCGCCCCACGGGTCGGCGATCAGGTACAGCGCCGCGAAGCAGCAGACGGCGTCGAAGGCCGCGTCGGCGAACGGCAGCGCGGCCGCGTCGCCGCGCACGTAGGCGACGTTCGCCGGCACGCCCTCGCGCACGGCGCGGTCGAGCATCGTCGCGGACGCGTCGAGGCCGATCACGAGGCTCTCGGGCCCCGCCTCGCGCGCGAACACGCGGGTGAAGTTGCCGGGGCCGCAGCCGACGTCGAGCACGCGGTCGCCGGCCGCCAGGCCGAGCAGCTCGAGCGCGATACGCCGCTCGTCGTCCATGCCGGGCCCCAGCGCGCCCATCAGCAGGCGCCCGCCCGCCGGGCGCCAGAGCCGCTCGTAGATGACCGGCAGCGCGCGGCCGGCCATCAGGCGCTGCCCCGGGTGCGCACCGGTCGGGTCCGCCGCGCCGAGCAGATCCAGGTAGCCCGGTCCGACGTCGGGCGCGGACGGCCGCGCGTCGTCGCGCATGAGGTCGAGCGTCCGGTCCACGGCCGATGCCTGACGCGTGCCGGCCATGTCCCGGGCTACGCGCGAGTCCGTGCCGGCCGGCCGCCGTTGGCCGGCGCGTGCGCGGGCGCCTCATCGCGGGCGGCGGCGAGCAGCTCGGCCAGGCCGCGCTCGATCCCCGCGCAGAGCACCCCGAGGTCGGGCGCCGCGTCATCGTCGCCGGTCACGCCGAAGCCGAGGTTCCCGTCGTAGGAGTAGATCGCCACGCCGACGCGCACGTGGCCACCGAGCGGCACATACGGGAAGGTCTCGAGCATGCGGCGCCCGGCGAGGTAGAGCGTGTGCTGCGGCCCGGGGACGTTCGTGGTCACGGTGTTCACGCTGCGCTGCGGCGTGCGCGTGGCGATCCGCGCGCCGAGCGCCAGCAGCATCTCCGGCGCGAAGCCGCCGAGCCCGGTCAGCGCGCGGCCGGCGACGGCCTGGTGGGTGTCCTTGAGGTGGCGCAGCTGCGCGGTGATGGCGGCCAGGCGCTCCGGCGCGTCCGCGATGCCGACGGGCAGGTCGGCGAACATCGCCGACACCTGGTTGTCGTAGACGCCGCTCTCACCGTCGGCGCGGACGGACACCGGGACGAGCGTTCGCACGACGCGGTCGACCGGCTCGCCGGCGTCGAGCAGCAGCTCCCGGAATCCGTTCGTGATCGCGGCCAGCACGACGTCGTTGACGGTGCCGCCGAGCGTGGCGCGGATCTCACGGACCTCGTCCAGATGCCCGCGCGCCCAGTGCCAGCGCCGGTGCGGACCGAGCGGCCCGTTCAGCAGCGTCGGGGCGGGCGCGCGCACGAGCCCGGCGTACGCCGCGAGTCCCTGCGCCGTCTGCGCCACCTGCGTCAGCGCCTCGCGCGGGTCTCGCAGCGCGCGCACCGCGGACTCCAGCTCGCGCAGCGGGAAGCGCGCGCGCTCGCCGACCGCGTCGACCAGCAGCCGCGCAGCGGCCGGCTCGGGCGCCGGCGTCCAGGGGTGCGCGGGAATCGGGGGCGGGCGGCGTTCGCGGTCCAGCAGGCTCGTGATGAGGCTCGAGCCCGAGACCCCGTCGACCATCGCATGGTGCACCTTCGAGATCACGGCCCAGCGCCCGCCCGACAGGCCCTCCACGATCCACGCCTCCCAGAGCGGGCGCGAGCGGTCGAGCTGGTGGGACATCACGCGCCCGACGAGGCGGCGCAGCTCGGCGTCGCCGCCCGGCCGCGGGAGCGCCGTGCGCCGCACGTGGTAGTCCAGGCGGAAGTGCGGGTCGTCGGCCCATACCGGCCGGCCGGCGGCCAGCGGCACCGCGCGCAGGCGGCAGCGGTAGCGCGGCGCGAGATGCAGCTTGCGCTCGAAGCCCGCGAGCAGTTCGTCTTGTGCCGGCGCCGGGCCCTCGAACAGCCCGACGGAGCCGATGTGCATGTGGCTCACGTCGTCCTCGACGTGCAGGAACGTGACGTCGAGCGGGCTCAGGCGATCCGGCATGGGGGCAAGGTACGGCTTCCGGCGCAGCACGGCATCGGTGGGAACTGCGGACGCACGCGTCCACGCATCACGCGTCAGGGCTCCGGGACGGCGCGGTAGAGCGCGTGCAGGACCTCGGTGCTGGTCGCCGGCGAGATCGCGCGTGAAACCTCGGCCACGGCGCCGATCCGCGGACCGACGAGCTCTGCCCTGGTGCGCAACGCGCCGCAGATCATCTCGCCAGCGGCCTCCGGCGAGAGTGCGGGCATCGCCTGGTAGAGCCGCGTCGGCTCGCTCATCGCGGTGCGCACGAGCGGCATGTGCACCGTCGTGAAGCGCACGCCGTCGCCGATGCACTCAGCCGCCGCCACGCGCGCGAACGCCTCGAGCGCGGCCTTCGAAGCCAGGTAGGCGGAGAACCGCGGCGTGCTCGTCTGCACTCCGAGCGTGCTGACGTTCACGATGTGCCCGCGATGGCGCTCGCGCATGCCGGGGAGGACCGCGAGCGTGAGGCGCACCGGCGCGAAGTAGTTCAGGCGCATCGTGCGCTCGTAATCGTGGAAGCGCCGGTAGCTCTGAGCGACGGAGCGGCGGATCGAGCGCGCGGCGTTGTTGATGAGGACGTCGACCTTGAGCCCGTCCTCGGCGAGCTGCGCGACGAGCGCCTCGATCGCCGCCATGTCGGAAAGGTCGGCGGGGTAGGCGCGCGCGCTCCCGCCGGCGTCCTCGATCTCCTCCACGAGCTCACCGAGCTGCGCGGCGCTGCGCGCCACCACGAGGGTCGTGGCGCCCGCCGCGGCGACCTGCGCCGCGGTGGCGCGGCCGATCCCCTGAGAGGCGCCCGTGACGAGCACGACGCGCCCGCCGACGGCGGCGCTCAGCGAGCGCGCGGGCAGCAGCGGTGCCGCGGTCGCCTGCGCCACGCGGCCGAGTGAGCGCGCGAGCTGCGTCGGCGACGCGACCGGGCCCAGCGCGCGTGCGCCGCGCACGGCGCGGCGCACGGAGCGTCCGAGCGGCAGGCTGTCGGCGTCCATCGCGCTGCTTGGCGGCGCCGGCCGCGCCCCCTCGGGCGGCCGGCGCCGGCGTCCGTCCGGGCGCCTACGAGCGCTTGGCCGCCGTCTTGCGCGTCGCCGGCTTTCTGGCGGCGGTCGACTTCGTCGCTGTCGCGGGCTTGGCGGCGGTCTTGCGCGCGGCGGGCTTCGCCGCCGTGGTCTTGCGCGTCGCGGGCTTTCTGGCGGCGGTCGACTTCTTCGCTGTCGCGGGCTTGGCCGCCGCGGTCGTGCGGGCCGCCGGCTTCGCCGTGGCCGACGTGGCCTTCTTGAGGTCGGCTCGCACGGCGCGGTCGAGCTTCGCGACGTCGCGCCGCAGGTTCGCCACCAGTCGTTCGACGTCGCGGGCGAGGTTCGCGCCCAGCGGCGAGCGACGGAGGTCGGCGCGCACCGACTTCGCCGCAGCCTGGGCTCGGGCGATCGCGTCGTTGAGGCTGTCGAGGGCCTTCGTCACGTCGGGGTTCCTGCCGGCTGATGCCATCTGAACGTCCTCCGGGTTGGTTCCTGGTGCGTGCAACCTACGCCTCCCGCGCCTCGCTGTGCACCCGGGGAAACCCGCGAGCCTCACGCGGGGCGAGCCGCGCGTGCGTGTGTACTAGGTTTGCGGCCGATGACGGCGGTGATCGAGACGGTCGCGCTGACCAAGCGCTTCGGCACGACCGTCGCCGTCGACGCGCTCGACCTGTCGATTCCGCGTGGGGAGGTCTTCGGGTTCCTGGGACCCAACGGCGCGGGGAAGACGACGACGATCCGGCTGCTGCTCGGGCTGATCCGCCCGACCGGCGGCACGGCGCGGATCGACGGGCACGACACGTGGGCGAACCCCGTGGAGACGCACCGCGACCTGGCGGTCGTCACGGCGGACCCGGCGCTGTGGCCGCAGCTCACCGCGCGCGAGACCTTCGAACTGCTCGGCAACCTGCACGGCGGCTGCGACGCGGCCTACCGCGACCAGCTGATCGAGCGCTACGACCTGGACCCCGACAAGAAGATCCGCGCGTTCTCGACCGGCAACCGCCAGAAGGTGGCGCTGATCGCCGCCTTCATGACGCGCGCAGGTGTGCTGATCTTCGACGAGCCCACGAGCGGGCTCGACCCGCTGCGCAAGGTGGTCTTCCGCGAATGCCTGGCTGAGGCCAAGGCGCGCGGGCAGACGATCTTCCTGTCGTCCCACCTGCTGATCGAGGTCGAGGCGAGCGCCGACCGCGTCGGGCTGCTGCGCCGCGGCCACCTCGTCGAGGTCGGCACCTTCGAGGAGCTGCGGCACCTCAGCGCCGTGCGCATCGAGGTGACCTTCCCGGCCGCGCCGCCCGATCTGCGCGGGATCGAGGGCGTCGAGGGCGTGCGCGTCGACGGCAACCACGTGAGCTTCCACGTACACGGCCCGATCGCGCCCGTGCTCGACGCGATCACGCCCGCGCGGCCGATCCACCTCACGAGTCACGAGCCGACGCTCGAGGACCTGTTCCTCGCCCGCTATGGCGGCGACGACTGAGCGGCGTGCGCCGCGTGTCCTCGCCGGGCGCCTGGCGTTCAGCGAGCTCTCGCGCAGCGCCGTCATCTGGGGCGTCGTCTTCGCGCTGACGATCGTCGCCTCCGCGGTCGCCTACCGCTCGACCTACGGCACGCCCGCCGAGCGCGAGCAGCTCCTGCGCGGCATCGCGCGCAACAGCGGCTTTCGCGCCCTGTTCGGCCCCGCGCGCAGCGTCGACACGGTCGGCGGGTTCCTCGCCTGGCGCTCGCTCAGCATCATGCCCCTGATCGCCGGGGTCTGGGGCCTGCTCGTCGGCACGCGCCTGCTGCGCGGCGAGGAGGACCGGGGCCGCTGGGAGACGCTGATCAGCGCTCCGCTGGCGCGGGGCACGGCGACGCTGTGGACGCTGCTGGCGACCTTCGCCGGCGCGGCCGTGATCTTCGTCCTCAGCGCGCTTGCGGTGATCGCCACCATCGTGCGCACCGGCGACGCGTCGCTGGCCGGGGCACTCTGGTTCGCCTTGGCCGTGACGGTCGCGGCGCCGGTCTTCTCGGCGGTGGGCGGCGTGACCTCGCAGATCGCCGCCAGTCGCCGCGAGGCGGCGGCGCTCGCCGGCGTGGCGTTCGCGGTGGCCTACCTCGTGCGCGTCGCCGCCGACGGGTCGGCGAGCCTCTCCTGGCTCAACTGGCTGACGCCGCTGGGCTGGATCGAGGAGATGCGCCCGCTGACAGGAGCGCGGCCGCTCGCGATCCTGCCGCTTGTGGCGGCGATCGCCCTGCTCGCGCTGGCGAGCGTCGCGCTGTCCAGCCGGCGCGACCTCGGTGCGTCGCTGCTCGCGCGCACCGACGACCGCCCCCCGCGCGAGCTCGGGCTGGGCTCGGCGCTCGGCCTGACGCTGCGCGAGTCGCTGGGAGGGCTCGCCGGCTGGTCGGCGGCGCTCGCCCTGGTCGCGTTCGTGTACGGCTTCGTCTCGAAGGCCGTCGCACAGCTCGCGCGCACGTCGCTCGGCATCTCCAAGCACGTGCAGAGCACGATCGGCCATCGCGTCGACATCGCCAGTGCGAAGGGGTACATGGCGCTCGTGTTCGTCTTTCTGGCCGTCGCGCTCAGCATCTACGCGGTCACCCATGCGACCGCGGCGCGCGAGGAGGAGGCGACCGGGCGACTGGACACGCTCCTCGGCGAGCCGCTCGGGCGGCGTGCGTGGCTCGGCGGGCGCATCGCCGTCGGGCTGCTGTGCAGCGCGCTCGTGGCGATCGCGATGGCGCTCGGTGCGTGGCTGGGCGGCGCGGTCAAGGGCGCGAGCATCACGCTGCCGGACATGCTTCAGGCGGCCGGCAACGCGCTGCCGGTCGTGGCGCTGTTCCTCGGCCTGGCGATGCTCGGGTTTGCGATCGCCCCGCGGCACACCGGCGCGATCGCCTTCGGCTCGGTGGGCGTCGCCTACCTGTGGCAGCAGACCGGGGAGATCCTCAAGGCACCCGGCTGGGTGCTCGCCCCGTCACCGTTCCACTGGCTCGCGCTCGTCCCCAGCGAGCCCTTCGACCTGACCGCCTCGGTGGTGATGGCCGGGACCGGCGCCCTTGCGGCGATCGCGAGCCTCGAGGTGTTCCGCCGGCGCGACCTCGTCGGCATCTGAGCGCTACCCCTTCGCGCGCTTTTCGAGCTCGCGCCCGAACGCCGCCTCGATGCCGTGGCTCATGCGCCGGCGGAAGATCGCCTGGAAGCCGTCGGTGAGCAGCGGGCGCAGATGTTCGAGCGTCTCCTGCACACGCGGCCAGTCCTCCGCAGGCCGGCCGGCCTCGTCGAACGGCCGCCACACCCGGTCGACGAACAGCCGCACGAAGGTGTGGCTCGCGCCGTCGGCGTCCTTCGTGACGCGCTCGGCGATGTCGAGCACCTTGTCGAGCGGCATGCCGAGCTCGCGCAGCGCCTCGCCCGCGCGCAGGACGGTCGGGCTCGGCACCTCGTAGCGGCCTTCCCCGAGCGGCAGGAGGATCCCCAGGCGCTCGGCGCGCGCCAGCGCGCGGGCAGCGCCCTCGCGCCCGAAGCGCTCGGCGAGCTCCGCGGCGTCGATGACCTCGGGCCGCTCGGCCTCGTGTGGCGCGAGCAGCGTGCGCGTGAAGCCGAGGATGTGCGCCGCCTCGGCGGAGCCGTCGGCGCGCGACAGCAGGTGCTTGATCGCAGCGAGGTTGTAGCCGTCGCCCTGCAGCTCCTGGATCAGCCGCAGGCGCGCGACGTGCTCGGGCCCGTAGTAGCCCGTGCGCGCACGCACCTCCGGCGGCGGCAGCAGGCCGCGCGACTGGTGCGCGCGGATGTTGCGCACGGTCATGCCCGTCGCGCGCGCGAGCTCGTCGATGGTCATCGCCTCGGCCGCCTCGGCCATGGCGGAATCCTACGCTGTTCCATGTGACACGGATCGGTGTAGTATTGGGTCATGGCGGGACGGACGATCGGCGAGTCTCCCGGCGGCGACCTGCGCGTCATCGCGTTGCACGGGCACGACGTGGCCTGCCGCGTGGCCGGCGAGGGCCCGGCGCTCGTGCTCCTGCACGGCATCGCCTCCGACTCGGGCATCTGGAGTGCGGTGCTCCCGGGCCTCGCGGAGCGCCACACCGTGATCGCCCCCGACCTTCCTGGGCACGGCATGTCCGACAAGCCGCGCGGGGACTACTCCCTGGGCGCGCTCGCGTGCGGGGTGCGCGACCTGCTCGCGGCGCTCGGGGTCGAACGAGCGTCGCTCGTCGGCCACTCGCTCGGCGGCGGCGTGGCGATGCAGCTCGCCTACCAGTTCCCCGAGCGTGTCGAGCGCCTGGTGCTCGTCTCCAGCGGCGGGCTCGGACGGGAGGTCCACGCGCTGCTGCGCGCGGCCACGCTGCCGGGCGCCGAGCAGGCACTGGCCCTGCTGGGCCGCATCGGCGTGCTCGGTGCCGGAGCGGCAGCCGCCGGTGCGGTCGGCCGCATCGGGCTGCGCCCCAGCCCCGACATCGCCGGCATCGCCGAGAGCATCGCCACGCTCGCCGACGACGGGACGCGCCGCGCGTTCCTCGACACGGCGCGCGCGATCATCGACCCGGGCGGGCAGCGCGTCGGCGCCCTCGACCGCCTCTACCTCGCCGCAGGCATGCCCACGCTCATCCTGTGGGGTGCGCGCGATCCGCTGATCCCGGTCTCGCACGCCTACGCCGCCCATGAGCTCATGCCGCACAGCAGCCTCGAGGTCTTCGAGCGGGCGGGGCACTTCCCGTTCCGCGACGACCCGGTGCGGTTCGTCACCGCGCTGAGCGACTTCGTCGCGTCGACGGCGCCGGCGGACCGCGATGAGGCCTCCCTGCGCGAGCTGCTGCTGGCCGGCGGGGGCACGGGAACATGATGCGGCCCGCGCGCTTCGTGGAGCATCTGCAGGCGCAGCCGCGCCTGCGCGGCGTCTCGCACGCCTACGCCGCCTGGGCGGCCGCGCTCGCCGCGATCGCGCTCGTCGCGCTGGCGCCGGACGCTCTGGCGCGCGTCGGCGCGCTCGTCTACGGCGCGGGGCTCCTCGCGCTGTTCGTATGCAGCGCCATGTACCACCGCTGGCGCGGGCACCCGCGATGGCGCCCGCTGCTGCGCCGGATCGACCACAGCACGATCTTCGTCTTCATCGCGGCGAGCTACACGCCGGTCGCGCTGCTGGTCCTGCACGGCACGACGCAGGCCCTGGTGCTCGCCGGCGTGTGGACCGGCGCCCTGCTCGGCGTCGCGCTCGCCGTGCTGTGGATCGATGCGCCGCGGGGGCTGACCGCGGCGACGTACCTCGCGCTCGGCTGGTTCGCCCTGCTCGCCCTCCCGCAGATCGTCTCCGGCCTGCCGCTGTGGCCCCTCCTCCTGCTCGCCGCCGGCGGCCTGCTCTACTCGATCGGCGCGCTCGTCTACGCGACGCGCCGGCCGGACCCGTGGCCACGCGTGTTCGGCTACCACGAGGTCTTCCACGCATTTGTGATCGCCGCGGCGGTCGCCCACGCGATCGCGATCGCGGGGTGGGTGCTGCCGTCGGCTGGATGAGGGGCCGACCGACGCGGGTGCGCGACGACGGCGGCCGGTGCTCCGTGCCCTCGCGCGGCGAGGAGGTAGCGTCCGCGCGATGCTCGTGATCGACCGCGGCGAGGACTGGCTGGCGATCGGGCAGCCCGCGCACGCGTGGCTCTCGGGCCAGATCGCGCGCGCCTGGGGAAACGAGCGGTTCACGCGGCCGGAACCGTTCGAGGAGGTCTGCCTGGGCGTCGAGCAGCACGACGTCGCGTGGATCGACTGGGACGTGCGCCCGCCGCTGCACGCCCCCGCCCGCCGGGCGGCCTCCTTCCTCGAGGTGCCGTTCGAGCCGCGGCTCGAACGCTGGGCCGCGGCGCCGGAGCGCGTGCTGGCGGCGAGCCCGTACGCGGCGCTGCTCGTCTCCCTGCACGGGCGCAACATCCACACGCGCTTCGGCGACCCGGATGCGTTGCCCGCGCCCCAGGCGGCGGCGGTGCACGCCTACCTCGACGGCCAGGCGGCGCTGCAGGACCGCCTGATCGCGGACCTCGGCATCACCCGCGAGGAGGCCGAGCGCGGCGGCGACCTCCTGTTCTGCCTGGACGTGCTGTCGCTCGCGATCTGCCACGGCTGGCCCGCGCGCGAGCTGCCGGCTGTCGACGGGGTGGCGATCGCCGCCGCGCCGGCCGGCGCGGCGGAGTACGCGCTCGACCCGTGGCCGCTCGGCGTGGGCGAGCTCGTGGTCGGGCTGCGGGCGCGGCGACTGGCCGAGCGCTTCGACGACGAGGCCGCGCTGCACCGCGCGCTCGACGCCGCGCCTTGGACGCCCATGCGCTGGACGCTGCGCCCCGCGGGGTGAGGGGGGTCAGGGCCGGCGTGGGCGACAGATGCACGCATGCGGTGCATCTGGCGCCCCGCGCGGACGCGGCGCCGCACCCCGCAGCGCCGCTACGTGCCCGACTGGGCGAAGGCGCGCAGCGCCTCGCGCCCGCCGCCGACGACCGGGTCGCCGTGCGCGAGCAGCAGCAGGTCGAAGTCGAGTTCGTCCGCCAGCCGGCGGTAGGCGGCGCGCAGGCCGGCCTTCGTGTCCTCGGGGTCGTCCATGAGGTTGTCAGGGACGAACGCCAGCGCGTCGGAGCCGGGCCAGATCACCACGCCGTCGGCGCAGGCCAGCGCGCGATGGGCCGGGATGAACAGCGCCGTCTCGTCGGGGCAGATCGCGTCGACCTCGTAGGCGATCGCGCCGCCCGGAAGCTCGTCCCCGAAGTCGAACGGCTCGACCGGCCCGCGCCCCTGAACCTCGTGCAGGCCGTTGCGGATGCAGTGGACGGTGCAGCCGAACGCCTCGCGCAGCTTCCAGGCGTCGCGGTCGTGGTGGCGGTTCGTCATCAGCACATGCTCGGGCGCCCCGTTGGCCTCGAACCACGCGAGCCCCTCCGGCGGGATCAACGGGTCGATCACGACGCGCTCGTTGAGCAGGCAGTACGAGCTGACGTCGATGTGGATGTGGGGGTGGCGCGCCGTCCAGTGCCACAGCCCCGGTGCGATCTCACGCATGAGTGCGAGCCTACGCCTCTGCTGAAGGAGGCGTTCGCGGAGCGCAGGGCGCACGCGCTCGTGCGGGCGAGGCACCGAGTGCGCACGCAGAGCGGGAGGTCGCGGTCCGTCACCGGCCCGCGCGAACGCCGCCGTCTGCGCCCAGGCAGTGGGCCGGACCGCGGACGCGGGACGTCCGGAACTCAGCCCACCGGCGGGCAGGGCGGGCACCGAGGTCGCGGGTGGGCCGGATCGCGGACGCGGGACGTCTCTTTTCCGGCCCGCCGCCGGAACCGCCGGCGCGAACCTCGGACCGGGTCTTCGCGAGGGGCCGGAGCGGCTCCCGTGCGCCCTGGCTCCCGTCTCAGCAGGGGCGCGGGCGGCTCAGGCCGAGCGGCACGCACAGACGCCGCGGGCTCGGCGTGCCCGTGCGCCCGACCTTCCAGCGCACGACGGCGCCGTCGGTCACCGGGGCCGTGACGATCACGCTGAGCGTCTGCCCGCTGCGCAGGCGGATCGCTCCCGTCGGCAGCGCGGCGCGCAGGTCCGCGGCGTCGCCCGCGGGCGTGACCATGCGCGCGGTGAACGGGCAGCCGCGCCCGGCGCACCCGACCCGCACGCTCACCTTGGCCGGCAGCCGGGTGGCCCGCAGCGTGCGCAGCGCGACCGTGTCCCCAGCGCGCCGCCAGGTGGCCGCGACGCGCGCCGGGCTTGCCGGGGCCAGCTGGTGCAGCCCCCACGGCGGGTTGGCGTTGACGATGCGGCCGGGTGCGCAGGTCGCGACGAAGCTCGCGAAGCGCGCCTTCGAGGCGTGCGCTCGGATGGTGTACACGCCCGCCGGCACGCCGGTCCAGATCACCCCGCCGTCCTTCGAGGAGACCTTCTGCGAGCGGTCGGGCAGCACGGACGCGTTGAAGTAGATCGGCGCCCCGGCGCGGGGGGACGTCGTGGCCGTCGCGCCCGGGACCCCGTGTGCGCCGTAGGCGATGAAGTCGGCGAAGCCGAGCGCGCGGACGTTGACGGTGCTGAACGTCGAGACGATCGCGCACTGCTTGAGGTTCCCGTTCTGGTCGAGCGGCACGCTCAGCAGCGCGGCGAGCGCCTGGTAGATCGGGATCGTCGGCGTCTGGAAGTTCACGTTCGGCAGGTCCTCGCCGTCGGTCGTGAACGTCTGCAGGTAGATCGTCTTGTAACCGGCCGCGACGATGTAGGGGGTCACCTTCGCGTGCGCCGGGACCGCGAGGTCGTAGCTGCCGTCGGGGCGGACCGTGGCGTGCAGCCGGGGGTCCTCGGCGACGCGGATCGTGGCGCCGGCCAGTCGCACGTCGACGTTGTTGAACTCGTACGCCGTGCCACGCAGGTGGACGGTCGCGGCGGCCTGGGCGCTCGCGGGCACAGCGAGCGCGAGCACGGCGGTGAGCGGGACGAGCGTGCGCCGCAGCGGGCGCGATCCGGGCCGGAGCATCGCAGGCGATGGTGGCACGCGGGGGCGCCGCGCGCGCCGTGCCGGTGCCCGGAGGCCGCTCCGCGGTCCACCGCAGCGGGCCCTCGCAGTCCCTACGGATGGTCATCGCCGCGGCCCGCGCGATCATCGCTCCATGTCATCCCTGGCCGGGAAGGACGCGCGCTGATGGCGACGTCCGCGACCGCACGCCCCCGCGGGCGCGCCGCCCGTGCGCGCCCCGGCGGACCGCCGCGCGCGCTCGTGACGCTCGCCGAGCGCTTCGACCCCGAGATCTTCCCGGTGGGTGCCGGTCATGCGCGCGTGCGGCTGACCGGTGTCGGCGTCGGCACCTGGGACGCCGTCCTGCACGAGGGCCTCGCCGAGCTCGTGCCGGCCACCCCCGACCGGCGGGCGGACGCGCTGATCGAGGCCGACGGCGCCACCTGGGCGGCGCTCGCGCGCGACGTCGATGGGGGGATGGCGGCGTTCCGCGCCGGCCGGCTCGCCGTCCGCCACGACCTGCACCTTGGCATCGGGTTCCTGGCCGCGACCGCCGGCCGCGAGGACGCCGACGCGCTGCGCTTCGTCGACGTCGAGACGCGCGCGGGCTCGATCTCGACGATGCAGGCCGGCGCCGGGCCGCCGGTCGTGCTGCTGCACGGGCTCGGGGCGACGAAGGTCTCGTTCCTGCCGACGGTCGGCGCCCTCGCCGGTCGCCATCGCGTGATCGCGGTCGACCTGCCGGGCTTCGGGGACTCCGACAAGCCGCTCGGGGCACCCTACGACGCTCCCTTCTTCGCGCGCGCGGTCGTCGCGCTGCTCGATGCGCTGGCGCTGGAGCGCGCGTCGCTCGTCGGCAACAGCATGGGCGGGCGCGTGGCGCTCGAGGTCGGTCTCGCCCATCCGGAGCGGGCGGATCGCCTCGTCCTGCTCGCGCCCGCGGTCGCCTGGCTGAGCCAGCGCCGGTTGACGCCGATCCTGCGCCTGCTGCGTCCCGAGCTCGGCCTGCTGCAGCCGGCGCCGCGCGCGCTCGTCGAGCCGATGGTGCGCCGGCTGATCCCTGGTGCCGAGCACGGCTGGACGGCGGCCGGCGTCGACGAGTTCCTGCGCTCGTACCTCGAGCCGCGCGGGCGCGCCGCCTTCTACGCGGCGGCCCGCAGCATCTACCTCGACGAGCCGCGTGGCCCGGACGGGTTCTGGACGCGGCTCGCCGGCCTGCAGGCGCCGAGCCTCTTCGTCTGGGGGCGTCAGGACCAGCTCGTGCCCGCGGCGTTCGCGCGCCATGTGCGCGAGGCGCTGCCGCAGGCGCGCCAGCTCGAGCTCGACTGCGGGCACGTCCCCCAGATCGAGCGCCCGACGCTCGTGCACGACGCGATCGCGCGCTTCCTGGCCTGAGCTACGGCGCCTCGGCCTCCAGCGAGCGCTCCGAGGCCTCCCGCTCGCGGGTGAGGAACGACCCGATCTCCTCGATCGTGCTCATCAGCGGGGAGGGGAAGATGACCGTCGAGTTCTTGTCGACGGAGATGTCCACGAGCGTCTGCAGGTTGCGCAGCTGCAGGGCGATGGGATGGGCCATCATCACGTCGGCGGCCGCGGCGAGCTGGCCGGCGGCCAGCGCCTCGCCCTCGGCGGCGATGATCTTCGCGCGCTTCTCGCGCTCGGCCTCGGCCTGCTTGGCCATCGCCCGCTTCATCGTGTCCGGCAGCTGGATGTCCTTCAGCTCGACGAGCGCCACCTCGATCCCCCAGGGCTCGGTCTGCACGTCGAGGATCTCGCGCAGGTTGGTGTTGATGCGCTCGGTGTCCGAGAGCGTCTCGTCGAGCGTGTGCTGGCCGACCACCGCGCGCAGCGTCGTCTGGGCGATCTGGTCGATGGCCGCGGCGACGTTCTCGATCGCGACGACCGAGCGCACCGGGTCCTTGATGCGGTAATAGGCCGCCGCGGCGATGTCCACGCTGACGTTGTCGCGCGTGATGATCCCCTGCGACTGGATCGGCATCGTGACGATGCGCAGCGACACGGTGCGCAGGCGATCCACCACGGGGATGATGAGCACGAGCCCCGGGCCGCGCGGCCCGTCGCGCAGCTTGCCGAGGCGGAACTGCACGCCGCGCTCGTACTCCTTCAGGATGTGCACCGCCGCCGCAAGCAGGATCAGGGCGATGACGATGATCGCGACGATGACGAGAATGGCGGCAAGGCTCATGCGGTCTGGCTCCGAACCTGGGGACACGCCGAGCATACGACGCTCCTCGTGCGCGGGCCCGAGAGCGGCGCGCCTGCGCTCGCGCACGGCTACGGTTGAGGCGTGCGCCCCTCGCTCGCAGCGCTGCTCGGTGCGCTCACGTTGCTCTCGGCGGCCGGTCCCGTCGCCGCGCAGGCAGCCGCCCGCACGCCGGTGCAGCTGGGCGCGGCGATCAACGACCAGGGCTTCCAGTGGTCGGACCGTGACCCGCGCTACCTCGCCACGCTCGCGGCCAACTACCAGGCGGCGATCCCCGAGAGCGCGACGAAGATCAGCGAGCTGCTCCCGGACCCCGGCCCCGCCGATCCGCTCGCGCCGACAGCCGGCGACTACCACTTCGGCCTCGCCGACCAGATGGTCGACTTCGCGCAGGCGCACGGCATGCAGATGGACGGTGGCCCGCTGATCTGGTGCGACGACCCGTTCATGCCGGCGTGGATGCTCCAGCGCTCCTGGACGGCTGGCCAGCTCGAGGCGGTGATGGACGACTACATCACCAGGACGATGCAGCACTTCGGCGCCAGGGTCGCCTCGTGGCAGGTCGTCAACGAGGCGTGGAACCCGGACGGCACGCTGCGCGACTGCCTGTGGCTGCGCGTGCTCGGGCCTGGCTACATCGAGCACGCCTTCAAGGTCGCCCATGACGCCGAGCCGGGCGCGCAGCTCTTCTACAACGAGTACCGCGCCGACTGGGTGAACTCCGAGTTCCTGGCGATGGAGAAGATGGCGCGCGGGCTGATCGACGACGGCGTGCCGCTCGCCGGGATCGGGCTGCAGATGCACCTCTACGGCCGCGCGCCGCCCCAGTACCGCCTGGAGCAGGCGATGGCGCGGGTCGCTGCGCTCGGGCTGCGCGTGCGCGTCACCGAGCTCGAGGACGCGCTCACGGCTTTCTCCGGCACGACCGACGACAGGCTCGCCGCGCAGGCGCAGGCCTACCAGACGGTCGCCGCCGCCTGCCAGGCCGAGCCGCGGTGCGACCGCCTGGTGACCTGGGGGTTCACCGACGCCTACTCGCGGAGCGGTCCCACCGCCGCGTCGCTGCCCTTCGACGCGAACTACCAGCCCAAGCCCGCCTGGCAGGCGCTCCAGCGCGTGCTGCGCACGCCGGCGCCGGCCCCCGGCAATCACAAGCCGCAGACCGCGGGCGCGCCGTCGGTCAGCGCCGCGATCAGCCGCGGGCTGCTGACGGTGAGCTGGCCCGCGGCCTACGACGCGGACGGCGACGCGCTGACCTATGCGCTGCAGCACCGCGACGCGAACGACACG
This sequence comes from Solirubrobacteraceae bacterium, assembly GCA_035542555.1. Lineage (GTDB taxonomy): Bacteria > Actinomycetota > Thermoleophilia > Solirubrobacterales > Solirubrobacteraceae > F1-60-MAGs163. Next base: position 13,299 of record DATKLF010000059.1, on the reverse strand, counting down.
GGCTGGGCCACGATCGCGAGCGGGATCCGCGGCCTCTCGTACACGTTCAGCCAGACCTGGCCCGAGCAGCAGGGCACGTGGAAATACCAGGTCATCGCCTCCGACGCCGCGACCGACAGCCCGCCTTCGGCGCCGTCGGCGCCGGCCGTCGTCGACCGCACGCCACCGCTGCCGCCGGTCCTGACACCCGACCGCCCGCCCGACACGGGCGGCGGCTGGTACCGCGACAGCGTCACGTTCGCCTTCGCAAGCGCCGGCGACCCGCCACTGCCGGACGGCAGCCCCGGAGCCGGCGTCGACCCGACCACCCTGCCCGGCCCGCAGACCCTCACCGCGGACGGCCTGCAGACGGCGACGGGAACCGTGAGCGACCTGGCCGGCAACGTCTCGGACCCCGGCTCGGCGAGTGCGCTGGTGGACGCCGCGCCGCCCACCGTCACGCTCAGCGCCGGCGCGGGCGGCTTGCCGTACGCCGCGGGGACGTGGACGAACAAGGTCGTCACGGTCCACGCCACCTGCACGGACGACGGCACCGGCGTCGCGAGCACCGACCCCGACGCCGTCGTCGACGACGAGGGCGCGGGCCAAACGCGGACGCTCGGCTGCCGCGACCTGTTCGGGCATGCGGCCAGCGCGGTCTTCGGGCCGGTCGACATCGACCGCACGCCGCCGGTCGCGCCGTCGCGCACCGTCACGGCGTTCGCCGAGGAGCCGGTGACGCTCGACGCGCGGGCGAAGGATCCGCCCGGCGGCTCCGGGGTCGACCCGGCCTCGATCACCTGGAGCAGGCGCGGCACGCCGCACAAGACGGGTGCGCGCGTGCGCTTCACCTTCGCCACACCGGGCACCCGCGAGCTCCGGCTGCGCTTCCGCGACCGGGCCGGCAACCTCGGCGCCGCGGTCGTGACCGTCGTCGTGGGCGGCGCCCGCACGGTGCTGCGCGCGGGCGCCGTCGAGGTGGCGGTCCCGCACCGCGCGGCCCGCCGGCTGCTCGTCCTGTCGGTCAGCGCGCGCGCCACCCGCACGCTGCGCGCCGAGCTGCGCCGGCGGGGTGGCGGCCCGGTCCTCGCGGCCGCGGCGACGCGCACGGCGCCCGGCGGACCGCGGACGCTGCGGCTGCACCTGCCGGCGGGCGTGGCGCCTGGGCCCTATGCCGTGTGGGTGAGCGTGCTGCGCGGGCCGCGGCGCATCGGGCGTGTGCTGAGCGCGCCCGTGACGCTGCGGTAGGCGACATCGCTCACCGCGCGGTGCTGCCTCGGACGATCGCGTCGCCGCGGTAGCAGTACAGGCGCCAGGCGTCCTTCGCGGGCTCGACCACCACGCATTGGTAGCCGTAGGTGATCAGATGCGAGCTCGCGCCGAGGTCGGCGCCCTTCCCGGGATCGGCCCACTGCGCCACCTGCTCGACGACGGTGCGGGCGGCCGAGCAGCTCACGCCGCTTGCCGGGCCGATCGACCAGACCATCGGCGCCGTGGGCTCGCGGATCTTCGGCTCCGAGCGGCACTCGGACGCGCCGACGATCGTGACGCGGGCCGTCAGGCGACGGCCGCCGCGCCCGCCCGACCAGGTCAGCAGGTAGCGCCCCGGTGTGACCGCCACGGTGTGCGCCGGCTGCAGGCTCGTTGCCTTGCAGCGCAGCGTCCGAGGAATCACGACCGTCGGGCCGCGCGTGCTTCCGCGTGCGCTCAGCGGGAGCGCCTGCGCGCAGCCGACCTTCGTCATCGTCACGCTCCCGACCGGCCGCTGGTGGCTCGTCGGCGTGCTGCTGATGAGCACGTCGCCCACGCTCGCGACCGACGACGAGAGCCCGAGCGTCGCGGGGGACGGGGCTGCGGCGGCCGCGCTCGCCAGCGCAAGGGTCAGGGCGCACGCGATGAGACCAACGCCTGACGGTGACCTCATCAGCGCATCGTACGCCCGCGTGCCTCGCCGCGAGCGGCGCCGATCGCGGCGCGCCCCGGCCGGTAGGGTCGCGCGCCATGAGCGATCGCCTCCCGGTGCATGCTCCGGCCGTCGTGCCGATCGCCGACGTCGCCGCGCGGGCAGGGCTGCGGCCCGAGGAGATCGTCCCCTGGGGGCGCGCGAAGGCGAAGGTCGACGCCGCGCGCGTGCTCGACCCCCCCGCCGGCGCGCCGCGCGGGCGCCTGGTCTGCGTCACCGCCGTGACGCCCACCCTGGCCGGTGAGGGCAAGACCACGACCGCGATCGGCCTGGCCGACGGGCTGGCCACGATCGGGGCGCGACCCGTGCTCTGCCTGCGCGAGCCGTCGCTTGGACCCGTGTTCGGCCGCAAGGGTGGCGGCGCCGGCGGCGGGCGCGCGCAACTCGTCCCGATGGAGGACGTCAACCTCCACTTCACCGGCGACAACCACGCGGTCGCGGCAGCGAACAACCTGCTCGCCTCGATGCTCGACGCCTCGCTCATCCACGGCAACCCGCTCGGCGTCGACCCCGCGACGATCACCTGGCGCCGCGCGCTGGACATGAACGACCGCGTGCTGCGGCGCATCGAGGTCGGGCTCGACCCGGGCGACGGGGCGTTCCCGCGCGAGACGGGCTTCGACATCGCCGCCGCCTCCGAGGTGATGGCAGTGCTGTCGGTCGCCGAGGACCTGGTCGACCTGCGCCGCCGCCTCGGCGCGATCGTCGTCGCGCGCGACCGCAAGGGGCGCCCGGTGACCGCCGAGGCGCTGCGCGCGGCCGGTTCGATGACGGTGCTGCTGCGCGACGCGCTGGACCCCAATCTCGTGCAGACGCGCGAGGGGACACCGTGCCTCGTGCACGCCGGGCCGTTCGCGAACATCGCGCACGGCAACAACTCGGTGATCGCCGACCGCGTCGCGCTCGCGCTCGGCGACCACGTCGTCACCGAGGCGGGGTTCGCCGCCGATCTCGGGTTCGAGAAGTTCGCCGACATCGTGTGCCCGAGCGCGGGCCTGGCACCGAGCGCAGCGGTCGTGGTCGCCGGCGTCGAGACCCTGCGCCATCACGGCGGCGGGGACCTCGAGGCGGGCGCGGCGAACCTGCGCCGGCACATCGGGATCGTCGGCGCGTTCGGCGTGCCGTGCATTGTCGCCGTCAACCGCCGTGTGAGTGACGCCGACGCCGACCTGCAGCGCGCCTGCGCCCTGGCGCTCGGGGGCGGCGCGCGGGCGGCCGTCGTCTGCGACGCGTTCGAGCGCGGCGGCGAGGGGGCCGCCGAGCTCGCGCGGGCGGTCGCCGACGCGTGCGCGCAGCCGTCCGACTTTCGCCCGCTCTACCCGGACGGGCTCGGGCTGGCCGAGAAGCTCGAGGTCATCGCGCGGCGCGTCTACGGAGCGGGCGCCGTCGAGCTGACGCCGGCGGCCGCGCGGCGGATCGCCGAGCTGGAGGCGGAGGGCCTCGGCGCGCTGCCGGTGTGCGTCGCCAAGACGCCGCTCTCGCTCTCGGCCGACCCGGCGCTGATCGGCGCGCCCGAGGGCTTCACGCTGCCGGTGGGCGACGTGCGCGCCTACGCCGGCGCAGGCTGGGTCGTCGCGATATGCGGCGACGTGCAGCTGATGCCGGGCCTTCCCGACGGCCCGGTGGCCGAGCGCATCGACATCGACTCGCAGGGCCGGGCGGTCGGACTCTTCTGAGCGCCAGGTCGCTCAGCCCGCGTGCCGCAAACCCGCGTCGGAGAGCGCGAGCTCGAGGTCCTCGATGCGATCCTGGCCCCAGAAGAGCTCGCCGGCGAAGGCGAAGACCGGCACACCCCAGTGGCCGAGCGCCTCGAGCGCCGCGGTGTTGGCTTCGACGCGGGCGCGCAGCGCCGGATCCTCGAGCGCCGCGGCGCATGAGTGCCAGTCCAGGCCGGCGCGCTCGCAGACTGCGCGCAGGCCTCGGTCGCTCGCGAGGTCGGCCGCCTCGGCCCAGATGGCGCGGCTGGCGACGAGGACGAACTCGCGCACACGGCCGGCGTCGATCGCGTGCTCGGACACGAGCAGGCAGCGCATCGCCCCGTCGCCCACGGGATCGTGCATGGGGCCGAACGGCATGCCCAGCCGGCGTGCCTCGCGCGCCACGTCGCGCAACGTGTGCAGGCCCTTCTCGCGCGGCACGGACTGGCCGCGCATCACCATCGGGATGACACCGCGGAAGACCAGGTCGATGTCGTAGCGGTCGGGCAGCGCGAACGCGCGCGGGCCCGCGAGGTAGGAGTACGGGCTGCGGAAGGAGAAGAAGAAGTCCAGTCGCACGCGTCTCACTGGGCGGCCGTCCATCCCAGCTCGTCGAGGCGCTCGGCAATCTGCGCGAGCCGGTCGTGGGCGAAGAACCACTGGCCGTGCACGCACGCCGCGGGCGTGTCGTACGGGCCGCGCCGGCGCATCAGGCGCTCGTCGCGGCGCGCCGCGGCGCCGCCGTCATCCGGGGGCGGCGCCTCGAGCTGCTCGCGCCACAGCGCGGCGAACACCTCCCGGTCGACTGGAGCGCCCTCGAGCCACAGGCGCCGCATCGCGGCGACACAGAGGCGCTGCAGCGCCGGGCCCTGCGGCGTGGCCGCGGCCCACTCGCCCACGAACGCGACCTCACCGGGCTCGAGCGGCTCGTCGCGGGCGATCGCCCAGCCCTCGCGTCGCGCGAGCCGGCGCGCGTCCTGCAGCGCGTAGCGCCGCTTCAGCTCCACCGCCGGGTCGCCCGGGATCCCGCGCTGCACGACCGGCAGCAGGAGCAGCCGCACGCGGCGCCCGGCCAGCCGCTCGGACAGGTCGAGCACAGCGATCGCGCTGCACGGGTCGTCGAAGGCGAAGAACAGCTCGACGCGCCCGCGCCTCCCCAGGCGCCGCCGCAGGCCGGCGCCGGCGCGCGCCGGCCACGTGACGCGCGAGAGCGCGATCACCGCGCTGGGGACGACGCGGCGCGCGAGCAGGTCGGCGGGCGAGGCGGACACGGCGGCCGCGGTCAGCCGCCGATCGGCGTGCCGAAGGCGGTGAGCATCGCCTCGACGATCTGCGGCCCGCGGTCCTCCTGCAGGAAGTGCGCGGCGCCCTCGATGCAGACCTGCTCGCCGGCCGTCGGGATCAGCGTCGTGAAGACCTCGCCGGACTTCGGGTAGGGGAAGACCGGGTCGCTGTCGGAGAAGGCCACGAGCGCCGGCTTGTCCCAGCGGCCGAGGGCCTTCTGCACGGCGGCCATCTCGGCCGCGCCGGGGTCGTCGGCGGTCAGCGGCACGAGCAGCGGGAAGGCCTGGGCGCCCGCCTTGGCCTCCGGGCCCGGGAACGGCGCCTCGTACGCGGCGACGACCTCGGACGCCAGCTCGGTGGTCGTGGCGCCCTGCATGATCATCCCGATGGGCAGGTCGGGCGTGCGCTCGACGAATTCGCGCCAGCGCATGAACCCCCGGCTCACGCGGCCGGTGAAGAGGCCGGTGTTCATGACGACGAGCCGCCCGACCTGGTCTGCATGCTCGACGGCCCAGCGCAGGCCGATGATCCCGCCCCAGTCCTGCACGACGACCGTCACGTCCCGCAGGTCCATCTGCGCCAGGTGCGCGGCGACGGTCGCCATGTGGCGCTCGTACGAGTACCACGTCTGGTCGGTGGGCTTGTCCGAGCGCCCGAACCCGACGAGATCGGGGCAGACGACGCGGTGCCCGGCGGCCACGAGCGCGTCCAGCATGTGGCGGTACAGGTAGCTCCAGCTCGGCTCGCCGTGGAAGCACAGGACCGTCGGGCCCGAGCCCTCGTCGAGGTGATGCAGGCGCAGCCCGTCGACGTCGACGTAGTTGGGGGCGTAGGGGTAGCCGGGGAGCCCGTCGAAGCGCTCGTCGGGTGTGCGAAAGACGTCGGTCATGAGGCTCCTCCCTCGGGGGACGGCGTGACAGCTTGTCACGCCCGCGCTGTCGGGCGCTGGTAGCGTCCGACGCGTGTCCGCCCGCCGCCGCACCGCCGTCCTCGCTGCGGCCCTGGCGTTCGCGGTCCTGCTCGCAGCCCCGGCCACGGGCGCCCCGCCCGCGCGGACGACCGGCATGTTCAACGACCGCTACTGCGAGTACCTGGTGGCGAAGACCACGGCGGCCGGACTGGTCGCGGACGTCTGGAACACGTACGGCCTCGACGACTGCCCGCCGGCCCTGTGGAAGGCGTCGGACCCTGGCGCGCTCAAGGCGCAGCTCGGGGCGGTGGCGGTCCAGCTCAACGGCCCGCGCCACTGGCTCATGGAGTCCGCCTCGATCCAGCTGGCCCCCGGGTTCGGGCAGGTGCGCTCCTTCCACGGCCTGCGCATGCGGCGCATCGCCAGCGTGCAGGTGCCGATCACGAACGGCGTCCCCGGCGCCAGGCCGTACACCGAGATCACCGTCAACCGCGCCAACGCCTTCGTCTGGAGCCGCATGCACCCGGTGTTCGAGCTGACCGCGCCCGATCGCAGCGTCTACGTCATGCAGTCCTACGCGCAGATCGCCGACCCGTCGCTGCGTCTCGCGCAGCTGCCGGGCCTCGCCGCGCGGCTGAGCCTGCCCGCCGGGTGGCACTATCGCGAGCGGCGGCTGAGGTCCGACCTGCGCCTGGCGACGAGCGGCCGCGCGACCGTCGTGCAGGACGCGTTCAGTGACACCTACCAGCTCGAGCATCGGTAGCCCGGATGGCGTCCTCGAAGCGGCCGAACATCGTCCTGCTGATCACCGATCAGCAGCGCACGCCGATGCACTGGCCCGAGGAGCCGGGCTGGCTGGAGGCACTGACGCCGAACGATGCCGAGCTGCGGCGCACCGGCGTGTCGTTCACGCAGGCGTGCACGGCCTCGGCGATGTGCTCGCCGAGCCGCGCGTCGTTTCTGACCGGCACCTACCCCTCGCGCCACGGCGTGACGCTCACGCTGACGACGGGGGACCTGCAACCGGACCCGCGCTACCTGCCGGCGATCCTGCGGGAGGTCTCCGGGATGGCGGCGAGCGGCGTCGTGCCCCGCGGCCGCCTGGCCGAGAACTTCGCGCGCGGCCTGCTGCGCCTGGGGCCCGCGGGCGGCGGCGAGCCCGAGCTGCCGGCCGGGATCCCAACGCTGGGCACGCGCCTGCGCGACGCCGGCTACACCGTCGTCTACAAGGGCAAGTGGCACCTCACCGCCCCGCTCGCCGGGGCGCACGACTGGGGGGCCGCGGATGCCGAGCGCCTCGAGCGCGATCACGGCTTCGGCGGGTGGGAGCCGCCCGATGCCGGCGAGAACACCGATGCCGACCACTTCGGCGGCGGCACCGCCGGGCGCAGCAGCGCGGGCTGGGACGAGGATTACACGCGCCAGGTCGAGGCGTTCCTCGCGCACGCAGACCTGCCCGAGCCGTTCTGCCTGATCGTCTCGCTCGTCAACCCGCACGACGTGCTGGGGTACCCGAGCTCCTACGCCGCCGGCGGCTACCGCCGCGATGACTTCGCCGGGCTCGGCGTGCAGCTGCCCCCGTCGGTCGACGAGTCGCTCGACGAGAAGCCGGCCGTGCACTCGCTGATGCGGCTCGGCCAGACCTCGTACATCGGCGCGCTCGGCACGCGCGAGGAGCAGCTGGACTACGTGAACTTCTACGCCTACCTGCAGGGAGTGGTCGACGAGAAGATCGGCCGCCTGCTGCGCGCGCTGGGCGACGCGGACGACCCGTCGTCGCTGCGCTCGCGCACCGTGATCGCGCGCATCTCCGACCACGGCGAGATGGGACTCTCGCACGGCGGCCTGCGCCAGAAGATGTTCAACGCCTACGAGGAGACGCTGCGCGTGCCGCTCGTCTTCTCCAGCCCGCTGCTGTTCACCGGCGGCGCCGAGAGCGACGCGCCCGCGTCCCTCGTCGATCTCGTGCCCACGCTGCTCGGGCTCGCCGGCGCGCCCGCCGACGGGACGCTCGACGGCGCGAACCTCTGCGGCGTCCTCGCCCGCCACGCGGCCCCCGACCGCTACGCCGTGCGTGCGGCGGGCGTCGACTTCGGCGGGGTGCTCGACGCGGCGCCCGCGCACGCCGCCGGCGAGCACGTCCTGTTCACCTTCGACGACCACCAGGCGGGGACGGCGCGCCAGGAGGTCGCCGGCCAGCCCAACCGCGTGCGCTGCGTGCGCGAGCGCCGCTGGAAGTACGCCGTCTACCTCGACCCCGCGGGCCGCGTCGCCCCCGAGTACGAGTTGTACGACATGGAGGCCGACCCCGACGAGACGCTGAACCTCGTCGGGGTGCGCAGCGGCCGGGGGCGCACGCGGGCGGCCGAGCGCGAGCGCCGGCGCCTGCACGAGGCGCTCGCCGACGCATGCGCGCGCACCCAGACGCCGGTGCCCGGGCTCACCCGCTGACCGTCGCGCGGAGCGAGCGGCGGATAGGGTGCGCCGATGGCCAAGGTCAAGCTGCACCGCTGCTCGTACACCTTCCTGCACACGGACCTCGACGCGTGCTGGCGGGTGCAGCGGGCCCTCGACGAGCAGGGCATCGAGTACGAGGTCGTCAAGCACGGCTACCTCAAGGGCTCGCGGCCCGACATCGTCGCGCTCAGCGGCCAGAAGCTCCTGCCGGTCATCGAGTTCGACGACGGGAGCGCCTACCGCGACGAGTCCAAGGTGATGGCCGAGCGCGTGCGCGCCGGCCGGCTGTTCGAGCCGTCCTCCTGACCGCCGTCGCCCCGTGCTACGGCGCGCCGCGCCGCAGGCGCCACATGCTCGTCATCGCGGTCGACAGCACGATCGCCGCGCCCGTCGTGAGCAGCGCGCCGCGCTCAAGGTGGCCGCCGGCGGGCGCGCGCAGGCCGACGAGCACGCACAGCAGCGCGACCCAGGCGGCGAGCATGCCCAGGGTCGCGGCCGCCCGTCCGGGGCGGGCGGGCACGGCGCCGGCGAGCAGCGCGAGCACGCAGGCGAGCGTCGCGCCGGCGGCGAGGCCCGGGTAGGCGCTCCACAGCGACCCGTACCCGCCGGGCGTGCCGTACCAGAGGAACAGCTGCCCGACGAGCGCCGGCACGCCCGCGACGAGCGCCGCGACCCGCCAGCGCCGCAGCCGCTCGGCCGGGGTGAGGTCCGTCGGCGGCCCGACCGCGGGCGGGCGGTAGTGCGGCAGCTGCGAGCGCGGGACCATGCGCGCGCCGGGGAAGGGCCCGCGGCTCGGGACGTCGCGGCGCGGCTTGCCGCGCCAGCAGACCCCGTCCCAGTAGCGGCGCAGCTCCGGGTCGTCGGGGTCGTCGTACCAGCCGGTGTGCGGCTGCAGCAGGACGAGATCGGGCTCGTCGGGCTCTTCGGCCTCCGGCGGGGGGCCTTGCGGAGGGGCGTCGCGCTCGCGCACCTGGGGAGCCACACGACCATGGTCGCAGGTCGCGCCGCGCCCCTGCGAGACTCGCGGCGCCAACCCACCACCAGACGAGGAGCGCAGATGCCCCAGCACGAGTCGACGCCGCCCCGGCCGGCGCTCGAGGACGTCGCCTACGAGGTCGAGGACGGGCTCGCGTGGGTCACCATCGATCGCCCCGAGCGCTACAACGCGTTCCGCGCGCAGACCGTCGACGAGCTGATCGGCTGCTTCAAGCGCGCCTGGGCCGACCCGTCCGTCGGCGTCATCTGCCTGACCGGTGCGGGCGACAAGGCCTTCTGCACCGGCGGCGACCAGAAGCAGCGCGCCGAGAGCGGGGACTACGGCCCGTCGGCCTACGGCCTGTTCGAGGTCGAGCAGCTGCACCGGATCATCCGCGCAGTGCCCAAGCCCGTGATCGCCGCCGTCAACGGCTACGCGATCGGCGGGGGCCACGTCCTCCACGTGCTCTGCGACCTGACGATCGCCGCCGAGCACGCGCGCTTCGGTCAGAGCGGCCCGCGCGTGGGCTCCTTCGACGCCGGCTTCGGCACGAGCTACCTCGCGCGCGTGATCGGCGAGAAGCGCGCTCGCGAGGTGTGGTTCCTCTGCCGCCAGTACGACGCGGCCACCGCGGCGCAGTGGGGGCTCGTGAACGCGGTGGTGCCGCTCGGCGAGCTGCGCGCGGAGGTCCGCCGCTGGGCCGACGAGATGCTCGCGCTGTCGCCCACGGCGCTGCGCTTCCTCAAGCAGTCCTTCAACGCCGACAGCGAGCACATGGCCGGCGTCGCGAGCCTCGCGTTCACCGGCCTGCACCAGTTCGAGGGCTCTGCCGAGGCGGCGGAGGGCGTCGCGGCGTTCGCCGAGAAGCGCGCGCCGGATTTCGGCCCCTATCGGGCGGCGGTGTCGGTGTGAACGCGCGCGTGGCGCTCGTCACCGGCGGCGCACGCGGCATTGGGGCGGCGGCGTGCCGCGCGCTCTGCGAGCAGGGGCGCGCCGTCGCCGTCGCCGACCTGCGCGCGGAGCTCGCCCGCGCGACGGCGGATGAGCTCGCCCAGGCCGGCCACCGCGCGGTCGGCGTCGCCCTCGACGTCACCGACGGTGCCTCGGTCGCCGCCGCCGTCGATGAGGTCCGCGCCACGCTCGGTGAGGTCGACGTGCTCGTGAGCAACGCCGGCTGGGACGAGCTGCGGGCGTTCGTCGAGACCGACGAGGCGTTCTGGCGGCGCGTCGTCGACGTGAACTACCTCGGCGCGCTGCAGGTCACGCGTGCGCTGCTTCCGGGCATGATCGAGCGCGGCTGGGGGAGGGTCGTGTTCACCGCCTCGGACGCCGGGCGCGTCGGATCCTCGCTCGAGTCGGTCTACGCCGGTGCCAAGGGTGCGGTGATCGCCTTCGCCAAATCGATCGCACGCGAGACCGCGCGTGCGGGGGTCACCTCGAACGTCGTCTGCCCCGGGCCGACGCAGACGGCGCTGCTCGACGAGATCACCGCCGGCACGCAGGACGCGGCGAAGGTGATCGCGGCGATGACCAGGGCGGTGCCGATGAAGCGCCTCGGCCTTCCCGCGGAGGTCGCCGCGGCGATCGCGTTCTTCGCCTCCGAGCAGGCGGGGTTCGTCACCGGCCAGACGCTCTCGGTCAGCGGCGGGCTGACCATGGCGTAGGTTTCGCGCAGATGCCCGCGACCCCTGACCGGCCGGCGCACGCGCCGCACCTTCGCCACGGAGCGGTGCGGTGACCGGGCGGCGACCGCGCGGCCTGCCCGCGACGGAGCTGCTGCGCCGCTGCCGGCCCTCAGAGGTCCCCGCCGCCGACCGCGCCGCGCCGGGGCCGCAGATCCCCCAGCCGCGCGTGCTCGAGACGCTGCAGGTGGCCGCCGCGAGCGGCGCCGAGCAGCTGCACGTGATCGCCACCGGCGCGCCCGGCACGGGTCGGCGCGCGGCGCTCGAGGCGTGGCTGCGCGAGCGCGCCCAGGGCGAGCCGACCCCGCCCGACGTCGTCTACCTGCCGAGCTTCCGCCAGCCGCTGTGCCCGCGCAACTACCGGCTGGCGAGCGGCTCGGCGCCCGCGTTCGGAGCGGACGTCGCGCGGCTCGTCGACGATGCGCGCAGGCGGATCATCGAGGCGTTCGAGAGCGAGGGCTACCGCGCGCGCCACCGCGAGCTGCAGGACGAGCTCGACCGCCGGCGCACCGCGGTGCTGCGCGACATCGAGCAGCGCGCGCACGCCAAGGGGGTGGCGCTGCAGCTGACCCCGGGCGGCGTCATGACGCTGCCGATCGTCGGCGGGCGGCCGATCGCCCCCGACGAGATGGAGGCGATGCCCGACGTCCTGCGCGAGCGCTTCGAACGGGCGGTGGACGAGCTGAAGGCCCCGGTGCAGGAGGGCTTCGCGCGCATCCACGAGATCGAGCGCGAGCTGCAGAACCGCCACGCCGAGCTCGACCGCGAGGTCGCGATCTTCGCGACCGGCAGGCTGTTCGACGAGGTCCGCGCGCGCTGGGCCGACGGCGACGAGGACGGCGTCGCCGAGTGGCTCGACGAGATGCGCGAGGACGCCATCGCGCACCTGGACCAGCTGCGCGCGCCGCCGGAGGTCGAGGAGCTTCCGCCGATGCTGCGCGGGATGGCGCCCCGCGCCGACCTGCGTGCGCGCTACGCGGTGAACGTGCTCGTCACGCACGAGCCGGGGCAGGGGGCGCCCGTCGTCGTTCCGACCGACACCTCGTTCTACGAGCTCTTCGGCCGCGCCGAGTACGAGACCGAGTTCGGCTCGGCGCGCACCGACCACCGGCACCTGCGCGCCGGCGCCGTGCACCGCGCGGCGGGCGGCTACCTCGTGCTCGACGCCGCCGACATCCTGTCCAAGCCCGCGGTCTGGCCGCGGCTCAAGGACGTGCTGCGCACCGGCCGCGCGAAGATCGAGAACCTCGCCGTCCAGTACATGCTGTTCCCGGGCGTGACGCTCGATCCCGAGCCGATGGCGGTGCGCACGATGGTCGTGCTGATCGCCTCGACCGAGCTCTACGAGCTGCTCCATGCGCTCGACGAGGACGTGGCACGGCTCTTCAAGCTGCGTGCCGACTTCCAGCCCGACATGCCGCGCGACGGGACCGGGATCGCGAGCTATGCCGGGCTCGTGCGCGCGCTGGAGGCCGACCGCGGGCTGCCTGCGTTCGACCGCGACGCCGTCGCCGCGCTTGTGGAGCACGGTTCCCGGCTGGCCGGGAACCGCGAGCGCCTGTCCACGCGCGTGCGCCAGCTGACCGACATCGCGGTCGAGGCCGCCCAGGAGGCCACGCGCGTCGGCGCGGCGCGCGTCGGGCGCGAGCAGATCCGCTCCGCGCTGGCCGCGCGGCGCCGGCGCGCCGACCGGCCCGAGCAGCGCCTGCGCGAGATCACGCTCGACGGGACGATGCGGATCGCGCTCGAGGGTGCGGTCGTGGGGCAGGTCAACGGCCTGGCCGTGTCGGTCGCGGGCGAGCACAGCTTCGGGCACCCCATCCGCCTGTCGGCGACCGCCGCCGCAGGTGACGGCGCGGTCGTCGACATCGACCGCGAGGTCGAGCTCTCCGGGCCGATCCACGACAAGGGCTTCCTGATCCTCTCCGGGCTGCTCGCCAGCCGCTACGCCCGCGACACCCCGCTCTCGCTGCGCGGCAGCATCGTCGCCGAGCAGTCCTACGGCGGGATCGAGGGCGACTCGGCGACCGTCGCCGAGCTGCTCGCACTGCTCTCGGCGATCGGCGAGTTCCCGCTCGATCAGTCCGTCGCGCTGACCGGCTCACTGGACCAGCACGGCAACGTGCAGGCCGTCGGAGGGGTCAACGAGAAGATCGAGGGGTTCTTCGCCCTCTGCCGCGACGCCGGGCTGACGGGCGGCCAGGGGGTGGTCCTCCCGCGCGCGAACCTGCGCCACCTCATGCTCGACGAGGAGGTCGTCGACGCCGTGCGCGCCAGGCAGTTCCGCATCTGGCCGGTCGACAGCTGCGACGCGGCGCTCGAGCTCGTCACCGGCCGGCGGGCCGGCACGC
>DATKLF010000058.1:0-7805 GCA_035542555.1 Solirubrobacteraceae bacterium | reverse complement strand
GGGCCGCCGGCGGAGGGTGCGGGCCCCGAGTATCGGCTGGGCGACGACGTCGTGCACGCGAGCTTCGGCGAGGGCGTCGTGACCGGCGTCGAGCCCGGCGGGATCGTGGTCGTGCGCTTCGCCGCCGACGGCTCGGAGCGCAAGCTCATGGCCGAGTACGCGCCGATCAGCCGGCGCTGACGGGCGGTAGGTTTCCGCCCTCATGAGCGCGCGGATCATCGACGGGAAGGCCGTCGCGGCACGCGTGCGCGAGCAGGTCGCGCGCGACGTCGCGGACTTCGTGGCGGCGCACGGGCGCCCGCCCGGGCTCGCCACGATCCTCGTCGGCGGCGATCCCGCGAGCGCCGTGTACGTAGGCGGCAAGCAGCGCGCATGCGCGGAGGCCGGCATCCGGGGCTTCGACCATCGCCTGCCCGCGGACGCCGCGCACGAGGAGGTCGTGGCGCTGATCGAGCGCCTCAACGTGGACCCGGAGGTCAGCGGCATCCTCTGCCAGCTTCCGGTCCCCGCGCATCTGGACGGCGTCGAGCTGACCGGCCTGGTGGACCCCGGCAAGGACGTCGACGGGCTCACGCCGCTGAGCGCCGGGATGCTCGCGCTCGGACGCGAGGGGTTGCGGCCGTGCACGCCGGAGGGCGTGATGGTGCTGCTCGAGGAGGCGGGCGCGGTGCTCGAGGGTGCGGAGGCGGTCGTCGTGGGCCGCTCGAACCTGTTCGGCAAGCCGATGGCACAGCTGCTGCTGGCGGCGAACGCGACCGTCACGACCTGCCACTCGCGCACGCGCGACCTGGCGGCGGTCTGCCGGCGGGCCGAGGTGCTGGTCGTCGCGGTGGGCCGGGCGCGGATGGTGGGCGCGGACTGGGTCAGGCCCGGCGCCGTCGTGATCGACGTGGGCATGAACCGCGTCGACGGCGTGCTGTCCGGCGATGTGGATTTCGACGCCGTCCTCCCCGTCGCCGGGACCATCACACCGGTCCCCGGTGGGGTGGGGCCGATGACGATCGCGTGCCTGCTGCGCAACACGCTGAAGGCCGCGCGGATGGCCGCCGGAGAGCGGCCATGACGCTGCGGCGCCTGAAGCTCGCCGAATGGGCGGCGTTGGTCGGCGCGCTCGGCCTGTTCGCGAGCCTCTTCCTCGACTGGTACACACCCGCGCGCGGGCATGCCGGCAGCGGCTGGAACACGCTCGGCTGGCTCACGCTGACGCTGCTCGTCATCACGATCCTCGCCGCCGTCGCCCTGGCCGCCGCCTTCATCGCCAGCCCGGTCGACGCGTTCAACACCCCGCCGGGCGTGCTGCTCGCCGCCGTCGGCGTACCCGCGCTCGTGGTCCTGCTCATCGACCTGCTCACGCCGCCGTGGCCGTCGGCCTCGCTCGCCGCCGCCGGGTGGGCGGGCGCCGTGCTCGCCGTGCTGATGGTCGCCGGCGGCCTTGCCTCGCTGCGCGACGAGCGCACGAGCGGCTTCGGCCGGCACGCGACGCCGCCCCCGGCGCAGCCCGCGCCGCCGCCCCGCTGACCCTCGCCTATCATCGCCCGGCAGATGCTCGACCGCGAAGAGGTCCTCCACGTCGCGCGCCTGGCGCGCCTGCGGCTCGACGACGACGAGGTCGAGCGGATGGCGGGCGAGCTGTCGTCGATCCTCGATCACATCGCCGCGATCGCCGCGCTCGACCTCGAGAACGTCCCGCCGACCTCGCACGTCGTGGAGGTCGAGAGCGCGCTGCGCGCCGACGAGCCCGGGCCGTGCCTGGACCGCGACGTGGCGCTCGCGCAGGCGCCCGCCGTGCAGGACGGCGGCTTCCTCGTCCCCAGCCCGCAGGCCGGCTGAGCGCGATGGAGGTCCACGACATCATCGCGCTCAGCGCGGCGCAGGCGATCTCGGCGATCGACCGCGGTGAGCTGGACCCCGCCGAGCTGTTCGCCGCCTATCGCGCCCGCGCGGCCGAGGAGGACCTCGGCGCGTTCACGTGGGTCGCCGAGCATCTGCCGGGCGACCTGCACGCTGACGGGCCGCTGCGCGGCGTGCCGCTGGCCGTCAAGGACCTCTTCTGCACCGAGGGGATCCCCAGCCAGTCGGGGTCGAGGATCCTCGAGGGCTACCTGCCGCCGTACACCGCCACCTGCGTCACCCGCCTGCAGGAGGCGGGGGCCTCGCTCCTCGGCAAGACGAACCAGGACGAGTTCGCGATGGGCTCCTCGAACGAGAACTCGGCGTACGGGCCCGTCCTCAACCCGTGGGATCGCGGGCGCGTGCCCGGGGGGTCATCGGGCGGCAGCGCCGCCGCGGTCGCCGCGGGGCTGGCGCCGTGGGCGCTGGGCACCGACACCGGCGGCTCGATCCGCCAGCCGGCCGCCCTGTGCGGGATCGTCGGCCTGAAGCCCACCTACGGCTCGGTCTCGCGCTACGGGATGATCGCCTTCGCCTCCTCGCTGGACCAGGCCGGGCCGCTGACGCGCGACGTGACCGACGCGGCGCTGCTCTACCGGCACATGGTCGGCACCGACCCGTGCGACGCGACCGCCGTCGGCCACCCGGAGGAGATCCGCCTGCCGACGGCCGAACGGCTGGACGGCCTGCGGCTGGGGGTGCCCGCCGAGCTCGCGGCGGGCGAGGGCCTGGAGCCCGGGGTGCTCGCCGCCTTCGACCAGGCGCTCGAGACGGCGCGCGGGCTCGGCGCCACGGTCGAGACGTGCAGCCTGGAGAGCGCCCCGCACGCGCTCAGCGCCTACTACGTCATCGCGCCCGCCGAGGCCTCCTCGAACCTCGCGCGCTTCGACGGCGTGCGCTACGGCCTGCGCGTGCCGGCCGACGACCTCGTCTCGATGTACACGAGAACGCGCCACGACGGCTTCGGGGCAGAGGTCAAGCGGCGCATCCTCATCGGCACGTACGCGCTGTCCAGCGGCTACTACGACGCCTACTACGGGCGCGCGCAGAAGGTGCGCACGCTGATCGCGCGCGAGTTCGCCTCGGTCTTCGAGGGCATCGACTTCGTCGTGACGCCCACCAGCCCGACGGTCGCCTTCGAGCTCGGCGCGAAGACGGCCGACCCGCTCGCGATGTACCTCAACGACTACTTCACCGTGCCGATGTCGCTCGCGGGGATCCCGGCGATCTCGATCCCGTGCGGGCTCGCGGACGATCTCCCGGTCGGCCTGCAGCTCGCCGGGCCGGCGTTCAGCGAGAACCGCCTGCTCGACGCGGCGCACGCGCTGGAGCACGCGATCGGGTTCGACGCCTCGCGCGCCCTGGCCGCCGGAGCGCCCGCATGAGCGACGTCGTCTACGAGCCGGTAATCGGCCTGGAGATCCACGTGCAGCTGCGCACGCGCACGAAGATGTTCTGCTCGTGCCCGCTGAGCTTCGGCGAGCCGCCCAACACGCGCACCTGCCCCGTCTGCCTGGGCCTGCCCGGAACCCTGCCGGTCCCCAACGCCGAGGCGATCCACTTCGGGCTGATGATCGGCCTGGCGCTCGGCTCCGAGCTGGCGCCGCGCTCGATCTTCCACCGCAAGAACTACTTCTACCCCGACCTCCCGAAGGGCTACCAGATCAGCCAGTACGACGAGCCGCTGTGCAGCGGCGGGCGGCTCGGCGACGTGCGCATCCACCGCGTGCACCTCGAGGAGGACGCGGCGAAGCTCACCCACGTCGGCGCCAGCGGACGCATCCACGGGTCGGACGCCTCGGTCGTGGACTTCAACCGAGGCGGCACGCCGCTGGCCGAGATCGTCACCGAGCCCGACGTGCGCTCCGCCGAGCAGGCGAGCGACTGGCTGCGCCTGCTGCGCACGACGCTGCGCCAGCTCGGCGTCAGCGACGTGAACATGGAGGAGGGCTCGCTGCGCTGCGACGCGAACATCTCGGTCCGCCCGGCGGGGACGAGCGAGCTCGGCACGAAGACCGAGCTGAAGAACATGAACTCCTTCCGCTTCATCGAGCGCGGCATCCGCGCCGAGGTGGGGCGCCAGGAGGCACTGCTGCGGGCCGGCGAGCCGGTCCTCCAGGAGACCCTGCACTTCGACCCGCGCACGGAGGCCATCACCTCGCTGCGCTCCAAGGAGGAGGCGCACGACTACCGCTACTTCCCCGAGCCCGACCTGCCGCCGGTGCGGATCACCGAGGCGATGCGGGGGCGTGCGCGGGGCGCCATGCCCGAACTGCCTGCCGCGCGCGAGGCGCGCCTTGCGTCCGTGCTCGGCCTCAACGTCGAGACCGCGCGCCTGCTCTCCTGGCGCGCGGAGCTCGGCGACTTCTTCGAGGCGGCGCTCGACGCGGGCGCGGCCATGAGCCCGCCGGTTGCCGCGCAGTCGCTGGCCAACTGGGTCACGGAGCTGAGCGCGCGCCTCGACGGGGAGGACCCCGCGGAATCGAAGGTCACCCCGAAGGCGCTCGCGGCGCTCGTCGGCCTCGTCGGCGCCCGCCGGCTCACGCAGGGCGCCGCCAAGCAGGTGCTCGACCGGCTCGTCGCCGAGGGCGGCGACCCGGAGGCGATCGTCGAGGCCGAGTCGCTCGGCGCCGTCGGCGGCGCCGAGGAGCTCGCGCCGATCGTGCGCGCCGCGCTGGAGGCGCACCCCGACGTGGCCGACAAGCTGCGTGGCGGCGACATGAAGCCGATCGGCGTGATCGTCGGCTACGTCATGAAGGAGACCCGCGGGCGCGCCGACGGCGGCGAGGTCACCGCGATCGTGCGCGCCGAGCTCGGGCAGTAGGTCCGGTCAGCCGCGCCAGGCGACGTACACGGGGTCCTGGCCCACGCGCACGAGGCCCGAGGCGGGCAGCGCGCCGCGCGCGACGCCGAGCATCGTGGTCACCGAGGCCGGGCGCGGGACCGTCAGGCGCACGACGATCGTGCTGCGCGGCGTCCCCGGCTCGACAGGCGCGAACGGACTGGGGCCGGCGGGCGGGCGCTCGTCCGCCAGCCACAGCGCCAGCACGTGCCGGCGGCCCGGACCTCGGAACTCGAGCGCCACGCCCTGCCCGACGCCGGCGTGCCCGCGCGGCAGGCCCAGCGTGCGGGACCGGTCGCCGACATACCGCAGCCCGTCACCGAGCGTGCGCTGCAGCGTCTCGAGTGCGCGGGCGGCGGGCTTGGCGGATCCGTCGAGCCGGAACAGCCCGAAGTGCGCCTCCTGGTCCTTGCCCGTCGCGTCCGGCGTGTCGCCGACCGTGTACCAGGTCAGCAGCCGCACGCCGCGCGCCCAGGACAGCAGTGCCAGGCGCGCGGTGTAGCGCGCCTGGCGCGCCTCGGTGACGCCGTTGGACACGGGGTTCGTCGGCCATCCGACCTCGGTGTTCCACAGTGGCGTGGCGGCGAGGTGGTGAGCCGCGAGGACCTGGCGCAGCTGCGCGGCGGCGCCGATGACCGAGCCGCGGTCCTGCACGACGGCCTCCGGCGAGGTGAACGGATAGGCGTAGGGGTGGAAGGCGACGGCGTCGAAGCACTGCCCGACCCCGGCCGGGCCGCGGTCGAGCACTGCACGCAGGAAGCGCACGCCGCCGGTGCCGATGTGGCCGCCGAGCGGGGGGAAGAACAGCCCGCCCAGGGCGACCGGTGCACCGGGGTCGGCCGCGTGCACCGCGGTGTGCGCGGCGCAGAGGAGGCGGGCGTATGCGGCCGGGTCCTCCTTGGGCAGCCAGAAGCGCCAGCCGCCGTTCTCCTCATTCCAGATCTCCCAGCGCCCGACGTCATGGCGGTAGCGGCTCGCGACGTCGGCGGCGAAGCGCGCGAACGACGCCGGATCGTCCGGCGGGTACATCTCCGGGTCCCCGACGCCGAACGATCCCGCCGCGCGGCGCCCGGCGTCGTAGGCGGCGCGGCCGGCAGCCGAGTAGTCCGGGTGCCCGTAGTCGATGATCCCGAGGATCTCCAGTCCCGCGGCGCGGATGTCGCGCACGAGCGCGTCCTGCGCCGACCAGTCGTAGTCGTGCAGCGGGGGGCCGATCGGCTCGATGTCCGCCCAGCGGAAGTCGATGCGCACCGCGCGCACGCCGAGTGCCCGCAGCCGTTCCAGGGACGCCACGCGCGCGGGCCCCGGCGCCCCGGGCAGCCCGTTCGCGCTGATGGCGACGTAGGGGGCGGGCAGGGTGGTGGATGCGCCCGCCGTCGCGGCTGGGCCCGCGAGGACCGCCACGGCGGCGATCGCCGTCGTGAGGATCCGACGCAGCGTCACACAGCCAACGGTAGACGCCCCGCTCGCCCAGGGTCGCGGTTCGACACGCTGTACGGGTCAGGACGCGCGATTGGGGACCGCCGGGCGATGGCGGCTCAGGCCTTCGGCGCCGATCATTGCGGCATGCCCCGTCCCTCGCCGTCGCTCTCGCGCTACCTGCTGCTGTCAGCGCCCACGCCGCGCCACCGCGAGGCCGGCGCGCCGAAGGTCCGTCGCTACCGGCTCGCGCGCATCCAGGTGGGCGGGCGTCCGGTCGGCACCGAGCGCTTCGCGCACCTGCAGCGCTCCTACGACTGACGGTCCCGCAGGCGCCGACGGGCGCCTACAATCTCGGCATGGAGAAGACCGAGAAGACCGGTCCGTCGCTGCTGGCGAAGGTCGTCGCGTTCGTCGTCCTCGTCGTGGCGGCGCTCGTGCTGCTGCGGCTCGTGATCGGGCTCGTCTCGGGCATGCTCTGGCTGATCGTCGTCGTCGCGGCGCTGGTCGCGATCATCTGGGCCTACCGCACGCTGCGGAGCTGAGCGCCCGATGGCGGGCAGCGCCTACGTCTTCATCGCCCTGATGTTCGGCCTGGCCGGCGGGATCGTCGGGAAGCTCAAGGGCATGTCGTTCTGGCTGTGGTTCCTGATCTCCGGCCTGATCCCGTTCCTGGGCCTGCTGGCCGCGGTCTGCACGCGCAGCCAGCTCACCGAGGAGCGCCGCCGCTGTCCCGGCTGCGGGCGCGTCGTGTTCGTGCACGACGCCCTCTGCACACGCTGCGGCACGGAGCTCTACTTCCCCGAGGACGAGGGCGAGATCATCCCGGCCGAGCTCCCGACGGCCGTGCGCTGAGCGCCGGCGGCAGAGCGCATCCTCGGACGCCCCGGCCGGGCCAATTCCGACTGGTAGAATCGGCCTTCGGAGCCGCCCGAGGCGGCTCTTTTCGACACCTCGAACGACGAAGGGAGGCGAACGAGCGATGCGCGCCGTCGATGCGATCATGGAGTGCCTGAAGGCCGAGGGTGTCGACGTCGTATTCGGCCTCCCCGGCGGCGCCAACCTCCCGACCTACGACGCGTTCGTGGACGCGGGCATCCGCCACGTGCTCGTGCGTCACGAGGCCGGCGGCGGCCACGCGGCCGAGGGCTACGCGAAGGCGACCGGACGGGTCGGCGTCTCGCTCGGCACCTCGGGCCCCGGCGCGACCAACCTCGTCACGCCGATCGTCGACGCGATGATGGACTCCGTGCCGGTGGTCTTCATCACCGGCCAGGTGCGCACCGACCTGCTCGGCACCGACGGCTTCCAGGAGGCCGACACGATCGGCATCACGATGCCGGCGATCAAGCACTCGATGATGATCCAGCACCCGCTGGAGATCCCGCGCGCGATCCACGAGGCGTTCTACCTCGCGCGCACCGGGCGGCCGGGCCCGGTGGTGATCGACATCCCGACGGACCTCTCGCGCGCCGACATCGACTACGAGCCCGTCACCGACGTGCACCTGCCGGGCTACCAGCCGACGATCGAGGGCAACGCGAAGCAGATCCGCCAGGCGGCGAAGGCGCTCGCCGCCGCGCGGCGCCCCGTGCTGTACGTCGGCGGCGGCGTCGTGAACGCGAACGCCTCGGCCGAGCTCATCGAGCTGGCG
>DATKLF010000057.1:0-100879 GCA_035542555.1 Solirubrobacteraceae bacterium | reverse complement strand
TCCACCACGCCGAGTGCGTGCTGCGCATGCTCGGGCTCCCGCGTGAGGACGCCGCCGAGGTAGCGCGACGGCCGCTTCCATCCTGACGAGGCCCCGATCGACTCGAGGCAGCGCTGCCCGTCGACCACGAGCGCCAGCCGGTGCGACGTGCTCGCTGCGAAGGACGCGCGCAACTGGCCCATCGGCCTGACGGTGACAGACGCCAGGACGCCGCGAGCGGCTGGCAGTTGACGCGCCACCCCAATCCGGCGATGGTGTCACCGGTACCCCAGATGGTCACTTCGACGGCAGGAGGTGTGGCATGCCCACAGTGATCGGCGCGTCCAGTGGATGGACCGCCGGACTCGTCCTCGGCATCGTGGTCGTGCTCGTGGTCGCGGCGATCGTGATCACGATCCTCGTCCTAGCCAAGCGGATCGCGCGCCAGGCGCGCACCGCCGTGCGGGGGCTCGAGGTCGTGCGCACCCAGACCGCGGAGCTGTCGGGCATCGCGCGCATCAACGACTCGGGCGTGCGGATCCTGCACTCGGCGCGCGCGCTGCGGAAGGTGGCGGTCGGGAAATGACCTTCGAGTTCGCCGCATCCGCCACCACGCTGTGGACGGTGGCACTGGTGATCGGCCTCGTCGCGGCGCTGATCGTCGCCGTTCTGCTGGGCGTCCTCGTCCGCACCGTGGGCGACATCGACCGCTCAGCCGACGCGCTGCTCACCGTCGCGGGCGACATCGCGGGCAACACCGCGAACATCCCGCAGCTCGAGGCGACCGCGCCCGTGCTGGCGCTGATCGTCGACGAGGCCGTCGTCCAGGACGGCTACATGAACGCGCTGACCGACGGGTACGGTGCGGCATGAGCACGACCCACTGGCTGGTCCTGCTCAGCGTCCTGCTCGCCGTCGTGGTGATCGCGGTGGTCGCCGTCGCGCTGATCCTCGTGCGGCGCGGGCTCGAGTCGATCTCCGTGAAGCTCGCCACGCTCGCGTCCGCGCTGACGACCGTCGAGGCCGAGCACCTGCGCCCGCTCGAGCCCGCAGTCACCGCGATCAACGCGCAGTTCGACACCATCCTTGGCGCCCTTCCCGGGATCGCCTCGAAGGCGGCGATCGTCGCCGAGCGGAGGCCGCGATGACGCTCTACTGGATCGGGGACGCCGTGCTGCTGCTCGTCGTCCTGCCCGTGGTCGTCTACCTGCTGCACGGCGTGCTGCGCGCGGCGCGCAGCATCGTCCCCAGCGTCGACGCGATCAGCGCCGCCGCGGTCGCGGGGTCCAAGGACCTCGACGCGACGGCGCTGCTCCTGACGACGCAGGATCAAGCGGCGCGCACGATCGCGGGCGTCGCGAAGTACGGCGGCTCGCTCGACGTGATCCTCGACGACGCGGACGCGGTCTCATGAGCGGCGCCGGCGTCGTGCTCATCGTCGCGGTCGTCCTGATCGTGGCTGCACTCGCGTGGTACCTGATCTGGACGATCGTCGCGCTCGCGCGCATCACGAAGGGCCTGGACCGCACGATCGCCGCGGTCGGCGAGATCATCGACAAGACCGCGCCAGTCGGAGCGGTCGTGACGACGATCAACACCTCGCTCGATGCGGGCGTCAGCGCGCTCGAGGGCCTGCTCGTCAAGAAGGCCGGCGTGTCCGATGCGATCGGCCTCATCGACGGGCTCTACCCGGGCGCGGGCGCGGACGGCCTGCGCGACTTCCCGGGCAGCGGGGAGACGACGGCCCCGCGGATTGCCGAGGTCTACACACGCGGCGTGCTGACGCTCGCGCGGCTCGGCCGCGAGGCGCCGATCGCGGCCGCCAGCCCGAACGGCCCAGCGCTGCGCGACCCCTCGCGCGGCGCCGGCGCCGCGATGGGGCTCTACCCGGAGCTGCGCCAGTCGCGGCCCCAGAAGATGCCGCGCTCCCCCGTGATCGGCACGGACGCGCCGGTGCAGTACGAGCCGAGCGAGTCGCCTGGCGTGCGCCGACGGATGCCGGGCGCCGCGGCCGTTCTCGACCCCGAAGCGAGGCCCGATGCAGACGCCGGCACCGTTTGACTACGAGCGCGCGACGAGCGTCGACGGTGTGATCGCGGCGCTCGAGCGGCTGGGGCCGGACGCGCGGATCATCGCGGGCGGGCACAGCCTGCTGCCGATGATGAAGCTGCGCCTGGCGAACCCCGGGCACCTGATCGACATCAACGACCTCGACGAGCTCGCGTACATCCGCGCCGACGGCGACGAGCTGCGCATCGGGGCGCTCACCCGCCACGTCGACCTCCTGAAGTCCGAGCTGCTCGCCGAGTGGTTCCCGGTCTTCCGCGACGCCGAGCAGGTGATCGCCGATCCCGTCGTGCGCAACCGCGGGACGATCGGCGGCTCGCTGTGCCAGGCGGACGCGGCCGAGGACCTGTCGGCCGTCTGTGCGGCGGCGAAGGCGACCGTCGTGATCCGCGGGACCGGCGGCGAGCGCGTCGTCGGGATGGGCGAGTTCCACCTCGGCCCGTACATGACGGCCGTCGGTGCGGGCGAGATGGTCACCGAGGTGCGGCTGCCCATGCGCCCCGGCGGCGGGAGTGCCCACGAGAAGGTCGAGCGGCGCGCCGGCGACTTCGCGATCGCGGCCGCCTCGGCGGCGGTGTGGATCGACGGCGGGACGATCGCGGATGCCGGCATCGGCCTCAGCGCCGTCGCGCCGATCACCGTCGAGCTCACCCGGGCCGAGGAGCTGCTGCGCGGCAAGGCGCCCTCGGACGAGCTGTTCGAGCAGGCGGGGCGGATCGCCGCCGAGGACTGCGCACCCACCGCGGACGGCCGCGGCCCCGCCGACTACAAGCGCCACCTCGCTGGCGCACTGACCACACGCGCCCTGCGGCGTGCCACGGCACGAGCACTGCACGAGGAGGCCTGATCATGCAGGTGACGATCACGATCAACGGCGAGCCCGTGACCCGCGACATCGAACCGCGCCTGCTGCTCGTGCACTTCATCCGCGAGACGCCGGGGCTGACCGGGACGCACTGGGGCTGCGACACGTCGAACTGCGGCGCATGCGTCGTGCTGATGGACGGGCAGCCGCTGAAGTCGTGCACCACGCTCGCGGTGATGTGCGAGGGCCACGAGATCCGCACCGTCGAGTCGCTCGAGGTCGACGGGCGGCTCGATCCGGTGCAGCAGGGGTTCCACGAGAAGCACGCGCTGCAGTGCGGGTTCTGCACCCCCGGGATGCTGATGACCAGCCGCGCGCTGCTCGACGAGAACCCGGACCCGACCGACCTCGAGATCCGCACCGCCATCTCCGGTGCGATCTGCCGCTGTACGGGGTATCAGAACATCGTCGCAGCGGTCCGCTGGGCCGCCGAGCACGAGGCGTCGACGCGACAGGAGGCCTGAGCGATGGCCACGGTGGAGAACCTTCCCAGCCCCGGAGCCGAGCGGCCGGTCGGCTTCGGCCGGCTGAAGCGCAAGGAGGACGCGCGCTTCATCCGCGGCAAGGGGCGCTACCTCGACGACATCACGCTGCCCGGCATGGTCCACGGCGCGATGCTGCGCAGCCCGTACGCGCACGCGCGGATCCTGTCGATCGACACGTCCGCGGCGCTCGCGCACCCGAACGTCGCGGCGGTCGTCACCGCGAAGGACCTCGAGACGCTCGGCCTCGCCTGGATGCCGACGATCTCCTACGACACGCAGGCGGTGCTCGCCGGCGACAAGGTCCGCTTCCAGGGGCAGGAGGTCGCGTTCGTGATCGCGACCGACGAGTACTCCGCGCGCGACGCGCTGCAGCTGATCGAGGTCGACTACGAACCGCTGCCGGCGATCGTCAACGCGCGCAAGGCGCTCGACCCCGACGCGCCGCTGATCCGCGACGACAAGGTGGGGCAGGTCGACAACCTCGCCAGCCCGACCTGGGAGGCCGGGGACGAGGAGGCGACCGAGCGCGTCTTCGCCGAGGCCGACACCGTCGTCACCCGCGACATCATCTACCCGCGCTGCCACCCCGCGCCGCTGGAGACCTGCGGGATGATCGCCGACTTCAACCCGCAGACCGGGCAGCTCGACATCTACAACGGCAACCAGGCGCCGCACGTGCACCGGACCGTGTACGCCCACGTCGCCGGCCTGCCCGAGCACATGATCCGGATCATGTGCAACGACATCGGCGGCGGCTTCGGGAACAAGGTGCCGATCTACCCGGGGTACGTGTGCGCGATCGCCGGCTCGATCGTGGCCGGCGTCCCGGTGAAGTGGGTCGAGGACCGCTCGGAGAACCTGACGTCGACCGGCTTCGCCCGCGACTACATCATGCACGCGTCGATCTGCGCCAAGGGCGGCAAGATCACCGGCCTGAAGGTCGACGTGATCGCCGACCACGGCGCGTTCGACAGCACGGCGCAGCCGACGCGCTTCCCCGCCGGGTTCTTCCACATCTGCTGCGGCTCATATGACCTGCAGGCCGCGCACGTGAAGGTCAAGGCCGTCTACACGAACAAGGCGCCGGGCGGTGTCGCCTACCGCTGCTCGTTCCGCATCACCGAGGCGGTCTACCTCGTCGAGCGCATGGTCAACGCGCTCGCGATGGAGATGGGCGTCGACCAGATCGATCTGCGGATGAACAGCTTCATCGCCCCCGAGCAGTTCCCGTACGAGACCACGACCGGCTGGACTTACGACTCGGGCGAATATGCGAAGACCATGCGGGTCGCGATGGACATCGCCGGCTACGAGGACCTGCGCCGCGAACAGGCCGAGAAGCGCGCCCGCGGGGAGCTGATGGGCATCGGCGTCACGTTCTTCACCGAGGGCGTCGGCGCGGGGCCGCGCAAGCACATGGACATCCTTGGGATGTCGATGAACGACGGCGCGGACCTGCGCGTGCACCCGTCCGGCAAGGCGGTCGTGAGCATCAGCGCGCAGACGCAGGGCCAGGGCCATGAGACGACGTTCGCGCAGATCGTTGCCGAGGAGCTCGGGATCCCGCCGGAGGACGTCGAGGTGCGCCACGGCGACACGGACCGCTCGCCCTACGGGCTGGGCACCTACGGCAGTCGCTCGACGCCGGTCTCGGGCGCTGCGGTCGCCGTCGTCTCGCGCAAGGTGCGCGATCGCGCGCGCCTGATCGCCGCGACGATGCTCGAGACGCGGCCGGAGGACCTCGCCTGGGAGAAGGGCCGCTGGTTTGTCAAGGGCGACCCGGAGAAGGGCGCGCTGATCGAGGAGATCGCCGTGCGCGCCTACAGCGGCGAGCCGCTGCCAGAGGGGATGGAGGGCGGCCTGGACGCCCAGGTCATCTACGACCCGCCGAACCTCACCTATCCGTGCGGCGCCTACATCGCCGTCGTCGATATCGACCCGGACACCGCCGTGGTGAAAGTCCGGCGCTTCATCGCGGTCGACGACTGCGGCGTGCGGATCAACCCGATGATCGTCGACGGCCAGATCCACGGCGGCCTGGCGGAAGGCATCGGCATCGCGTTGATGGAGGTCATCACCTTCGACGAGGAGGGCAACTGCCTGAACTCGTCGTTCATGGACTACCAGATCCCCACGGCGCTGGAATGCCCCACGTTCGAGCTGGGCGAGACGGTGACGCCGTGCCCGCACCACCCGCTCGGCGCCAAGGGCGTCGGCGAGTCGCCGAACGTCGGCTCGCCACCCGCGATCGTCAACGCGGTCATCGATGCGTTGCACGAGACGCACGGCGTCGACCACATCGACATGCCCTGCTCGCCGGCGCGCGTGTGGGCCGCGATGCAGGGTCGCCCCGAGCCGCCGCAATGACCCCCGGCGCATGAGCCCGCGCGAGGTCACCGGCACCGCGGAGGGCGAGGTCCGACACCTCGTGCCCGACGTCGAGACGCTGGCGCGGCGGCTGGCGGACGTCGACTACCTGGTGGACGAGGGCCTTGCGACGGGCATGTTCCTGAGCCTGCGCCTGCCCCAGCCGCTGCTGCTGGAGGGCGAGGCCGGGGTGGGCAAGACCGAGGCGGCCAAGGCGCTGGCGCTGGTGCTCGAAACGCCGCTGGTCCGCCTGCAGTGCTACGACGGCATCGACGCGGCCGAGGCGCTGTACGAGTGGAACTACCCGCGCCAGCTGCTCAGCATCCGCCTGGCGGACGCGAGCGGCGAGCGGCTCACCGAGGCGGACCTGTTCGGCCCGGACTACCTGATCCGCCGCCCGCTGCTGCGCGCGCTGCAGCATCCCGGCCCGCGGCCCGCGGTGCTGCTGATCGACGAGATCGACCGCGCCGACGACGACTTCGAGGCCTTCCTGCTGGAGCTGCTCGCCGAGGCGACCGTGACGATCCCCGAGCTCGGCACCGTCACCGCGACCCACCCCCCGGTGATCGTGCTGACCTCGAACCGCACCCGCGACCTGCACGACGCGGTCAAGCGGCGCTGCCTGTACCAGTGGATCGACTACCCGTCGCCGGCGCGCGAGGTCGAGATCATCCGCCGCCGCGTGAAGGGCTCCTCGCAGACCCTCGCGGTCCAGGTCGCCGGCGCGGTCGCGCGAATGCGCGCGAGCGACGTGCAGAAGCCGCCCGGCATCGCCGAGGCGATCGACTGGCTCGCGGCGCTCGAGCTGCTCGGCGTTGAGCGGCTCGACGCCGTGGCGATCGAGCGCACGCTCGGCTCGGTCCTGAAGTACGAGGACGACCAGGCGGCGCTGCGGGCGGCCGGCCTCGAGCAGCTCGTGGGCGCCGGGGAGTGACGCGCGCGATGCCCGGCGGCGACTTCAGCGTGGAGACGGTGCAGCTGGACCTCCCGGCGCTCGCCGCGGCGTTCGGGCGCCGCCTGCGCGACGCCGGCCTGCCCGTGACGGCGGAGCGCTCGGCGCGCCTGGCCGACGCGCTCGCGCTGGTGCGGCCCGTCGCTCGCCGGCGCCTGTACTGGACGGCCCGGTCGGTGCTCGTCACCGACACGGCGCAGGTGCCCGCCTTCGACGCCGCGTTCCGCGCGGTCTTCGGCGGGCGCGGCGCCCCGGCGGCGCCGGAGCCCGAGGACCTGCGCCGCGCACCCGCCGCGCCCGACGAGCGCGAGGCCGCGCAGGACGCCGGCACGCCGCCGGAGGGGCCGCCGGCCGGGCAGGCGCGCAGCGGCGCAGCGCAGCGCCGGCGGGCGGGCGGCGAGGACGACGCCGAGCGCCAGGCTGCCGTGCCGGTGCTCGCGAGCGCCGAGGAGGTGCTGCGCGGCACGCGCTTCGAGGCGCTCGATCCGCACGAGCTCGCCGAGGTCCACCGGCTGATGGCGCGGCTGCGGATCGCGACGCCCGTCAGGCGCACGCGGCGCCACGACCGCAGCCGCCGCGGCGACCACATCGACCTGCGCCGCACGCTGCGCGGCAGCATGCGGACGGGCGGCGACGCGATCCGCCTCGCGCGCCGGCGCCGGCGCGTCGCCCAGCGCCGCGTGGTGATGCTGCTCGACATCTCCGGGTCGATGGAGGCCTACGCGCGCGCCTACCTGCAGTTCCTCACGTGCGCCGCCGGCAGCGGTCCACGCGCGGAGGCGTTCGTGTTCGCCACGCGGCTGACGCGGCTGACGCGGGCGCTCGGCTCGCGCGACCCGCAGCGCGCGATCCGGCGCGCCGCCGCGGCGGCGCCCGACTGGTCGAGCGGCACGCGCATCGGCGACGCGCTGAAGGCCTTCAACGACCATCACGGACGCCGCGGGATGGCGCGCGGCGCCGTGATCGTGATCCTCTCCGACGGCTGGGAGCGCGGCGACCCCGCGCTGGTCGGCCGCGAGATGGAGCGCCTTGCGCGCCTGGCCTACCGGATCGTCTGGGTCAACCCGCGCGCGGGCGCGAGCCGGTTCGCACCGCAGGCAGGCGGCATGGCCGCGGCGCTCGGGCACTGCGACGCGCTGCTCAGCGGCGACAGCCTGGGCGCACTCGACGAGGTGATCGACGCGATCGCCGCGCCGCGCGGCAGCGCCGCAGCGCTCGCGGCGCGCTGGCAGGGCGCCGCGCCCGAGCAGGACGACAACGAGCCGTGGGCGAGCGCGACGCCCGTGCCCGGCAGCTCAGTCGCGATGCCCAGCGGCTACGGCCCCAGCCGCGGGCGTACGACGCCGGGGTGGACAACGTGACCGACCGCCCCGCCAAGAGGTGCATCTACCCGGGGTGCGAGCGCCCGGCGGTGCCCGCGCATCCGCTCGGCGGCCCGCAGCCGAGCTTCTGCGACCGCGAGGACCACAACGCGCTGACCGCCCACCAGGAGCGGATGCGGCTTGCGCGCGAGGCCTCCCCCGACCCATCCCCGAGAGGAGCCTGAGCCATGGCCGACGAGGCGTACCGAGCGGTGTTCCTGCGCATCCACCCGACCGGCAAGATGGTCCTCAGCCTGACCACCGAGGCCGACGGCAACGAGCCGCGCTACGCACTGCAGGTCGCCGACGAGCTCGGCGTGCCGGCGCTCGACGTGAAGGTCGTCGCGGCCGACACGAACCGGTTCGGCAACGGGCACGGGTACAACACGAGCCCGTCGGCCGGCACGCCCGCCGCGATCGCGAGCGCCAGCGGCAAGATCCTCGCCAAGGCGCAGCTGCTCGCGGGCGCCGCGCTCGGAGTCCCGGCCGACACGCTGGCCTGGCGCGACGGCGCGTTCGTGACCGGCGAGGACCCGGCGCGCGCGCTGACGATCGCCGACATCGCGCTCTATGCGCACGGGACCGGCGCGCTGCCGCCCGGGGTCGAGGGCGGCCTCGACGCGCAGACCGTGTACGCCGACTAGCGGCTAGCCGTTGCCCAGCTTTGCGCTCACGAGCACCTCGACCTCGTCCGCGACCTTGAGGGTCCCGAACAGCGTCGAGTACGGCTTGATGCCCCAGTCAGACTGCCGGACGATCGCGCTGCCGGTGAGCGTTCCGTCGTCGCGCGTGTCGAGGTCGAAGGCGATCGGGTGATGGGCGCCGTGCAGCTCCAGGTCGCCCTCGACGTGCAGCCGGCCGGGCGCGTCACCCGCGGCGACTGCGGTCGAGCGGAACGCGATCGTCATCCCCTTGAGCACCTCGTCGAGGATCGAGGTCCGGATGCTCGCCTTGTCCTCGTCGCCGAGCGCGGTGATGCCGCCGCTGCCCTCCACGACGTGCAGCGAGCGGGCGTCCGCCGTCAGCTCGATCGTCGTCGCGGCCGGCTCGTCGCCGGCGGTCAGCGTCGCCGACCAGGCGCCCACCTCGATCACGAGGTCGTGGCCCGCCTTCGATGCGGCGCCGGTCTTCCCCGTCTTCACCGTGAGCGTCCCGACATCCGGGCCCAGCGTGTACGTACCGGCGGGGATCGCCATCCGAAGACCCTACGACAGGAGCAGCCCGATGGTTGAACTCGACCACCAGTTCTCGACCGGCAAGCCGACGGACTACACCTGGGCGGCCATCAATGACCTCGAGCGCGTGATCCCGTGCGTCGAGGGCGGACGCGTGATCGAGCCGATCGGCCCGGGCAGCGTCAGGGCGGAGATCGTGGTGCGGATGGGCGCGATGTCGATGACCTTCACCGGCACGGTCGACGTCGCAGAGGCCGACGAGGCCTCCCGCCGCGCGCTGCTGAAGATCAAGTCGCGCGAGAAGGGCGGCCAGGGCCATGCGAACGCGGACGTCGTGTTCACGCTCGACGGCGAGGGCGGCGGCACCGTGCACACGGCGGCGCAGATCACGGGCAAGGCAGCGTCGATGGGCGAGGGCGTCGTCGTCACCGTGCTCGACGCGCTGATCAAAGACTTCACGCAGCGCCTGGCGACGATCTAGTGACCCGCACGATGCGCCACCTGCGCGAGGGCGAGGTGCCGTTCGCGGCGGGCACCGCCGTGCAGGAGGATCCGGCGCGCCCGGTGTTCCGCGGCAACGGGCCGGACGACTACGTCTGCGTGGAGTGCGGCAACCTGCTGGCGACCGCGATGGATCCCGAGTACATGACGCACAAGGTGCGCATCCGCTGCGGGCGCTGCAACACCGTCAACGTGGCGGGCGAGGACCCGGCGGCCGGTACGCTTGAGCAGAGGGACGCGATGCGCGGAGATGCGGGACCACCGCCATGATCACCCGGGAGCTGGCAGAGCGCGCCGAGCGCTTGCGCGCCGAGCGTGAGCCGTTCGTCCACGCGACCGTCGTGCGCGCGGTGAGCCCGACGAGCGTGCGGCCCGGCGATGCCGCGATCGTCCTACGTGACGGGACGATCGAGGGCTTCGTCGGCGGCGCCTGCACGCAGGCGTCGGTGCGCCTGCACGCGATCCACGCGCTCGAGACCGGTGAGGGCGTGCTGCTGCGGCTGGAGCCGGGCACGACTCCCCAGGCGCCCGTGGAGGCCGGGGTCGTCGTCGAGCACAACCCCTGCCTCAGCGGCGGCGCGCTGGACATCTTCCTGGACCCGCAGCTGCCGGCGCTGCGCGTCGTGATCGCGGGCGACACGCCGATCGCCCATTCGTTGGAGGACATCGCGCGCGCGGCCGGCTACAACGTCGTGCGCGACGATGCCGGCGCCGTGGAGCCGCGCGCGTCCGACGCCGCGCTGGTCGTCGCGGCGCACGGCAACGACGAGGAGGCGCCGCTGACCGCCGCGCTGCGCGCGGGGGTCGGCTACGTCGCCCTCGTGGCGAGCTCAAAGCGCGGCGCCGCCGTGCTCGCGTCGCTCGACGTCGATCAGGGCCTGCGCGAGCGGGTGCACTCGCCGGCCGGCCTGGCGATCGGCGCGCGCACACCCGCGGAGATCGCGATCGCCATCCTCGGCGAGCTGGTGGCCGCGCGCGTCGCGGGCCCGCCGGTGGAGGCTGACGGCGCCTCCGGCGGATCGCCGCGCGCGCCGGCCGTCGCGCCGGGGATCGCGATCGACCCCGTCTGCGGGATGGAGGTCCTCGCCGTCGAGGCGAGCATCCACCTCGACGTCGATGGCGAGCGTGTCTACTTCTGCTGCGATGGGTGTCGCGCGACCTTCGTCGAGCGCCGGGCGGGCGATGTCGCGGCGCGCTGAGCAACGGGTCACGGGCCTCGTGCTCGCTGCCGGTGGCTCGAAGCGCCTCGGGCGGCCCAAGCAGCTGTTGCCCTACGGCGGCGCGACGCTGCTCGACCACACGCTCGCGACGGCGCGCGCCTGCGGCTTCGACCAGCTCATCTGCGTGCTGGGCGGCGGCGCGGACGAGGTCCGGGCGGCCGTCGACCTGTCGGGGGCGCAGGTCGTTGTCAACGAGCACTTCGGCACCGGCTGCTCCTCGTCGATCGCGGCCGCGCTGGGTGCGGTCGACGCGCACGCGGATGTGCTCGTGCTGCTGCTCGCCGACCAGCCGGGCGTGACCCCCGCGACGGTCGCGACGCTGCTGGCCGGGCGCGGTGACGCCGCGCTCGCCGCGTGCCGCTACGAGGACGGGCGCGGCCATCCGCTCGCGTTCGCGCGAGCGACGTTCGCCGACCTGGGCACGCTACACGGCGACAAGGCCGTCTGGAAGCTGCTCGAGCGCCGCGCGAGCGAGGTCGTCGACGTGCCGATCGCCGGGCCGATCCCGCTCGACGTCGACACCTGGGAGGACTACCACGCCGTCCTTGCCGCACGGAGCGCCGCATGACGAGCGTGCTCGACGCGATCGTCGGCTGGGCCGCCCGCGGCGAGCGCGCCGCGCTGGCGACCGTCGTCGAGACGAAGCTGTCCGCGCCCCAGCCGGCCGGCACGAAGATGGCCGTCGGCGAGAGCGGCGCCGTCGTGGGGGCGGTGTCCGGCGGCTGCGTGGAGGGCGCGGTCGTCGAGATCGCCGAGCTGATGCTCGCCGGCGCGCCGCCGCAGCTGCTGCACTACGGCATCGCCGACGCCGAGGCATGGGACGTCGGGCTGCCCTGCGGCGGCGAGATCGCGATCTGGGTCGAGGCCTACGACCCGGCCGGGCTGCAGGCGCGCTTCACGACGCTCGCGCGCGAGGGCCGCAGAGCCGTCCTCGTCACCGCGCTGGAGGGCGTCCCGCAACCGGGCGCAAAGCTGCTCGTGCGCGACGGCGAGGAGCCGGAGGGGTCGCTCGGCGACGCGAGGCTCGACGCGCTCGCCCTCGGCCTGGCCGGCGACGCGCTGTGGTCCGAGCAGAGCGGGCTGCACGAGGTCGGCGAGGGCGTTGCGCTGTTCGTCGACGTCGCGGCCCCGCCGTCGCGCCTGATCGTCGTCGGTGCCGTCGACTTCGCGGCGCAGCTCACGGCGATCGCGCGGGTCATGGAGTGGCGGCCGTTCGTCATCGACCCGCGCTCGCGCTTCGCGACGAGCGCCCGCTTCCCGGCGGCCGAGCGCGTGATCGCCGCCTGGCCGCAGGAGGCCTTCGACCGGCTCGAGACGATCGACCGCGCCACCGCGATCTGCGTCCTGACGCACGACCCGAAGCTCGACGACGCCGCGCTGAGCGCCGCGCTCGCCTCGGACGCCAGCTACATCGGCGCGATGGGCAGCCGCCGCGCGCAGGAGCAGCGCCGCGCGCGCCTGCTGGAGGCGGGCATCCGTCCCGCCGAGCTGGACCGCATCGCCGCGCCGATCGGCCTCGATCTCGGCGGCCGCACGGCGCCCGAGACCGCGCTCTCGATCATGGCCGAGATCATCGCGCTGCGCCACGGCCGCTCGGGCGGGCGGCTCGTCCAGACGAGCGGGCGCATCCACGCGGAGGTCGCGCCGTGATCCTCGCGCACATCGCCGGCATCCCGGTCGAGGAGACGCTGCTGAGCCTCGGCCCGATCGGCCTTGCCGGCCTCGGGATGGCGGCCTTCGCGGCCCGTCGGCTGCTGCGCTCGGCGCGGGCGCGCCTGGCCTCGGCGGGACGGCGCGTGGTTCATCCGCGGACGCCGCGACCGCTCTCCGGCGGCCCGGCCGCGCGAGGGTAGCCCGGCGTGCGTCGTTCGCTCGCCTGATGACCCGTCCCGCCGCGCCGCTGCCGGCCCGCGCCGAGGTCGTCGTCGTCGGCGGCGGGGTGATGGGCGCGAGCGCCGCCTTCCACCTCGCCGAGGCGGGCGTGCGCAACGTCGTGCTGGTGGAGCGCGACGCGCTCGCGGCGGGGTCGACGTCGCGCGCCGCGGGCGGCGTGCGGGCGCAGTTCTCCGACGCGCTGAACATCCAGATCGCGCAGCGCAGCCTCGCGGCGTTCCGCGATTTCGCCCGCCGCCCCGGGTGGGACATCGACCTGCGGCAGGTCGGCTACCTGTTCGTGCTCGCGCGCGAGGAGGACATCGCCCTCTTCGAGCGGAGCGTCGCGCTGCAGCACGAGTACGGCGTGCCTTCGCGCATGCTCAGCGGGGCGCAGGCGCGCGTGCTGTGCCCGCTGCTGGCTGGCGACGACATCCTCGCGGCGGCGTTCTCGCCCGAGGACGGGCACTGCACGCCGGAGGCTGTCGTGCAGGGCTACGCGGCTGCGGCCCGCGCGCTCGGCGCGCAGATCCGCGTGGGGTGTGAGGTGCTTGACATCACGACCGCGGGCGGCGAGATCACCGGCGTCGTGACGAGCCACGGCACGATCGCGACCGGCACGGTCATCTGCGCCGCGGGCGCCTGGTCGCGCGCGTGCGGCGCGATGGTCGGCGTCGACCTCCCGGTCACGCCGCTCAAGCGCCAGATCCTCTTCACCGAGCCGATGGACGGCCTGCCGGCGGACCTGCCGATGACGATCGACTTCGCCTCGACGTTCTACTTCCACCGCGAGGGCCCGGGGCTGCTGGTCGGCATGTCCGACCCGGGCGAACAGCCCGGTTTCGATCTCGAGCAGACCGACGACTGGGTGCCCGGGCTGCTTGAGGCCGCGGCGCACCGCGCGCCGCGCATCGCCGAGGCGGGCATCCGCAGCGGCTGGGCTGGGCTCTACGAGATGACGCCCGACCACAACGCGATCCTCGGTGAGGCCGCAGGCGTGTCGCGCTTCCTCTACGCGACCGGGTTCTCGGGACACGGCTTCCTCCAGGGCCCCGCGGTCGGCGAGCTGCTGCGCGACCTCGTCCTCGGGCGGCCCGGGTTCGTGGACGTCGCCCCCCTGAGCGCGGAGCGCTTCGCCGACGCGGCCTACCGGCCGGAGCTCCACGTCGTCTGAGATGGGCGACGCCGCCGCCACCGGCGCCCGCCGGCTCGTCGAGGCGCTCGAGCGGCTCGGCGTCGACCTCGTCTTCGGCCTGCCCGGCGTGCACAACCTGCCGCTCTGGCGCGCGTTGTCGCGCTCGGCGATCCGGCTGGTGGGCGTGCGCCACGAGCAGACGGCCGTGTACGCCGCCGACGGGTACGCCCGCACGATGGGGCGGCTCGGCGTCGCGCTCGTGACGACCGGCCCGGGCGCGGCGAACACGCTCGGCGCGACCGGTGAGGCGATGGCGGCGAGCTCGCCCGTGCTCGTGATCGCGACCGACGTCTCCAGCGCCCTGCGGCGTCCGGGCGTCTACCGCGGGCTGCTGCACGAGACGCGCGACCAGACGGCGATGTTCGCGCCGGTGACGAAGGGCGCGCGCCTGGTGACCGGAGCCGGCGAGCTCGCCGGCGCCGTCCTTGCGGGCGCGCAGCTTGCGCTGGCTCAGTCGACCGGGCCGGTCTACCTCGGCGTGCCGACGGACCTCCTGCGCCATGAGGCCGGGCCGGTGGGCGATCCACCGGCGCAGCCGGAGGCGCCGGAGCCGGAGGCCGCCGCGCTCGACCGCGCGCTCGAGCTGCTCGCGCGCGCCGAGCGCCCGCTGATCTGGGCCGGCGGCGGCGCGCTGCGCGCGGGCGCCGGCGAGGCGGTGGGCGTGCTCGCGCGCACGCTCGCCGCGCCCGTCGTGACGACGTACCTGGGCCGCGGGCTGCTGGCGCCCGATCATCCGTGCGCGGTCCCCGGCCCGATCCACGCGCGCGAGGTCGGGCCGCTCTGGGACGAGGCCGACGTCGTGCTGGCGATCGGCACGGACTTCGACGCGATGATGACCCAGGAGTGGCGCCTGCCGGTGCCGCCCGCGCTGATCGCGGTGACGATCGACCCGGCCGACGCGAACAAGAACTACGCCGCCGACATCACGCTGACCGGCGACGCACGCGCCGTCAGCGACACGCTCGCCGCGCGCGCCGCGCAGCGCGACGGGCTCGCCGCGCTGACCGAGCGCCTGCGCACGCTCGGCGGTGCCGTCGGCGCCGCGGTGCTCGAGGACGAGCCGCAGGCGGGGGCGCTCCTCGACATCATGGAGCGCACGCTGCCCGCCGACGCCGTCGTCGTCGCGGACATGTGCATCCCCGGCTACTGGCTCGGCGGCTACCGGCGCGTGCCGCTGCCGCGCACGCTCGCCTACCCGATGGGCTGGGGCACGCTCGGGTTCGGCTTCCCGGCGGCGATCGGCGCCGCGCTCGCGGGCGCCGGCCCGGTCGTCTGCGTCGCGGGCGACGGCGGCTTCCTGTTCGCCTGCGGCGAGCTTGCAACCGTCGTCCAGGAGCACGTGGCGCTGACGCTGATCGTGGTCGACGACGGCGGGTACGGCATGCTGCGCTTCGACCAGCAGCACGCCGGCGAGCCGCCGTTCGGCGTCGACCTGGCGCGGCCGGACTTCACTGCGCTGGCGGCCGCGTTCGGCGTCGGCGCCGAGGCGGTCGACGGCTTCGGCGCGGCGTTCGAGACCGCGCTGGCCGCCGCGCTTGTGGCGAGGGCGCCGCGCGTGATCGTCGTGCGGGCGCGGATGAAGCCGCCGCCGACGACGTCGCCGCGCTGGTACCGCAAGCACGACTAGCTTCTGCCCATGGCCGACACCCCGACCCTGACCGTCTCCAGCACCGACGCGCTGCGCGAGCGCGCGCGGCGCAGCCTCGAGCGCTGCGGCGTGACGCTCCCTGCCGCCAGCGGGCCGGCGATCTCCGCGCGCTCGCCGATCACCGGCGAGGTGCTATTCGACATCCCGGCAGCGGGCGCGGCGGACGTCGAGGCGGCCGTCGCGCGCGCTGCCGCCGCGTTCGCGCAGTGGCGCACCGTGCCCGCGCCGGTGCGCGGCGCGCTGATCAAGCGCTTCGCCGCGCTGCTCACCGAGCACCTGGCGGACATCGCCGGCCTGATCACGATCGAGGCCGGGAAGATCCCGTCGGAGGCCGCCGGCGAGGTCCAGGAGATGATCGACATCTGCGACTTCGCGGTCGGCCTCTCACGCCAGCTCGACGGCCGCACGATGCCCTCCGAGCGCCCTGGCCATCGCCTGATGGAGACCTGGCACCCGCTCGGCGTTGTCGGCGTCATCTCGGCGTTCAACTTCCCCGCGGCGGTGTGGAGCTGGAACACCGCGATCGCGCTCGTGTGCGGCGACACCGTCCTCTGGAAGCCCTCCGAGCTGACGCCGCTGACGGCCGCCGCGTGCGCGGCGCTGCTGGACCGTGCCGCTGCCGACTGCGGCGCCCCGGCGCACCTGAACGCGCTGGTGCTCGGCGGCGCCGACGCCGGCGAGGCACTGGTCGACAGTCCCGGCGTCGCGCTCGTCAGCGTGACCGGATCCGAGCGCATGGGTGCGCAGGTCGCCCCCCGCGTCGCCGCCCGCTTCGGGCGCTGCCTGCTGGAGCTGGGCGGGAACAACGCGGCGATCGTGACGCCGTCGGCCGACCTCGAGCTGGCCGCGCGCGGCATCGTCTTCAGCGCCGCGGGGACGGCGGGCCAGCGCTGCACGACGATGCGCCGGCTGATCGTCCACGAGGATGTCGCGGGCGCGCTGGTGCAGCGGCTGCGCGACGCCTTCGCAGGCCTGCGGATCGGCGACCCGCTCCAGGACGGCGTGCTCGTCGGCCCGCTGATCGGCGCGCGCGCCTTCGAGGCGATGGGCGCGGCGCTTGGGGAGGCGCAGGCGGACGGCGGCGAGGTGCTCGCCGGCGGGGCGCGCCGGCAGGCCGCGGGGTGCCCCGGCGCCTACTACGCCGAGCCGGCGCTCGTGCGGATGCCGGCCCAGACGGCGGTCGTGCGCCGCGAGACGTTCGCCCCGAGCCTCTACGTCATGACCTACCGCGACTTCTCAGACGCGGTCGCGCTGCACAACGGCGTCCCGCAGGGTCTGTCGTCGAGCATCTTCACCGGCGACCAGCGCGAGGCCGAGCGGTTCATCGCGGCCGACGGCTCGGACTGCGGCATCGTGAACGTCAACATCGGCACGTCCGGGGCCGAGATCGGCGGTGCGTTCGGCGGCGAGAAGAGCACGGGCGGCGGCCGCGAGTCCGGCTCGGACGCCTGGCGCGCATACATGCGCCGCGCGACGAACACGATCAACTTCTCGAGCGAGCTGCCGCTCGCGCAGGGCGTGAGCTTCGGCTGACGGCCACCCGCTGCCTGGCCCACGTTCTCCTCAGACGTCGGCGGCGGCCTGGACGCGGGCCCGCCACTCCTGCGCGTCGAACTGGCGGGGTTCTGTGTCGGTGAGAAATCTCTCGAGCACGCTCACGAAGCGCGTGGGCGTTTCGAGCTGCGGCAGGTGTCCGACGTCGTCGAAGATCTCGAGCCGGCTTCCGGGCATGAGTTCGTGGGCGTGTTCGCCGTGGTGGACGGGGATGATCGGGTCGCGGCGGCCCCAGATGACGAGGACCGGCAGACCCTCGGCGAGGTAGAGGCGGTCGCCCGCGTGGACGCGTTGACCGCCGGTGCCAACGACCGATCGCAGCGTCGCCAGGAATGCCGCTCGTCGGTCGGGGTCGGCGAGCGATGTGTAGCCGCGGCCGACCTCGGCGATGTCGGCGTTGGGCCGCAGACCGACGAGGCCCAGGCCGCGCCCGATGGCGGATCCGACAGTACGCGCGGGTCCAGCGGTGGTGGCGATGAAGCGGTCGGCGCCGGGGAGTGCTGCGGCGCGCAGGATGGGGCTGACCTCGGGGCCCAAGCCGCCGCTGGAGACGAGCACGAGTCGCTCGGTCATCTCGGGGAACTGGTAGGCGAACTGCATCGCGATGCCGCCGCCGAGCGAGTGGCCGACGAGCGTGGCGCGCTCGTGGCCGAGCGCAGCGAGCAGGTCGCGCAGGCCGGCAGCAAGCGCCCCGAGCGAGTAGTCGCCTCCGCCGGGGGCTGATCCTCCGTGCCCGGGCAGGTCGGGAGCGATGACCGTGTGATGCCGCGCCAGCGGGTCGATCACGTCCTGCCAGTTCTGCAAGTCGCCCGCCATCCCGTGGATCAGCAACAGGACCGGGCCGGCGCCCGCACGGGCATAGGTCACGGGTCGTCCGTGCAGCGTCAGGGTCTCGACGTTCGTGGTGCTCATGGCGACGCGGGCTGCGGCTGGTCGCTGATTCGGGCGAGCGCGAGCACGTCCTCGATGCACGCTTCGCATACTCGCTCGGGATCGAGCTGGAAGGTCGCGGCAACACCGGGCGCGATCTCGCGCACGCCGACTCCGACCCGCGCGAGATGCATGGAGCCAAGGACCTGCGCGTACATCCGGTTCGCCGTGAAGTCCGGGGCGTCGATCGCAAACACGCCGCGCTCGGCGCCGTCGGCGAGGATGCGCTCCAGTCGTCCGAGACTGTCCGCCATCGCTCGCCCGAGGCGAAACCAGACCGCATCGGACACCCGCTCGCGCAGTTCATGCGCCGGCTGCTGCATCAGCGACAGCGCACAGTCCAGGAACGCCGGGTACTCACGGCAGAAGTTGACATACGTTCCAAGCGACTGCCGCAGCGCGACGACCGGATCCTCGAGCTCTCGATCCTGCCGGCAGCGGCCGTCGAGCTCAGCGAGGTAGTCGGTCACCGTCAGGACGAAGATCTCCTCCTTGGAATCGAAGGCGCGGTAGATCAGTGCCTTGTTGATCCCGGCCGCGCGCGCGATCTCGTCGATCGGCGCATCGCGCAGACCGCGCTCGTCGAACAGCGCGCGCGTCGTGGCGATGATCACCCGCTCGCGGGCGCGACGGCGGGCGCGACGAGCCGAGCCGCGACGGTCTCGGGCAGGAGACGTGGTGCTTGCGCGCCCGGCGGTCGATGCCACATCGCGAGCGTACCAGACGTCTAACTGCTCGTGTAACTATGAGTTGCAGCCCGATGGCCCGACCGTGATACTGACCCGATGGCACCCGAGCGATCACGCGGCGTGGCGTTTGGCAATGCGCTCTCGGCGGTGCGGCGCGGCGTTGAACGGCATGTCCACGGCGCGGATCTGGGCGAGCGCGATCCGGACTACATCCGCGACAACCTTCCGTGGCTCTGGCTGCTGGCGTCGGTGTGGTTTCGGGCCGAGGTCCGCGGCCTCGAGAACATCCCCGATCGCGGCCCAGCGCTCCTGGTGGGGAACCACTCGGGCGGAAACGTGGCCCCCGACACCGCGATCCTTGCGATGGCCTTCTCGACGTACTTCGGGGCTGAGCGCCGCTTCTACCAGCTCGCTCACAACCTCGTGCTGGCGATCCCGCCGCTCGCGCCCCTGCGGCGGTTCGGCACGGTGGCGGCGACCCCGGAGAACGCGGCCGATGCGCTCGAGGCCGGCGCCGTGCTGCTCGTCTACCCCGGCGGGGACCATGAGGTCTCGCGCCCCGTATGGGAGCGAAACCGGATCGATTTCGACGGTCGCCGGGGGTTCGTCCGGCAGGCGCTTGACGCGGGCGTGCCGGTGGTGCCGGTGGTGTCGATCGGCGGACAGGAGACCGCACTGTTCCTGACGCGCGGCACGCACCTGGCACGCGCGCTTCGACTCGACCGGACCCTGCGCCTGAAGACCCTGCCGATCTCGATCGCCGCGCCATGGGGGCTGAACGTCGGCGACTTCCTGGGCCACATCCCGCTCCCGGCCAAGATCACGATCCAGGTTCTCCCGGCGATCGACCTGCACGAGCGCTTCGGGCCCGACCCCGACGTCGACGAGGTCTACGAGCACGTCGTCTCGCTGATGCAGCAGACGCTCGATGGGCTCGCCGCCAGGCGACGCCTTCCGGTGCTCGGATGAGAGTCACCTCGACCGCCCAGATCGGGGCACCGCCCGAGGTTGTGTGGGAACGGGTGGGCGACCTGCGGTGCTGGCCGGACTTCGTTGCCGGTCTCACCCGTTGGGAGGCCGAGGGACGGCGCCGCTCGGGGCTCGGTGCGCGCTACCGCGCGCTCATGCGGATCGGCTCGGCTGACATCGGCGGGCTCGTCGAGGTCGTCGAGTTCCAGCCGCCCACCGACCTCGCGTGGAACGCCGTCACGGGCGCCGAACAACGCGGCCGCTGGCGCCTGCGTCCGGAGGGCAAGGATCGAACGCGCGTCGAGCTGCGCCTGACGTACCACGTCACCGGGTTGTCCCCCCTCGCCTGGCTCATCGAGCGCATCGCCGCGCGCGCGATCCGTGCCAACCTCGACCACACGGTCCGCGAGCTCGCGAAGCAGCTCGAGCACACCGAGCGACGCCGTCCTGCACCCGACGCTCATGCTGCGGGCTGACCGAATCGCAGCAAGGCATCCGGATTGAGGAGCGACCATGGACACCGGCAGCGACGCCGGTCGCGTGAAGATCCCGCGTGACCCGCAGAACGACTACACCCGCCAGGCTGCCGAGGGGCGCGCGACGTTCATCGCCGGGCAGACCGGCGTCGAGCTCCAGCATCTCGTGAGCTACTCGCTGGACCCGGCGACCCTGCCGGGGAACGTCGAGAACTTCGTCGGCGTGGCGCAGGTCCCGATCGGCCTCGCCGGGCCGCTGCTCGTCAACGGCGAGCACGCGCAGGGTGAGTTCTACGTGCCGCTCGCGACGACCGAGGGGACGCTGGTCGCCAGCTACAACCGCGGGATGAAGCTCGCGCGCGCGGCGGGCGGCGTCACGGTCACAGTCATGCACGACGCGATGCAGCGCGCGCCGGCGTTCGTGTTCGACAGCGCCCGCGAGGCACGCACGTTCGGGCGCTGGCTGACCGCGCACTTCGACGAGGTCAAGCGCGAGGCCGACGCCACCACAGGCTCCGGGCGGCTGCGCGACATCCAGCAGTTCCCAGCCGGTCGCATGCTGTTCACGCGCTTCAACTACACGACCGGCGACGCCGCGGGGCAGAACATGACCAGCAAGGCGACGGCCTTCGCCTGCAAGTGGATCACCGCTCAGCGCCGGGAGATCCGCCACTTCATCCTGGAGTCGAACTTCGCGACCGACAAGAAGAGCTCGCAGGTCAACATGCTCCACACGCGCGGCAAGCGCGTCGTCGCCGAGCTGACGCTGCCCGGCGACCTGGTGCGCGCGCAGATGCACGTCGACCCGGAGCAGCTCTTCCATACGCGACTGGTGTCGAACCTCGGAGCGTTCATGTCCGGCGCCAACAACAACGGCGCCCAGGCGGCCAACGGGATCTCCGCGATATTCATCGCGACCGGCCAGGATGTCGCGAACGTCGCGGAATCCTGCGCCGCCTACGGCTACTCGGAGCTGCTCCCCAACGGCGACTACTACGGGTCGGTCACGCTCCCGGCGCTGATCGTCGCGACCTACGGCGGCGGGACCGGCCTGGCGACCCAGCGCGAATGCCTCGAGCTCCTGGACTGCTACGGCACGGGGAAGGTGATGAAGCTCACGGAGATCATCGCCGCAACCGTGCTCTGCGGAGAGCTCTCGCTCGGCTGGGCGATCGCCGTCGACGAATGGGTCTCCGCCCACGACCGCCTCGGACGCAACCGGCCCGACGAGCGCGACGAACCATGAGCGGTACTCGTCGGTGCGGCCGGTTGCGTCCCTTCCTTCCGGACCCGTAGTGAGAGACTCGCTCCTGGCGGACCAGTTGCATGTCGACGTCCCAGGTGCATTACGCAAAGAGCGCAGACGTTCACATCGCCTACCAGGTGGCTGGCGAAGGTCCCATCGATCTTGTGTTCGTGAACGGCTGGGTCACCAACCTCCAGCTGATGTGGGAGGACGCAGGCTGGAGCGCGTTCTTCAGGCGGCTGGCGTCGTTCTCGCGGCTGATCTTGTTCGACAAGCGCGGCACTGGGCTGTCGGATCGCGTGTCCGTCCGCGAAATGCCGACGCTGGAGGAGCGCATGGACGATGTGCGCGCGGTGATGGACGCGGTTGGCTCGCGCCAGGCGTTCGTGTTCGGCGTCTCCGAAGGCGGCCCGATGAGCGTGCTGTTCGCCGCGAGCTATCCGGAGCGCACCCAGGGGCTGGTGCTGTACGGCAGCTTTCCGCGCATCACCAGCAGCGAGGACTACCCGTGGGGATTCTTGCCCGAGCAGGTCGAGCCGCTGCTCGCGCTCGCCGAGCGCTCGTGGGGAGACGGCACGTTCAGCGGCAACTTGGTCGCACCGAGCGAGCTTCCCGGACGACTCCCATACTTCGCACGGCTCGAGCGCGAGGGCGCTAGCCCCGGAGCCGTGATCGCGCTGATCCGAATGGTCGCCGACATCGACGTACGCGCGGTTCTGCACTCGATCCCGGTACCGACGCTGATCATCCATCGTGATCGCGATGCGATCGCCCCGATCGAGGGCGCGCGCTACATGTCCGGGCAGATCCCGCGCGCCCAATTCGTCGAGCTGGAGGGCGAGCATTCCCCCCTCGCTGGGGACACGGACACGATTCTCGACCGCGTCGAGGAATTCGTCACCGGCAG
Organism: Solirubrobacteraceae bacterium; assembly: GCA_035542555.1. Classification (GTDB taxonomy): domain Bacteria; phylum Actinomycetota; class Thermoleophilia; order Solirubrobacterales; family Solirubrobacteraceae; genus F1-60-MAGs163. The sequence goes on along the minus strand of DATKLF010000057.1, from coordinate 78,421 downwards.
ACGCGGCGAGCGTCACCCCGACCGCGTGCTCGCGACCGTGATGTTCACCGACATCGTCGACTCGACGTCGCGAGCCGCGGCGCTCGGTGACCGTCGTTGGAGCGAGCTGCTCGAAGATCACTACCGGCTGATCCGTCAGCAGCTACCTCGTTTCGGGGGCCTCGAGGTCAAGACGATCGGCGACGGGTTCCTCGCGACTTTCGACGGCCCGGCGCGGGCTGTGCGCTGTGCGTTGGCTGCGATCGAAGCGAACCGCGAGATCGGGGTCATTCTGAGGGCCGGGCTGCACACCGGCGAGTGCGAGCGCCGCGGCGAGGACATCGCCGGGATTGCCGTGCACATCGGCGCGCGCGTGGCCGCGCTCGCCGGCCCCGGGGAGGTGCTCGTATCGCGCACCGTCAAGGACCTCGTTGCGGGCTCGGGCCTTCAGTTCGAGGACCGCGGCAGCTACGCCCTGAAGGGCGTCCCGGACGACTGGCACATTTTCGCCGTCAGCTCGTAGGCGGGCGCTGCTGCGCAACTGACGCGACCTGCGCTGCGGTGAGCTCGCGCGTGACATCGACGAGCAGATCGACGTCCTCGGTCTGCGTCAGCCAGTTGACGATCGCCGGTCGCAGCGCGACCTTCCCCGCGTAGGTGGTGGAGCCCACGAACACCCGTCCGTCAGCGCGCAGCGCGGCGCCGAGCCGGTTATTGAGCTCGTCAAGCTGCTCACCGCTGAGCCCCGGCGGGTGTGCCCGGAAGCAGACGATGTTCAGCGGCACATCTGCCAGCCGCTCGAGCTCGGGAGCGCTGTCCACCCGGTCGGCCAGGTGGCGTGCGAGCGCGACGTGCCGCTCGACCATCGCCCGGTAACCGTTCCGTCCATACGCGCGCAGCGTCGCCCAGACCGCAAGCGCGCGAGCGCGGCGCGAGTTCTCCGGCGAGAGGAAGCCGAAGTTGGGGTGCGGATCGTCGGCGGCAGGCAGATACGGCGCCCCGACGTTCAGCGCGCGCGGCAGCCGCTCCATCTCGCGAACAAACGCGAACCCGCAGTCGTACGGAACGTTCAGCCACTTGTGCCCGTCCGAGATGACCGAGTCGGCCAGTTCGACTCCGTCGGTCAGTGCCCGGGTACCCGGAGCCAGACGGGCGAACAGACCAAACGCGCCATCGACATGAAGCCAAACCGCATGTCGCCTGCACAGCTCGGCCATATCGACGATCGGGTCGAAATCGCCGGCGTTCACCTCGCCCGCGTTGGCGATCACGATGGTCGGCGCGCCAGCCTCGGCCAACTCGCGCTCGAGCGCCGCGAGATCGAGCCGGCCCACATCGTCTTCTGCCAGCCGGCGGACGTTCGCTCGACCCAGACCGAGCATCCCGATCGCCTGCACCGCACTCGGGTGCAGATACCCGCTTGACAGGATGACCGGCGAGGGGAGCTTCCCGACGCCGTCGGCCTCGACATCGACACCATGCTGCTCACCCCACCAGTTTCGAGCCGCCGCCAGCGCGACGAAGTTCGCCATCGTCGCTCCTGTCGTCAGCACTCCCCCAAACTCGGACGGAAGTTCGAACAGCTCGCGCAACCAGTCGACCGCCACGTGCTCCAAACGAGCCGCGAACGGAGAAGATGCCCACGCGTAAGCTGGCTGGTCGTAAGCCGATGTCAGCCAGTCCGCGCCCACCGCGGCGGGCGTGCCGCCACCCATCACAAAATGGAAGAACCGCGGCCCGCTCGAGCGCGTCGCCGCCTCATCCGCGCGATCGGCAAGCTCTCTGAGCGCGTCCAACGATCCGACGCCCTCCTCGGGCATCGGATCACCCCACCCTCCGATCGCAGCTTCCGCGTCGGGGTTCAGCACAAGCTCGTCGCGGATGCGCTCCAGGTAACGCCGCGCGACGCCCGCCGCAAACTCCAGTGCAGGGTCGAGCTGGTCGCGCTCCGCAAACGGATCAGGCACCTCGCCCATCCTCCCAGGCCACGAACCACCGGGCGCCCACGGTGAGCCGGGCTGGGTGTGACGGAGGCCGCATAGGAGTTGTGCGTCGCCGCGAACACGAGCTCGTCGAGCCGGCGGTCGCACAGCGCCGCGCTGCCCGCGCAGCGCGTCGCCGACGAGCGGGTCTGGCCGGCGCAGCCGGCGAGGGCGACGACGAGAGCCGCCGCCGCGATCAGGTGCGTCAGTGTCGACCGCGAGGTCAGGGGAGAGGCCAGGTGGTCATGCATCCGGCGGGTCGGGAAGCCGGCCCGGCCTGGCGGTGAGCAGCTCACGCCATTCCTTGAAGCCGCGCACCAAGTGCGGGGCGCCTGCGACGGTGAGGCGCTCGATGCGGTCGTCGATGTACTGCTGGTAGAGCGGAAGGAGCTGCTCGCGGAGCAGCGGGCCTGCGGTCGAGGCGTCCTCGATGTCCCGCGCTCGCCATTCCAGCGCGGCGTCGACGAGCGACTTGGCAGGGGCGCCGGCGAGCGCGAGGTACCAGCGGGCGGCGTCTTCGTTGGTGCCGACCTGGCCCGTCGCCGCGGTGTACATGAAGCGGACAGGGAACAGGACGAGCTTGGTCACGCGCCGCGTCCCCCGTGTGAGCAGCAGCTCCGGATCGCGGACCTCGCTGATCGCCTCGCCTGTGGCGGGACGCATCGATCCGAGCCCGGCGGCGACCGGCGCGGTGTCGGTACGGATGCCCGCCAGGAAGTCCAGCGCGAACTGCGCCCCGCTGATCAGCAGCTCCTCAGCCGTTGGTTGAGGCAGATCGTCGCGCGCATCGACGCGGGCGAGCAGGCGCCCGTTCGCGATCAGGTCGAGCCGGTCAAGCGGTGGGAAACGCCCACCGTCCGCCCCGCGCAGCGTCGACGGCGTACCCCAGAAGACCGAGAGCCGCTCGGCCAGCGGCGGGCCGGCGCGCTTCCGGGCCTCGGCAATCGCCTGGATCGCATCGGCGTCGGTCGGCTGGACCGGATCGGCGAGCACCAACCCGAGGTCGATGTCGCTCACGAGCGGACTGAACCCGCCGTGGGCCAGGCTGCCCAGCGCGTAGGCGGCGACCAGCCGCTCACCGAGCCCGGCGCGGTAGGCCTCCACCGCCGCGGACAGGATCTTCTCGGCCTCCGCCATCGGTTCCGACGCTAGCCGCAATCCGGGCCGTCGTGGGTCCCGCGAGCATCGGCGACACGGGGCCTTCGCAATGGCGAGACCCGGACTCGAACCGGGGACACCACGATTTTCAGTCGGCGATGCCGTCAGAGGGATTTGGCTTGTTCAAGCGGCGCGCGCCGTCGAGCCGGTAGCTCGGGAGTCCAGGGAGACCACTGGAGTGCGCTGGGTTTGTGACGTGGGAGGGCGCTCGCGTCACAAACGACCGAGTCGTCCTTGGACGGGTCCCAGCGCGCTTGCGGTGCGGTCCTCATGAGCATCACCCGAGACGGACGACGCCCGCGAGGGCATCCCGGGAGACCTCCGATTCGTCGATCAGACCGCCGCGGCGGTCGGGAGGCTCCGGCTGCGCTACAGGCGCGCAAACGCTTCCTGAGCATGTTGAGGTCGGCATCTTCGCCTGATTTTGGCGCAAGGCTCCCTGCCGCAACCCAGCGCGGGACATAACCGGGTGCCGGAGCGCAAGAGGTAGCTCGACTGGCGCGCGGACCGTGGCGGCCGGAGAGTGGTGTTGGAGTGCCGCAGCAGGTCTCCGGTTCGCCGGGGCTTCGGCCGGGCTCCCACAGCCCACGACTCAGGAAGAGCAATGGCGACCGAGAAGCAGAAGGCGGCGGCACCGCATGACATCGCCAAGGCGCGCGAGGTGCAGAGCGACCGCGCGCACGGGGTCGATGTTCCACGCGCCTCGCGCGGCATGACCACCGCGGAGCGGGATCGCTTGCCCGATAAGGCGTTTGCGTTCTCCGAGCAGCGCAAGGAGCCCCTCGTCGACGCCGCGCACGTGCGCAACGCTGTCGCGCGATTCGATCAGGTGGAAGGTGTCACCGACGCAGAGCGCGAACGCGCCTGGGAGCGCATCGAGCGCGCGGCCCGCGAGCACGGCGTCCACGTCTCTGAGAGCGATTGGCGCGAGCTGTTCGTGGGCGGCAAGGAACGAAAGCGATAGGGAAGCGTGACTTCCCGACGGGAGAGCGGAATGTTCGTCTTCTTCTCGAGCCGGCTGGGTTGGCTCGGTTCGCTGCTCGTGACGATCGTCGGCACCGTCGTAGTGCTTGTGCTGACGCACGTGATCACGATCAGTTGACCAACGATCGCGACGTCGGTGCCGGCGCCGATCGCGACGCCGATGTTGGCTCGGGCGAGTGCGGGGGCGTCCCGAGCTCGTCTCGCCGACCACGCAGGACTGGGAGGACGGCGGCGAGACGAGCCGCGGCCATCGGCAGAGCTCTGCGCCGCAGAGCCGCCGAAGACAAAGGACCGCAGTAAGCACGCAGTATGGGCTCGAGTGGCGCCGTTCTTGCCGTTGTCGCGGTCTGGCGGTAAGCACTTCGTGACTCGAGACCCAAGGAACCCGCCGTGTCAACGAACGTCACCACAACGCTCCGAAGGAAGCCCAAGGCGACGGGCCCGAGCCGCATCGCGCGGGTGCGCCCTCTGCCGGCGACCTCGCCGAGGATGGCCGCGTGATGGACATCGACGGTCTTGGCGTCCACGTCGGCTGTGCGGCCTGCCGGCGACAGCACAGCGGGCGCTGATGCCGGAGAGCGCTGTCACTCCCGTCGAACGAATTCTCGTCTGCGATGCCGACGCACGCACGGTGCGCGCGCTTCGCGTGGTTCTGCGTGACGTCGGCTTCCGGGTCGAAGCGGCGGCATCGGCCGAGGCGGCCCTCGATGCGGCGGCGCTTCGCCCGGCGGCTGCAGCGATCGTCGAGCTCGCGCTGCCGGACGCTGACGGCGTGGACCTGTGCCGACGACTGCGGGAGTGGAGCACGATCCCGCTCATCGTCCTGTCGGCGATCGACGACGAGCACCACAAGGTCCGTGCACTGAACGCCGGCGCGGACGACTACGTGACCAAGCCGTTCGCCCCGCGCGAGCTTGTTGCGCGGGTGCGCGCCACGTTGCGGCGGGCTCAAGGTGGCACTCGGGACCAGCGCATCGAGGTTGAGGGCGGGCTCGCCGTCGACTTCGCGCGGCACGCGGTCTATCGGGATGGCCAGGAGGTGCATCTCACGCCGATCGAGTTTCGCCTGCTCGGCGTACTCCTGCGCGACCGGGGTCGCCTACACACGCATGCGTCCCTGCTCCGACAGGTCTGGGGACCGGGCCACGTGCACGACGCGCAGTTGCTGCGGACCCACATCGCGAACTTGCGCCGCAAGCTCGCGTCGCCAGGTATCCGCACGCTCCACGGCGTCGGGTATCGCTTCGAGGAGGCCCAGCCGTGCGCTGCTGCGATCCCCGGACGAGCTCGCCGGCCGACACGCGTTCCGGATCTTCGAGCCGCCCGACGGGTGATGGTCTGAGTGCCTGGGTCGCGCTCCCGAGCCGCGCGGGCTCGTTGGTGCCCTTTGGGTGGCGGAGCACCGCCGTGTTCGCTGGCGGCTGTGCCGGAGCAATCCGGGTTCGTGTCTCGGGCGGCCGCGGCGGCGGGTTGCGGGCGCGCCGGTTCGCGCGGCGACTCCCGACGCTGCGGGGCACGATTGCGGGCACCTTGCTCTGGCCAGGATGGCTACGGACGGTCAGCGCGCCGCCGGCGGCCTCAACGCGGTCGTTGAGGCCGACGAGGCCGGAGCCGGCGGCGGGGTCCGCTCCCCCGACCCCGTCATCGCTGATCGAGAGCCGCAGGTTCCCGTCGATCTTCTCCACGCAGACGCGCAACATGGAGGCATCCGAATGCTTGGCGGCGTTCGTCAGTGCCTCGGTGGCGACATAGAACGCGGTCACCTCGATGCGCTCCGGCATCCGCTCGTCGGTACCAAGGTCGACCACGGCCCGCAGAGCCGCCTGCTCGTCCACGAGCTTTCGCGTGTCGGTGACGTCCCGCGCAGCTGCGTAGAGCAGCCCCCGATCCGGCAGCGCCCGCATGTTCCACTGCAGCCAGCGGAGCGCGCCGTCCTTCCGCACGAAGCGGCTCTCGAACCGGCTCAGCCAGCCGGCGGGGACGAACACGACGAGGATGCCCCGACTTCGCGGGCCTCGGCCGAAGCGTGCGCCCTGCACCACGAAGAACCCGCGTCGGCCTGCAAACGTCTGGACCGGCGTAGCCGTCCCGACGAAGATCGATGCGGGGTTTCGCAACGTGTCCGCCAACGCGGGCAGCCCCGAGACGTCGGCGCCGCCGCTGTTCCGTGCTCCAGGTGGTCGACACCCCGATCGCGACCGCCGAGATCCGCACGCCTCCCATCGTCACCTCGCTCATGCAGCGATACGGGCACCGCCTCCGCTACCTGCTGACTGTCAACGGCGCCTACGTCGCTGGCGCGCGCGACGCGCTGTTCGGTGCGGGCGTGCGCGGCGACCATCCGCCGTTCTCGATCGCGGCAGGGGACGGCGATGCTTCGGAGTTCGAGCGGATTCGCGCCGGCGACTATCAGAAGGCGTCGATCGCCGAACCGCTCAATCTGCAGGGCTGGCAACTGATCGACGAGCTGAACCGTGCTCGCGCGCGGCAGCCGGCATCGGGCTACGTCGCTCCTCCGCGCCTGATCACGCACGCCGACATGCCCAGCGGCGCGGTGTTCGATCCACCGAGCGGCTACCGGGCGAACTACCGCCGGATATGGGGTGTCTGAAGTCCGGGCGCATATGGAGGCCGGCAAGGCTCGGGCCGCCGAGGAGCGGCACCCGCTCGGATCGGGCCGTCAGGGCCGTGGCTGCGAGCTCGTCCGCTTCGATCCTCGCGAGGTTGGCTTCGAGCACGGCGTACTCAGCTTCCTCGATTGCCGCGTATGCGAAGTCGATCGCGAAGAGCGCGTCGTCCTCGGCTTCATCAGCCACCCGGCCGGCCTTGTCCAGGGCGTGCTCCGCCTTCTTGTAGTCGATGTCCTCACGGATGGCGGCGACGCGCGCATCCCAAGCGTCCCGCACGCCGGCCCAGCGGTCCGAGACCTTGCCTCTGGATGCCTCGGCCCGCTCGCTGAGCTGCTTGGCCCGCGCCTGAGCCGATACGCGGGTAAGGTGACGTCCCGTTCGAGGTCGGCCTTGGCCTTGTCCTGTGCCGCAGCGGTGCGCGTCTCCGCCTCCTTCGCGCGCTCCGAGAGCGTCGCCAGCTGGTCTGAGAGAGCCATTCGAACCCCTTCTGGTCGGGTGGGTGTGAGCCGATCCTCGTCTTGATCGAGCCGGTGTCCAAGACGTTGCGGACGGGCGACCCATGCGGAGCGATTCTGGCGGGCGCGGCGTGCGGTGTTGCACTTAGGGGAACGTGCTGGCTAGGTTGACGCCAGCGATGCACGCGACCACGCCAGGCGGCTTCGTCCTGCCCCAATTCGGCATCTTCGCCCAGGGAACGCACGCCCATCATTTCCTCGAGTTCGACCTCGAAGCGGGCATCACGCCCGCCGCGGCCGTGGTGGCCTTCCGCCGGCTGCGGACGCCGGACGTGTCGGCGGGCGGCGTAAACCTCGTGATCGCCTTCGGCGCCGACGCCTGGCGCGGCGCGGCGCCCGCGGCGGCGCCCGACGACCTCGCCGCGTTCGAACCGGTCACGGGCAGCGACGGTCACGCCGCGCCCGCCACGCAACACGATGCCTGGCTGTGGATCAGCGGGGCCGAGCCGGACGTCACCTGGCAGAGCGCCCGGGCTGCCGCCGAGCTCCTGCGTGGCACGGCACGCGTCGCTGCCGAGCAGGAGGCGTTCACCTATCGGGGCGGCCGTGACATCACCGGCTTCATCGACGGCACCGCCAACCCGCAGGTCGCCCGCGCCGGCGACGTCGCGCTCATTCCTCCCGGCGCTGTGGGGCAGGGCGGCAGTCACGTGCTCACGATGCGCTGGGTCCACGACCTCGTCGCCTTCAACCGGCTCTCGCTGGAGGACCAGGAGCGTGTCTTCGGCCGAACGAAGGCCGACAGCACGGAGCTCACTCCCGGCGAGAAGCCGGCCAACGCGCACATCGCGCGCGTCGAGACGACCGTGGACGGCGAGGAACTCGAGATCTTCCGCCGCAGCGTGCCGTACGGGACCGCCGAGGAGTCCGGGCTCAACTTCGTGGCCTTCAGCTCCGCGCGGTCACGCTACGACCGGATGCTGTCGCGCATGTTCGGCGCCGCTCCCGACGGTCCTCGCGATCGCCTGACCGATTTCTCGCGACCGGTCAGCGGCGCGTACTACTTCGCGCCCTCCCTCACGGCGCTGAACGAGCTGGCCGGTCGCGATCCTTGACGTCAGCGGTCGCCCTGACGAGCGTTGCAGCCGACGTCACCGGCGTGGTTGTCGGCTGACCGATTCTGCGAAGCGCCGAGCCGGCCGCGTTGTATCCGCACATCCCGTGGGCGCCTGCTCCGGGAGGTGTCGCGGCCGAGCAGAGGTAGACGCCGGCGATGCCGGTGCTGTACGGGTCGAGCGCCGGCCGCGGACGGAAGACGAGCTGTCGCATGTCGTTTGACCCGGTGACGACGTCGCCCCCGACGTAGTTGACGTTGTGCTCCTGCATCGCGGCGACGCTGCGAACGTGCGTGGCGAGGATCCGGTCGCGGAAGCCGGGGGCGAAGCGCTCGATCTGCGCGATGATCTGCTCGGTCGCATCCCCGGAGTGGCCCGCGGGGACGTGCGCGTAGGCGTACAGCGGGTGGACGTCGCCGTTCGAGCGCGTCGGGTCGGCCAGATACTGCTGGCAGACCAGGACGAAGGGGTTGTCGGGCATCCGGCCGCTGCAGGTCATGCGCTCCGCCGCGGCGATCTGCTCGTAGGATCCGCCGAGGTGGACGGTGCCGGCCTGCCGCGAGGCCTCGTGCCGCCAGGGCACGCCGTCCTGGACGGCGAAGTCGACTTTGAACACCCCCGGTCCGTGGCGGTACCTCCTCAGCGCCCGTGCGACGCGTCCGGGCATGCGGTCGCCGGCGATCTTGACGGCCGCGTGGGGCGCGACGTCGAGCATCACGATGTCCGGCGTGCCGAGCTCGTCGAGTGAGCCGACCTGCACGCCGGTCTCGAACTTGGCGCCGTGTTCTTCGAGCAGACTGATCATCGCCGTGCTGATCGCCGCTGAGCCGCCCTCGGCGACCGGCCAGCCGTAGCGGTGCGCGGCCGTCCCGAGGGTCACGCCAATCGCCGCGGACATCGGCGCGCTGAACGGCCGGAACGCGTGCGCGGCGACGCCGGCGAAGAGCGCCCGTGCCTCCGGCGTCTTCCAGCGCCGCGCGACGAGCGCGGCCGGAGGTCCGGTGTACGCGCCGAAGCGGGCGAGCTGGATCGGATGAGTGGGGAGATGCAGGACGGGGCGCCAGAAGTCCTGCGCGATGTCGTCGAAACGGTCGCTGAGCGCCCCGAACAGTGAGCGCCAGCGCTCGCCGTCGCGCTCGCCGAGCTCCACGGCGGTCTGGTCGACCGACCGCCACGCCGCGACGCCGGCGTCGCCGTCGAGCGGATGGGAGTACTGGACCTCGGGCCAGCGCCACGTCAGCCCGTGGCCGGCGAGGTCGAAGCGCCGCGAGAACGGCGTGTCGATCGCCAGCGGGTGAGCGGCCGAGCACTCGTCGTGGATCAGGCCCGGCAGCGTCAGCTCGCTCGACCGCGTACCGCCGCCGAGGCGATCAGACGCTTCGAGGATCGTCACGTCGACGCCTTCGGCGGCGAGGGTGAGAGCGGCAGCGAGCCCGTTCGGCCCGCTGCCGACCACGACGGCGGTCGTCATGCGACCACCATCCCCTCGAGCAGCGCCGACGCCGGTCCCGGCGTGACGGCCGTCGTCGGGCGGTCGTGGCGCATGCGGCTGTAGCCGTCCATGCGCGAGTCGACCGAGATGGGGATCGGGCCGTTCGGCAACCATGGCTGCTGCGCCACGGCGTCCTTGACGGCCCAGCTGCCGCGTTCGACGATCCCGACCGCCGCGTCGATCACCAGGTACTGCTGGCGGCCCTTGCCCAGCGGCTCGGACTCGGCCCAGACGACGATGAACTCTCCGGGAGCGAACCGGCAGCGCCGCTGGATCGCCTCGATCAGCCGGTGGTTGTGCAGGTGCCCGTCGCCGAAGTTGAAGCCGACGATCGCGTTGCAGGAGAACTCCGCCTCGCGCAGCGTGTACGTGTCGATGTCGTCACCGAGCTGGTTGATCATGACCGAGTTCAGTCCGCGGCCCTGGCTGTGCATGGCGCGCCACGCAAGGAGCTGCTGCAGCGCGACCTCGGCCTCGCGCTCGCCGAACATCTCCGTCAGCTGATTCTTCTGCATCTGCGCCGCCTTGACGATGTTGTCGTTGAGCTTCTGCTCGGCGCCGGGCGCGAACGCCCACATCCCCGTCGCCCAATTGCCCGCGTACTGGCGCATGGAGGGCAGGAACGAGACGAGGTCAGGCCGCAGGTTCCCGAGCACCGGGAAGAACAGCAGCCCTGCGACCGTCACGATCAAGAGCGTCGTGTCCATGTCGCCCAGGCCGTAGCCCGCGTTGTTGGGGTAGCCGAGGAAGAGGAACACCACGATGTACATGAACAGCGCGTTCCACTCCAGCGGCACTGCCAGCGGGAGCGTCGAGATGATGAACGCGTGGAAGCAGAGCATCAGCACGACCGCGGCGACCGTGACCGTGTGGTTCTGCGAGAACAGCAGGATCAGCGGCGTCACGAACTCGACGAAGGTCCCGCCGGCGTGGGCCAGGCCGACCGCGCGCTCCGAGGGGCGCAGGTCCTCCGGGAAGCTGCGGTAGTGCAGGCGCTTGATCTGCTTGCTGGGCAGCCATGGGGTGTTGGACACCATCGGCGGGATGACGTTGGCGAAGTGGCGCCCGAACTTCGAGAACGCCGCACCCGTCCAGACGATCACGATCAGGAGCTTCGCCGCGACGATCATGTCGACGAACGGGTAGAACGCGAAGAAGATCAGCGCCGGGAGGTACTGCTCGCTGCGGGCGGCGAGGAAGAACACCTTGTCGCGCAGGCCCAGCGCGACGAGCAGGACGATGATCGGGACGATCGCGCCGGTCGCGATCATGCCGTCGGCGGCGCTCGGGACGAGCAGCGCCACGACGATGCTCGCGAGCACGCCGACGTACAGCAGCGCGTCGAACGGGGTGCGCTCATCACCCTTGGTGAATGGGACCCGGTCCGGCCACGGCGGCAGGCGGATCGTGCCCGGCCGCGCGTAGTGACGGAAGCCGGCCGTCATCGGCTTGAAGTGACCGGCGAGCGGGCCCCACGAGCCGGCGACGCCGAGGCACTCGAGCAGCACCGTCCACAGCACGAGCTTCTGCCAGACGATCGGATCGTCCCACCAGGCTGACGGGTGCAGCGGATCGAGTCCCGAGCTGAGTGTCGCGACGAGGACACCACCGAGGACGTAGAAGAACAGCAGCTTCGCGGCATAGACCAGGCCGGTGGTCTTCGGCGCGCCGAAGCCGTGGTCGACCCAGTGTGCGGCGAGCATCCGCGTGCGCTCGCGGTAGGGCTTCTGCATGAAGGTCGCCGGATCGACCGGCGGGAATGCTCCTGTGGTCAGGCCCATGGTGTCGCTCCTCCTAGTTGTCGTGATCGAGGGTCTGCGCCAACCTGCGCAGCGCGGGTTTGTCGAGCTTGCCGACGGGGTTCTTGGGCAGCTCGTTCAGCAGCTCGATGGCGACCGGCCGCTTGTACCTGGCCAGTCGCGCGGCGCAGAGCTCGTGCAGCTCGTCACGTGTGGCGCCGGCGCCGGGGCGCAGCGCGACGTAGGCGATGACGACCTCGCCGAGGACCTCGTCGGGCCGGCCGACGACGGCGGCTTCCAGAACACCCTCGTGGGTGTGGAGCGCCGACTCGACCTCCTTGGGATAGATGTTCTCCCCGCCGCGGATGATCATGTCCTTGATGCGGTCGACGATCCGCAGGTAGCCGTCCTCGTCGAAGAGGCCGACGTCGCCGGTGTGCAGCCAGCCGTCGATGATCGTCTTCGCGGTCTCCTCGGGCCTGCCGAGGTAGCCGCGCATCACGTTGGGTCCGCTGATGACGACCTCGCCGCGTTCCCCCTGGGGCTGCTCGTTGCCGTGCTCATCGACGACGCGGACGTCCTGTCCCGGCAGCGGCAGGCCGACGGTCCCGGGCTTGCGGACGCCGTCGTAGGGGTTGAGCGTCGAGGCGCACGTCGCCTCCGAGAGTCCATAGCCCTCGACGAGCACGACGTCGAGAAGTCGTTCGACGCGCGCGATCAGCTCCGCGGGCATCGGCGCGGCGCCACACACGACGAGGCGCAGCGACGACGTGTCGCTCGCGACGTCTGGCAGCGTGGTGAGCATCGCGTACATCGCGGGCACCGCCGAGAAGTAGGTGGGCCGGACGCGCTCGACGAGCCCGAGAAACGTCCTCGGGCTGAAGCGCCCGGCGATCGTGACCTGACCGCCCGCAAGCAGCGGCGTGAGCGTGCCGACGACGATGCCGTTGACGTGGAACAGCGGAAGGATCAGGAGGCTGTGATCCGAATCGGTGATGCCGAGCCCGGCGCACGCCATCGCGCACATCGCGGCGATGTTCGCGTGGTCGAGCATCACGCCCTTCGGCTTGCCGGTGGTGCCGCTGGTGTAGATGAGCAGTGCGAGCGCGGCCGGATCGACGTCCGCTCGACTGCCGGCAGCTGGCGCCTCGCGAGCCAGCTCTTCGACGCCGACGACCTTGGCGTTCAGCTCAAGGCCGCGGCCGATCACGACCCTGGCCCCGGCGTCGTCGACCTGGTACTGCATCTCCGTCGCCGTGAGCGACGGGTTCACGGGCGTGATGGCAGCACCGAGGCGCCAGGCGGCGAACAGCGAGATGATCAGCTCAGCCCGGTTGGCGAGCACGACGGCGACCACGTCACCCTCACGGACACCGAGGCGCGTGAGGAGCGCGGCTGCGCGAGCGACGCGGTCGGCGAACGCCGCGTTGTCGAGCCGCATCGCCTCGTCGGCGACGCACGGCGCGTCGGGCGCGAGCGCCGCGCGCGCCTCGGGAAGCGCGGCCAGGGGGACGCTCGGTGACTGACGGGTGTCGGATGCGGGCATCGGCTCTCCTGTTGGCATGTGACTCGCGACGTGTCGCGTGGCCGGACAACCGTCCCAGGGGAAGTGCGGAACTTCGGGGTGCATCTGCCTACGAATCGGGCTCGGGGGGGTGCGCTGGCCGCCGGATCGGCGTACTGTCGGCACGTGTCCGTCCCGAGCACCTGGGTGCCGCCGACGCCGCTGGTCGCCGAGCAGATCCGCTCGGTCGCGGAGCGCCTGTACGCGGACCTGGATGAGCTGATCCGGAGCACGAACGCGGCGATCCTCGACGCCCTGCCGGCGCTGGAGTCCGACCCGGTGCTGGCTGCGCGCACGCGCGAGAGCACGAGCGCGAACGTGACGCGATGGGTCACCGCGATGGTCGCGCGACCCGAGGCGCTGGTCAGCGTCGACGTGCCGCCGCAGGCACTCGACCTCGCACGCGATGTCGTACGTCGCGGCATGGAACGCGACGCGCTGCTGAGCTCGTACCGGCTTGGCCAGAACGTCGTGTGGGCTGGGTGGATGCGCTGCGCGCGCGAGGAGGGACTCGACGGCGACGAGCTCATCGCGGTGCTCGACGTGGGCTCGCGTTCGCTGTTCGCCTTCGTCGATGGCGTCCTGGCGAAGATCGCCGCGCAGATGGAGCTGGAGCGCGACGAGCTGATCGGCGGCGCGCTGGCCCGCCGCCGCGAGACGGTCATGCTGATCCTCGACGGAGCGCCGATCTCAGAGGCTCGCGCGAGCGCTCGCCTCGGGTACGAGCTCGGTCGCGCCCACACTGCGGTGATCGCGTGGTCGGACGAGCAGACGCTCGAGCAGGGCGAGCTCGAGAACGCCGTCGGAGTGCTCGCGCGGGCGCTGGGCGCGGGACGACCCTTCTCGGTCTCCGCGGGGACGAGCGCGCTGTGGGCATGGATCTCCGCTGTCGCGCCGGGCCTGGACGATCTGCGCGCCCTGGCCGAGCTCGTCCCGGCCGGCGTGCGGGTCACACTCGGCTCCGCGCTGCCGGGTGTCAACGGCTTCCGCGACAGCCACACAGAGGCGCTGGCGGCCCAGCGGCTGCTGATGCGAGCGCCCGACGGACCGCGCTTCACGACGTACGCCGCGGTGCAGGTGGTCTCGCTGGCCTCGCAGGATGAGACGCGCGCCGCAGCGTTCGTCACCGCGACGCTGGGGGAGCTGCGCCACGCCGATGGCGAGCTGCTGGAGACCGTGCGCGTCTACCTCCAGCAGGACTGCAACGCGGCCCGTGCGGCGTCCCTGCTGTACACGCATCGCAACACGGTCCTCAAGCGCATCGGGCGCGCCGACGGCCTGCTCCCGCAGCCGCTGGCCGGCAACGGGCTCGACGTGCGCCTCGCGCTTGAGCTGCTGCGCTGGCGCGGCGACTGACCCGGGTGCAGCTGCCCACGGCGGCCGAGTTGCACGGGGCATCTGCCCGCACCTCGCCCGGCGGGAATCGCGTAGAACGAGTCCATGAGCGCACAACCGAGCTATCAGGAGTCAAAGCGAGTCGCGGAGGCGAGCCGCGAGGCCGACTGGGAGCAGCCGAGCTTCGGGCGCGAGCTCTTCATGGGAAACCTCCAGCTCGGACTCATCCACCCGCAACCCGCGCTGCCCGCCGACTCGGTGGCGCGCGGTGAGCGGTTCTTGGAGCGCCTACGCGTCTTCCTGACCGAGCACGTCGATCCGCTCGCCGTCGAGCGCGACGCCGCGATCCCCGCGAGCGTGCTCGACGGGCTGGGGCGGATCGGCGCCCTCGGTATCAAGATCCCCGAGGAATACGGCGGTCTCGGCCTGTCGCAGGTCTACTACAACAGGGCGCTTGCGCTCGCTGCGACCTGGAACGCCGCGCTCGCGGCCCTGCTCAGCGCGCACCAGTCGATCGGCCTGCCCGAGCCGCTGCGGATGTTCGGCACCGAGGAGCAGAAGCGCGACTGGCTCCCGAAGGTCGCAAAGGATCACATCTCGGCGTTCCTGCTCACCGAGCCCGACGTCGGCTCGGACCCCGCTCGCCTGGCGACCGCCGCGATCCCGACCGATGGCGGATACCGCGTGTCCGGGACGAAGCTCTGGGCCACCAACGGCGCGATCGCCGACGTCGTCGTGATCATGGCGGTGGTACCCCGGTCCGACGGGCACCGCGGCGGCATCAGCGCGTTCATCTGCCCCTACGACGCCGACGGCATCACCGTCACCCACCGCAACGCGTTCATGGGCCTGCGCGGCCTCGAGAACTCGGTGACGGTGTTCGACGACGTCTTCATTCCCGCCGAGAACCTCATCGGGCGGGAGGGCGACGGACTGCGCATCGCGCTGTCGACGCTCAACACCGGCCGCCTGTCGCTGCCGGCGATCGCCACCGCCTCCACCCGCTACGCGCTGAAGATCGCACGCGAGTGGGCCGCCGAGCGCCGACAGTGGGGTCAGCAGATCGGCAGGCACGACGAGGTCGCGCAGATGCTGGCGTTCATCGCCGGTTCCGCGTTCGGTATGGAGGCGGTCACCGACGTGGCCAGCCGGATGGCGGACGACAAGCGCAACGACATCCGGATCGAGGCCGCGCTCGCCAAGCTCTACACCTCCGAGCTCGGCTGGCGGGCCGTCGACGCGATGGTCCAGATCCGCGGCGGTCGTGCGTACGAGACGGCCGCGTCGCTGAAGGCGCGTGGCGAGAAGCCCGTGCCGGCCGAGCAGCTGCTGCGCGACATGCGCATCAACCGCGTCTTCGAAGGCTCGACCGAGATCATGCACCTGCTGATCGCCCGCGAGGCTGTCGACCAGCACCTCAAGATCGCCGGCGACATCCTCGATCCCGACACGGCGCTACAGGTGAAAGCAAAGGCTGCGATCGGTGCCGGCAGGTTCTACGCCGCCTGGCTCCCGACGCTCGTGACGGGTGAGGGCCGCCGGCCCGGATCGTTCGCGGACTTCGGCGAGCTCGCCGGGCACGTGCGCTACGTCGAGCGCGGCTCGCGCAAGCTCGCGCGCTCGACGGTCGGCCTGATGGGCCGTTACCAGGCCAAGCTCGAGCAGAAGGGCGCGCTGCTGGGACGCGTCGTGGACATCGGCGCCGAGCTGTTCGCGATCGCCGCGGCGTGCACGCACGCGCAGACGATCGCGCTCGAGCAGCCTCAGCGCCGCGAGGAGGTGTTCGAGCTTGCCGATCTGTTCTGCGGGCAGGCGCGCCGGCGGGCCGACGCCCTCTTCCAGACGCTCTTCTCCAACGATGACGCATCGTCTTACGCCGCGGCGCAGCGGCTGATCGAAGGGCGCTACGACTGGTTCACGCAGGGCGTGCTCGACCCGGCCGGTGACGGCCCGATGATGCCCGAGCGCGAATTCCAGGGCCACAACTAGGTCCCACACCGGCGGGCGAGTGCTCGCGCGCCGAGCGCGGCGGCGTGTGCAGGAGGACGTCCGGCGCCGCACCGGCGCCGCCGGGCCTGTGCCCGCGTTCTGCGTATGGGCTCATGCTCGCCGTGGGACGTCGCGCGCAGGCCCGCGGATCAGGCGACCGCGACAGACAGCCCGACGGTGAGGGCCGAGACCACGATCAGGATCGCGTAGGTGACCAGATAACCGCGGTAGTGGCCGATCACCGACGCGGCCAGCACGGTGATTGCCAGGGACGCCAGCACGCTGGCCGTCGTTGCACCGAAGAAGAACGGGATCGCCGGCAGGATCGAGCCGATCAGCGTCGCCACCGCCATCACGATGGCGCGGCGCAGGCTGCGGCGTTCGTCGGAGAGATACTGGCCGGCGCCCATGCCGATCGTCGCCGCGACCGCGATCCCGATCGCGCCTGCGACGATGTGCTGGGCCGTGGACTTGGTCGCCAGCAGACCGGCCACCACTCCCAGCGTCGAGGTCATCCCGTCGAAGGAGCCGAAGATCGCTTCCCTGGCGTCGTCGGCGTTGAGTCGCGTGCCACCTTGTGTCCTCGCGTGCGCGCTCATCGCGCTGACCTGCGCCGCCCTTCGCACCGCAGCAAGACCCGCTGCGTCCAGTGGCAGACGCGTGAGGACTCGCCGCCGCCGCGGACTCCAACCCCGCGAGCAAAATCTCGGGATACTCCCGCTATGGCGATTGAGGCGCCACACCAGAGCCCCGCCAAGGGCACGCGCGCCGTGCTGGCCGACGATGACGTCCTGCTCCGCGAAGGCCTCGCGAGCCTGCTCGAGCAATCCGGGTTCCGGGTCGTCGGTCAGTGCGGGACATCGCCGGACCTGCTCGCGCTCGTGCGCGAGCACGCACCCGACCTCGCGATCGTCGACATCCGGATGCCGCCGGCGTACGCGCTCGAAGGTCTGGAAGCCGCGCGCGTGATCCGCGAGGAGGCACCGCAGACCGCGATTCTCGTGCTCTCGGCGCACGTCGAGGTCGAGCACGCCATGGACCTGCTCGCCACCGGGCAGCGATGCGGCTATCTGCTGAAGAGCCGCGTCAGCGACGTCGACGAGTTCATGGAGACGCTCGAGCGCATCGTCAACGGCGGCTCTGCCGTCGACCCCGCGCTGGTGAAGGAGCTGGTCGCCGCGCGCCGGGTCCACGATCCGCTCGACGTGCTGAGCCCGCGTGAGCGCGAAGTGCTCGCGCTCATGGCCGAGGGTAGGTCGAATGCCGGTATCGCGCATCTCCTCTGGGTGACTGAGGGCACCGTCGAGAAGCACGTACGGAGCATCCTCTCCAAGCTCCGGCTCCCGGAAAGCACCGAAGACCATCGCCGCGTGCTCGCCGTGATCACCTTCCTCGACGCGCACTAACCGGCGAGCCGCCGGATCGCGTCGGCCGAGAGCTCGGACTTGGGCACGAATCCGGCCGCCGGGGCACGTTCGATGAGGTCTGCGAAGTCGGTCTCCGCGTGCGTGGACACGAGGATCACGGTCGGGGCGCCACCGTCGATGGCGGCCAGCTCCCCGGCGACGTCGAAGCCGCTCTCGCCGCCCAGCTTGATGTCGACGAGGGCGACGTCCGGGCGCAGCTGACGCGCGCGCTGCACCGCATCAGCGCCATTCGACGCGACACCCGCCACCGTCAGGCCCTGGCGCTCGAGCAGCACCGTCGCCGCTTCGAGGAACGACGCGTTGTCGTCGACGATCAGGCATCGGAGGTTCACGGCCCCAGCGTGGCAGCTTCGAGCGCGCTCGGCATTGCGGCTACCCGGAAACTGCCCTCGTCGCCGGTCTGGTCTCCAGCTGGCCGGACCATGAGTTTCTGAGTGCTGTGTGGCTACGCGGCCAGCGGGGTGTCGGTGTCGAAGGGCCGCGCGGTGCGACCCCTGCCGGCGCTCTGTGAGGCCGCGTAGGCGTAGGGGTGGTGGAAGACGTCGAGCGCGCGCTCGCCATCCTGAACCGGCACCGAGAACGCGTCACCGGTCTTGGTGTCGCACACGGCCACCCAGATGCGCCCGTCACGCCCGCACCACATCAGGCGGACGTCGATTCCATCGGTGACACGGCTGTGCAGCTCGCGCACGGTCGCGGCGCCGCAGTCGTCCGGATGGGCCGAGCCGAAGTACTTGACGTTTGGATACAGCATCCGTTCGCCTCCTCTGCCGCCACATCGAGCGGTCCGCAGTGATGCGCAAACCATCGCGCTCATGACCCTCGCGGTCATCGCGGGCAGCGGCCATCTCGTCGCACGGCTACCCCTGCTCCTTGGGTTCCTGCTGGCTGCAACGGCCTGACAGCGAGTGGGTCGCGGGTTGGCGAGGCGTGACCCGTCCTGTACCGTCGTCGAGGTCGAGATCGGTGGGGTCGTCCGTGCAACGTGCGCGCTGTTCGTGGACCGGATCGGACAGGGCCCAACTCTGGTGACATGGGCACTTCGGCGTGGTCAACCCAGCAGCTCGCCGAGTTCGTGGTGGCCGTCTGCGCCGCGGGGAGCGAGACCTCGGCCGCGATCGCGGCGGTCGAACGAGCGGCTGAGGCGCTCGGCGCGGACGGGGCGGCCATCGTGTGCGGCAGTGAGGTCATCAGCGCGATCGGCGACCTCGATGGGACTGCGACCGCTGAGCTGGAGTGCTCCGGCGCGGCCGTGTCGCCGATGGCGGCATCGCTCGAGCATCCCTCGGGCGCGACGCTCGTGATCGCTCGAGGGGAGCCCCTGACGGGTGAGGAAGCCGAGCTGCTGCGAGGGATGGCCCGCGTGGCGTCCATGACGATGCGGACGCTGCGGGACGTCGACGACCAGCGCCCCGCCCGCGCGGGGCTTGAGCGGCTCGCGGGCGACGAGGCAGCGCTGCGCCGTGTCGCGACGCTCGTAGCTGACGCGACGCCGCCCGAGGACCTCTACGCCGCCGTCGCCAGCGAGATCGCGCATCGCCTGGGCGCCGACGCCGTGAAGGTGCTCCGATACGAGGCCGACGACACGGCGACGATCGTCGGCGGGTGGGCTGTACCGGGCATGCGCATCCGGGTCGGCGCCCGCCTGATTGTCGAGGGAGGAGGTCTGGCCGGAGCCGTCCTCCGTCGGCGGCGGCCTGTCCATGTCGAGCGCTTTGACGGGCCCCCCGGCTCGATCGCAAGCCACTTCCGCAGCCTCGGGCTTCGCTCCGGTGTCGCGAGCCCCGTCGTCGTCGAGAACGAGCTCTGGGGCGTCGCGATCGCTGCCTCGACGCGGCCGCAGGAGCTGCCCGCGGGAAGCGAGACACGCCTCGCGGAGTTCACCGAACTCGTCGCGACGGCGATCGCGAACGCCGAAGCGCGCACCGCGCTGCGGCGCGTCGCCGACGAGCAGGCGGCCCTGCGGCACCTGGCGACGCTCGTCGCTCGTGGCCGCCCGTCGAGCGTCGTGTTCACCGCGGTCGCCGAGAGTGTCGGACGTGTCGTCCTCGGAGCCGACGTCGCCCTGGTCGGCCGGTACGAGCCCCAGGATGCCATCGAGTTCGTGGGTGGCTGGAGCAGCGACGGCGACACCAGCTTCGTCGGGGTTCGCGTGCCTCTCGGCGGTCACAACGTGAGCACGCTCGTCTCTCAGCGGAACGAGCCTGCGCGCGTCGACCATCTCAGCCATGAAGCCGCCCCGGCGACCGCGCTGGCGCGCAACTGGGCGCGCTCCTCCGCCGGTGCGCCAATCAATGTCGAGGGGCAGCCCTGGGGGGTGATGATCGTGGCGTCGTCGCATCCGGACGGGCTCCCGCCCCGGGTGGAGTATCAGCTCGCCGACTTCACCGAGCTCGTCGCGACGGCGATCGCGAACACCCAGGCGCGGACCGAGCTTGGGACCGTCGCGGACGAGCAGGCCGCGCTGCGGCGCGTCGCGACGCTCGTCGCTCGTGACGCGCCCCCGGCGGAGGTCTTCGCGGCCGTCGCTGCGGAGTCGGGCGGGTTGTTCGCCGCCGACGAGACGGTTGTCGTCCGCTACGAGACCGACGCCACGGCGACGGCTGTGGGCGTCTGGAGCCGGAGCGGCGACCACACCGTCCTCGGCGCGCGGTTCCCGCTCGGCGGGGGAAACACGGTGACGGCGGCTGCGCGCGGGCCCGGCGCGCGGTCGGCTGTCGGCGCGCCGATCCTCGTGGAAGGTCGCCGCTGGGGTGCGCTGCAGGTAGCGAGTTCGCGCGAGGACGGCTTGTCCGCCGGCACCGAGGAGCGCCTGGCAGGCTTTGCAAAGCTGGCCGCGATCGCGATCGCCAACGCGCAGGGGCGTGAGGATCTGCAAGGAGTGGCCGATGAGCAGGCGGCGCTGCGGCGCGTCGCCACGCTCGTCGCGCGTGCCGCATCGCCGTCGGTCGTCTTCGCGGCCGTCGCCGAGGAGGTCGGGCGGCTCCTCTCGCCCGACCGCACGTTCATGGCCCGGTACCAGGAGGACGACACGGTGGCCATCATCGCCGCGTGGAGCGCGAGTGGTGCGCGGCTGCCGGTCGGAATCCGGCGCCCATTCGACGCGGGCAGCCTGGCCGCGCTCGTGCGCGTCACCGGGCGCCCGGCCCGGGTCGACCGCTTTCCCGACCGCCTGCGCCCGGCTGCGCTGGACCTGGGTCTGCGCTCCGGCGTCGCCGCGCCGATCACCGTCGAGGGCCGTCTCTGGGGTCTCATGGTGGTGGCCTCTGCAGGCGACGTGCCTGCGCCGCCCGGCACGGAGGAGCGTCTCGCCGACTTCACCGAGCTCGTCGCCACGGCGATCGCAAACGCGGAGACGCAGGCCGAGCTGACGGCGTCGCGCGCACGCATCCTCGCGACAGCGGACGAGACCAGGCGCAGGATCGAGCGCGACCTCCACGACGGCGCACAGCAGCGGCTCGTCACGCTCGCGCTGCAGCTGCGCGCCACGCAGGCAGCAGTCCCCGCCGAGCGCGCCGAGCTCGCGGAGGAGATCGACCGCGTCGCCGCCGGCTTCACGGACGCGCTCGACGAGTTGCGCGACTTCGCGCGCGGGATCCACCCGGCGGTCCTCGCCGCAGGCGGTCTCGGTCCGGCGCTCGGGGCGCTCGCCCGCCGGTCGGCAGTTCCGGTCGTGCTGGACGTGCGAACCACGGGTCGACTCCGTCAGCCGGTCGAGGTCGCGGCGTACTACGTCGTCTCCGAGGCGCTGACGAACGCCACCAAGTACGCGCAGGCGAGCAGCTTCGCCGTCGACGTGGCCGCGGGCGATGACGTGCTGCGCGTCCGGGTACGCGACGACGGCGTCGGCGGCGCCCGCTTCACTCGAGGATCCGGCCTCAGCGGGCTCAGGGACCGGGTCGAGGCGCTCGGCGGACGCATGGCGCTGCAGAGCGAGCCGGGCCAGGGCACGCTGCTCGCGGTCGAGCTTCCGCTCTCGGACGACGCAGCCGCAGCCGGGACCGGCTAGTCAAGGCCAGCGCTGCCGTCGGCGAGCGGGAGCCGGACCTGGACGAGCGTCTGCGCGCTGCGCGGGCGCTCGACGGAGATCCGGCCGCCGAGCGCCTCGACGCGATCCCTGAGGTCGGTCAGAACGGATCCGCGGGCCGACGCGGCGCCGTCGTCGCGTACCACGATGCGCAGGACTCCGTCGGTGGCCTCGACCTCGACTGTGACCGAGGACGCGGTCCCATGCTTGGCGGCGTCCGTGACCGCCTCGGAGACGACGTAGTACGCCGCGAGCTCGACCGCCTCCGGCAGGTCGGCCGCGGTGGCCACGCGCAGTTGAACGGGGATGGCAGACCGGCGGGCCAGCGTCTTCAGCGCCGGGCCGAGACCGCCTTCGGCAAGGATCGCCGGGTGGATACCGCGCGCGAAGTCGCGCAACTCCTCCAGCGCGTCCGTCAGCCCCGAGGCGACCCGGTCCAGCTCCGCCGCGATTTCGTCGAGATCCGGCGGGACCGCCGCCTGCGCGGCGCGCACCTGGAGCGCGAGCGTGACGAGCCGCTGCTGTGCGCCGTCGTGGAGGTCGCGCTCGATCCTGCGCCGCGCCTCGTCGGCGCCGGCGACGATCCGTGCGCGCGACGCCGTCAGCTCGGCCTGCGCGTTGGCGTTCGCGATCGCGGTCGCCAGAATCTCGGTGAACTCGGCCAGGCGCATCTCGGTGCCCGGCCGCAGCGGCTCCTCGCCCGTCGTGTCGACGCCGATCACTCCCCACAGGCGACCCCCGACGGTGATCGGCGCAGCGACACCGGAGCGCAGGCCGAGGCCCGGAGCAGTCTCGGGCACGTGGTCGGGACGCGGTGCCGGTCGCGCCGGATCCCCGGTCTCGCTCACGAGCGCGCTCGCGCTGCCTGCGCCGAACGGTCGGAGGTCTCCGTCCCGCACGCGCTCACCGCTCGCGCTCCACGCGGCGACCTTCGTCACCGTGCGGCCCACGTAGCGTTCGACGTATGCCCGCTCGGCGGAGAGCAGCCGGCCGACCTCCTCCGCCACGCCCGCGAAGACCACGGATGGCGGCGCGGCCTGCGCGACGAGCGTCGCAACGCGCCGCAGCGCCGCCTGCTCGGCGGCCGCTTCGAGTAGATCCGCGCGCGTCTGCGCGTTCGCGATCGCGATCGCCGCGAGCTCGGCGAAGTCCGCGAGGCGCTCCTCGGTCCCGGGCGGCAACCCTGCCTCGCGAGAGCTCGCCACCTGCAGGGAGCCCCAAAGCCGGTTCTCGACGAAGAGCGGCACGCCGATGGCCGATCGCAGGCCGGCCCCGCGTGCAATCGACGTCACCTCGCCGGAGTCGGCGGCGGCGTAACGGTCGATCCGCGCCGGGCGACCGGTCTCGAACACGAGCGTGCTCACGTTGTGGCCACCGAGAGCCGCCGTGGTTCCTTCGGTGGATGGGCCTGCGCTGTTCCAGGAGCCGACCGAGGTGAAGGCTCCGCCGGAGTCGTACCGGACGACACCCGTCGCGTCGGCGGCGAACAGCCTGCCCGTCTCGTAGGCGACCACCGCGAAGACCGCCTCCGGCGGCTCGTCCCGAGCGACCAGCGTCGCCACGCGTCGCAGCGCGGCCTGCTCCGCGGCGAGCCTGCCCAGCTCCCCGCGCGCCTGGGTGTTCGCGATCGCGGTGGCAGCGAGATCGGTGAACGCGGCGAGGCGGCCCTCGATGCCGGCGGGGAGCCCGTGCTCGTGCGTCGATGCGACGATCATCACCCCCCAGATCCGGCCCTCGACGCTGATCGGCGCGCCGGCCGACGAGCGTACGCCAACGTCGCGTGCGTCTGCGTTCAAGGCGGCATCGGGGTCATCGGTCAGGTCATCGACGCGCGCGGGCTCGCCACGCTCGAAGACGAGCGTGGTCACGTTGTGACCTCCGACGTCCATGCGCTCGCCGACGAAGGTTGTCGGGCCGGCCCGGCTCCAGCCACCTACGACTTCGAACGAGCGATCGGGGTTGTAGCAGCTGACCAGTGCCAGGTCGGCTGCTACAAGGAGGTTCCCGACCTCCTCGGCGACCGCGGCGAACACCTCGGCGGGCGGCGCGCCACGCGCGACCGATATCGCCACGCGCCGCAGCGCCGCCTGCTCGTCGGCGACCGCGCGCAACTCCGCTCGTGCCAGGGCGTTCGCGATAACCGTCGCGACGAGCTCGATGAACGCCGTGATGCGGTCCTCCACCACGGACTCCAGCGTCAACGGCTCCTGCGGCGGCCTCCCCGGCCCGGTCAGCGCGGCGATCACCACGCCCCAAAGCCGCCCTCCGACCAGGATCGGGCCGCCGCTGGCGAACAGCACACCGGCGCGCCTCAGGGACTCGGCGACCGACCCGCGCGGGCCGTCGACCCGAGCGGCGCGCGCCGGCCGGCCGGTCCGCCGGACGTACACCGCGACGCCGTCACCCGCGACCACGAAGCGCCTCCCGACCGGGAGGTGCTCCTCGGGATCGCCCCAGCCGCCTACGACGGTCGCGCAGTCGTCCGGCTCGTAGCGAAGCACCTTCACGATGTCCACCCGTGACAGCAGCGCGAGCTCCTCGGCAACCGCGGAGAAGACCTCCTCCGGCGAGGCCACGTCGGCCACGAGCGTCGCGAGCCGGCGCAGCGCCGCCTGCTCGCCCGCGAACCGCTCGAGCTCGTCGGCCGCTGTGCGCTCGTCGCCGATGACGCGCAGCATCCGCAACCTCGTGGAAGCGACGCGCGCCATCGCGCGCAGCAGACCCTCCTCGTCGCGCTCGAGGGGATCCTGGCGCGCGACCACGAGCGTCGCGCCGCGCGGGTGCTCAAGCGCAACCGCCGCCGCAGCGCGTATACCGACGCCCTGTATGTGGAGCCGGGAGCCTGCGTCGCCGGGCCGCACGCGCTCGAGCTCGTCGAGTCGCGGACGGCCTTCCGGGTGGCCGGCCGCAGCGACCAGCTCCCCGCCGCAGACGATCACGGCCGCGTCGGCGCCGAGCGCCTGCGCCGCCCCATCGACCACCGCGGTGGCGGCGGATGTCTCGCTCTCAGCTGCGAGGACGGCCGCCAGGAATTCGGCGAGCTCGTGCGCGCCGCTCACTTGAGCGACGTCCAGGCGAAGTCCCAGGCCCCGGTCACCTGGTTCGCGACGCCGTTGACGTTCTTCGACTCGATCAACGGCCACTTGTCCCACAGCCACGGCACCGCGGGCGCCTGCGCGGTGACGAGCTTGTCGACGTCGGCCCAGGCCGTGGCACGCGCTTCCGGGTCCGTGAGGAGCTTGGCCCTGTCAATGGCCCGATTGACGGACGGCACGTCGAGCTGTGAGAAGTTCAGGCTGCCCTGCGGCGAGATGCTCTCGCCGTTGAACGTTGGGTCGAGCATCGATTGGCCGTCGGCGAAGTCCTTGCCGTACGTGATCGGGCAGACCGCAACCTTCGCCGCCGGGACCCCGCAGAACTTCGTGTACATCGTGCTCTTGCTGAGGATGCGGAGCGTCACCCTGAAGCCGAGCTTCTCGAGGTTCGCCTTGGCGATCTGAGCCTCGTTGGGCTCGCTGCCCTCGTTGGATCCCACCTCCAGGAGGTTCGCGTTGCCCGTGTACCTGCCGGAGGGATAGCCGGCCCGCTTCATGTACTCGCCAGCGAGCTTCATGTTCGGCTTCCCGGTCGCGTTCAGGAAATCGAGACCCGGTCCCTTCACCCCGCCTGCCTGGTCGAAGCCGGCGACACCAGGGACGAGGAAGTGGGTCGCGATGTCGCCGACCAACTGGCCGCCGCGGGCAAGCCGCAGTGCGTTGCGGTCGAAGCCCGCGATGACCGCTCTGCGCACGTTGAGGTTGTCGAACGGCTTGATCTTGGTGTTCAACGCGAGGTATCGCACGGTGGAGCCCGGGACGATCAGGAGCTGGTTCTTGTAGTTCGTGGTGGCCTTCTCGAGGATCGGCGGTGGCGGGGTCCAGTCGCCGTTGACCATGCTCCGCCCGGCCAGGACGCGCCGCGAGGCGAGCGTCGCGTCCTGGTTGCCCTCGAGGATCTCGATGTCATCGAGGTAGGCGGGCTTGAAGTCGGTCGATCTGTCCCAGTTCGGGTTGCGCACCAGGTTGATGCGCTTGCCAGGCTCGTAGCCGGTCGCTCTCCCGGACGAATCCTGCTCGATCATGTAGGGCCCCGTCGCGACCTGGTGCTCGCCGTAGCTGTTCGGGTTCTGCCGGTCGAACTTGGCCGCGTACTCCTGCGGCACCGGCGCAGTCAGCTCCATCCCCAGCGCCCCAGCGGCCAGGACGCCGCCACTCCCTTTGCTGAGATGGAAGACGATCGTCTGGTCATCGGGAGTCGTGATGCCCTCGTCGAGCATCGTGCCCGGCTTCGCACCGGCCTTGGCGCCGACGATGTCGCCGAAGTATGCGGCCGCGTACGGGTTTGGGACGGTGCTGAAGAAGGCGCGTTCGACCGCATACTTGACGTCCTTGGAGGTCACTTCGCGGTTGACCGGCGGCGAGAACCTGACGCCCTTGCGGATTCTCACCGTGACGGTCCTGCCGTCCGACGACACCACGGGCGGGCCCGTCGCAAGGTCGGGGACCATGTGGACGCTGTCGTTCGGCTTATACCCGTACAACGCGCGCTGCGTCGCAAGGCAGACCTTGACACCGTTCGAATAGGCACTGCCGCAATCGATGGAGTCGACGTCCCCGCTCCAGAGGGAGGTCAGCGTGCCTCCCGCCCTGCCACTCACGAGGCTCGCGTCGACCGTCTTCGTCGCGGTGCCATGCCCCGTGGTGCCGCCCCCACACGCCACGACACCGAGCGTCGAGGCAGTGGCGAACGCGGCGACAACGGTACGCACGGGGCGTGGCATCGGGTCCGTCCTCCTCGGCCGGTCCCCTCCGTTTCAGGAAGCCTCCGGGACCAGCGCCGTCATCGTAGCGATCCGACGAGGCACAGTCAGCCTGATTGCGCCTACGCTGCGAGCGCCTCCTGTCGGAGGTTCACCGGGACGAGCCGGCGGGACACGCGCCCCTCGACGGCCTCCATGCAGGACGCCACGAAGGCGTCAACCACGGGGGACGCGATCCGGGATGAGCACGCCACCTCGAACCGGAAGGTGGGCGCCTGCTCCAGCGGCCGCAGCACCACCCGCGGGCCCGGGTCGACGGACCCGGAGGCGACCACGGCGATCGCGCTGCCCGCGTGCACGGGCGTCAGCATCGCGGGCCCGTAGCCCGACGCCTGCAACCGGTGGCGGACGCCGAGCGTCTCGAGGATGCAGCTCACCCGCCCGTCGTAGATGGAGCCATCGCGCTCTCCGCTCACTGCGACCACGACTCCGTCGAGGTCGCCGGCGCAAATGCGCTCGTGTCGTGCCAGTCGGTGACGCGGGCTCATCGCCACCTGCGCCGTCGCCTCGTGCAGCAGACGCGAGTGCACTCCAGGAGCGACGACTGGCCCGAGCACGATGGCCGCGTCCAGACGGCTGTCGAGCAGGTCGCGCAGCAGCGTGTCGGACTGCGCCTCGCGGACGGTGATCTCCACGCCAGGCCGCTCCGTGGAGAACGGGCCGATCAGCGTGGGCCAGAGATCACCGCGTGCCTGGGTGCTCAGGCCGATCCGCAGGTGGCCGATCAAGCCGGCGCGAGCGTCACGGGCGGTGGCGAGCGCCTCATCGGCGGCCGCGATCGCGACGCGTGCCCTGTCCAGGAAGATGTGACCGGCGTCGGTCAGCGCGCCGCCGCGGCTCAGGCGCACGAACAGCTCGACGCCGAGTTCGCGCTCGAGCGCGCGGATTTGCTGCGACAGCCCCGGCTGGGCGATCCACAGCCGCTCTGCCGCACGCGTGAAGCTCTCCTCCTCGGCGACGGCGACGAAGTAGCGCAGGTGTCGGAGTTCCATGATCGTGGCCCTCATGCCGCCCGGCCGAGCACGAGGTCGCAGCAGTACGCCGCGAGCTCGCAGGCCGCCAGCCGCTCGTCCTCCAGCGCCTTCACGTGCTGGTCGTACATCGCTCTGCGCGCGTCCTCGGGTGCGGTACAGACCTCGTCCCAGGTCGCCCAGACCTCGTCGGCCGCCGAGCGCCAGGCGCTCCACGCTTTTGCTCTGCGATCAAAGCGCGTGCGCAGCTCGGACACCACCGCGAGCGACTGTTTGCGTCCTACTTCATCAGACATGGGGAGCCTCCTTGATGCGTGCTTTGGCTGTCTCGCAGGATCGGTGATGCGTCTGCAGCGTCGCCGGCGCCTCGGCCGAGCTCGGCGGCGAGCTGGGAGCGTGAGGTGATGTCGAGCTTGCGGTAGGTGCTGGTGAGATGGACTTCCACGGTTCTGGTGGTGACGAAGAGGGTCTGAGCGATCTCGCGGTTGGTCAGGCCCTCGGCGGCCATCTGGGCGACGCGGCGTTCACTGGGAGTGAGCGATGCGACGCCGCTGAGCGAGATCCGCCGGGGGCGCGCGCCGGTCGCAAGCAGCTCGGTCTCGGCGCGCCTGGCGAGTGGCGCGGCGCCGCAGAGGGTTGCCAGCTCGAGCGCGTGGCGAAGCTGGTCGCGGCCCTTGGCGCGGTGCTTGGCTCTGCGCAGCGCCGCTCCGAGCTCGGTGCGCGCCTTGGCGTGCTCGAGCCGCGCCGGGGAGCCGTCGAGCACCTGCACGGCCTGCTCGAGCAGCGCGAGTCCCGCTCGCCCGCCCTGCACCACGCCCGCGGCTCGCAGGGCCGCGCCGAGCGCGCGTGGCGCGCCCCAGGTGCGCGCGAGCTCGAGCCCTTCGCACGCCAGCCGCTGGGCCTCGTCTCGTTCGCCGAGATGCAGGAGCCCAAGCGCGGCCTGCGAGCGCCAGGCCACGAACGCGGGATTGCCTGCGCCGATCGCCTCAAGGCCACGGCCCACGGCGAGCAGCTCACGGACACCGCCGGCGAGGTCGCCGCGCAGCAGGCGATGGCGTGCACGGCTGTCGCGCAGCATGAGCAGGGGCTCGCCGTCTCGGAGTGCCGGTTCGCGCGCACCCGCTTCGGCCAGCGCGAGGGCGGCGTCGTCGAGTCGGCCCTGCTCCATCAGGGCATCGGCGAGCAGGACGGCCGGGAGCACCGAGAATCGCCATGGTGTCCCGCCGGCTTCACCCCCCAATGCTTCCCGGCACTCGGCCTCGGCTTCGCTCAGCTCGCCTCGCCACACGAGGGTCTGCGCGCGGTAGCACTTCGCGGCGGCGAAGATCCTGATCGAACCGCGCAGGCGTGCCTCCGCGAGCGCGTCGTCGTAGATCGCCAGCGCCTCATCGAGGTCCGCCATCGCGAGCACGCCGGCGGGCAGAATGAAGGCCACGTCGGGAATGTCCCGCGTGACGGGCGTCCGGTCGGCGAGCGCCCGACGCGCGAGCGGGACGACCGCCTGGGCCGGAACTCCGGAGCGCGCGTCGTGGTGGGCGAGCAGGGCGAGCAGCAGCCGCTCGCCGACCGTATCGCCGGCGGGCCGGCGGCGGACATTCTCGAGGCGCTCGCGAGCGTCGGGATAGCGTGCCGTCTCGAGCAGGCCGCAGTCGATCAACCCGGCGTCGCGCAGGCGCTCCAACTCGCCATCGGCGCGGTCGAGCCCGTCGAGCGCGTGCGTGTACACCGTGACCGCCTCATCGACGCGCGCGAGAACGGTCAGCTGGCGGGCGAGCGTGAGCGCGGTCGTGGCTCTGCGGACGGGGTCCTCGAGCAGCACGTGCGCCTCACCGAGGTGCTCGACCGCGGCGTCACCGCTCACCAGCACTTCCAGGGAGCCCAGCTCGAGCAGCACCGCGGCGCGCACGGCGCCGGCGGGTGACTCGCTGAGCGCGCGGCGCAGGTAGGCGATCGCGCTCGCGGCTGCACCGCGCGAGCCCGCCCTGCGCGCTGCCTCGCGCAGCACCGCGACCGCGCGTGAATCGCCGGCCGGAGAGCTGCGCAGCAGGTGCGCAGCGATTCGTTCCGGCTCAGCTCCCGCCTCGTCGAGCAGTCGTACAGCACGGGCGTGTGTGCTGTCGCGCTCGGCGGGACTGAGCGCCTCGTAGACAGCCTCTCGAATCATCGGATGCACGAACCCCAGTGGCGGCTGCGGGCGCAGGATGTCGACCCGGGCCAGCGCGCCGGTCGCCTCTACGGCGGCCTGCTCGTCGAGGTCGGCGAGCGCGGCGGCCTGCAGGGCCTCGGTGTCGTCGCCCAACACGGCGACCGCCCGCGCCAGCCTCGTCGCCTCCGGGGTGAGCCGCGCCAGGCGGACCGAGACGGTCCGCGAGCCGGCGCGTGCCTCCAGCTCGCGCAGGCGCGCCACGTGCTCCTCGGTCGGGGCCAACCCCTCGTCGGCGATCGCGTGTACGAGCTCGCGCAACAGCAGCGGATTTCCACCCGTCTCCTCGTGGCAGGCGCCACAGAAAGCGTCGTCGGCCTCGGGGGAGAGGTGCTCGCGCACGAGGCGTGCGGCGGCCGTCGGGCTCAGCGGAGCGGGCCGCACGAGAAGCGCGAGCGGGTCGCAGACGACCTGGCCGACGAGCCCGGGTTCCGCTCCCGGCTCGCCGAGCCGCGAACCGACGACCAGCAGGACGCCGAGGCTCTCCATCCGCGGCAGCAGGTACGCGAGCCAGCGCAACGAGGGCGGATCGCACCAGTCGAGATCATCGACCGCAAGCAGCAGCGGCCCGCGAGCGGCGACGTTGGCCGCCAGCCAGTACAGGCCGTGCAGCGTCGCCAGCGACGAGTCGGCGGCCGACGCACCCGTCATCGTGGCCGGATCGAACAGAGGGGTCGCCAGACCCGCCGCGCCCGCGAACAGCTCGTCGCGCTCCGCCGCCGGCAGGCAGGCGAGCAGGGGCTCGAACAGCTGCCGCACCACGCCGTAGGAGAATGAGCATTCGAGCTCGGAGCCGCGCGCAGCCAGCACCCGCATCCCCGCCGCCTCACCCAGCGCCCGCGCCTCGACGATCAATGCCGTCTTGCCGATCCCCGACGGGCCCTCGATCGCCAGCAGCCGGCCTCCGTCGGGGGCGGCACCGATCAGGGCTTCAATGGTGGCCAGCTCGACGTCGCGCTCGAACAGCCCAGCCGAGAGACGGTACGTGGGGTCTGCAAGCGTCGCGCTGCTCATCTGCTGCTCCTCGCCGGTGGAGTTCGAACGCCATGCTGCCCACCGGCCGGGCTCCTGTCATCGACACCACCAGCAATCCGCCTCCCCTGCCGGCTGGTGTCGCGGCATTCCCGCCAGCAGGAATGGTGTCGGCGGAGGGTGGACCGCTGTCAGGCCCTCGAACTCTGAGGCTCGGGCCCGGGTTGCCACCCAGGCTCGGGTGTCCACGCGCCGCGGCTCCCAGTCGGCGACTGGCGGGGCGTCCCCGAGACGGAGCGCAGACAGCCGAGCGGGCTCTCGCACGCGACGCAGCGCGGCTGTTCGATATGCCACGCCGCGGCGTACTGCGCGATCGCGCAGCGCGGGCACTTGAGCATCGGCATTCGGCGATGGTGCTCGAACGAGCCGGTGGTTCGCATCGTGGACCACCACGGACCCTCCCCGAAGTCCTTGGCCGCCGGGGGCCGCAGCCGCGGGCGCAAACACTTCGGATCGGACCCGGGTGGGCCCACGATGCGGGGCCGGTCTCGCCGCGGAACCATGGGCGAACATGAACGACCTGACCAGCACGTTCGTGCGGCAGCGCGAGCGCTTGAACGAGGTCATCGGCGTGCTTGCGAAGTATGGGTTCGCTCGCTTCGTCGAACACGGCCACGGGATTCCGCAGGTGACCGCTGCCGTCGCCGGGCGCATCGGCGATCCCACGCTCCTTCAGGAGTCGAGTGGCGAGCGCCTGCGAGGTGCGCTGACGGAGCTCGGGACCACGTGGATCAAGTTCGGGCAGATGCTCAGCACGCGCCCTGACCTCGTCGGCGCGGACGTGGCGGCCGAGCTCGAGAAGCTGCGGGCCGACGTCCCGCCCGACCCGCCCGGCATCGCCAAGCGGCTCGTCGAGAGCGAGCTCGGCGGCTCGGTCGACGCGCTCTATGGCTCGTTCGAGTCCGAGGCGTTCGCGTCGGGCTCGGTGGCGCAGGTTCACCGTGCGACGCTCAAGGATGGAACCGCCGTGGCCGTCAAGGTGATGCACGACGGCGCCGACCGCAAGATCCGCTCCGACCTTGAGCTGATGGAGGCGCTCGCGCGCTACCTCGAGGAGCAGGACGCGGAGATCGTCCGATACCGCCCGACGGTGCTGGTGGGCGAGTTCGAGCAGATGATGCGCGTCGCGATCGACCTCGGCCAGGAGCTCTCGAACCTTCAACGCTTCCAGGCCAACTTCGCCGATGAACAGGATGTCGTCATCCCGCAGCCGTACCCGGACATGTCGGGTACCCGCGTCCTGACGATGGCGATGGTCGAGGGAGCGAGGTTCACCGACCGTGCGAGCATCGAGGCGGTCGGCTGGGATGTCGACGTCCTGGTGCGCCGAGCCGTCGAGATCTACCTGGAGATGATCTTCCGTGACGGGCTGTATCACGCCGATCCGCACCCGGGCAACTTCCTGCTGCCGGACAGCGAGCACCTGGCGATCCTGGACTTCGGCGACGTCGGTCGCGTGTCCAACACCCGTCGACGCCAGCTGGAGTCGATGGTCATCGCGATCGGCACGCGGAATGTGGATGCGCTGACCGACGTCATCCTCGAGATGACGACGCCGCCCGCCGACATGGTCATCGAAGGATTGAACGATGACGTCGATACGTGGCTGAACCGCTACCTGATGGTGGGCGTCGGCCAGATCGACATGGCCGGCGCTATTCGGAGCGCCACGCAGCTCATGCGCGACCACGGACTGGTGCTGCCCGCCGACCTGGCGCTGCTGTTCCGCGTGCTCCTGCTGTTGCAGGGCCTGGGGCGCGGCGTGGGAACCGAGGTTCGCCTCACCGAGCTGCTGACACCGTATGTCCACCAGATGATGTCCCTGCGGTACGACCCCCGGCACCTGGCCCGGCAGGCCGCGCGCGTGGCCGGCAAGTATGAGCGGCTGGTCGCGGAGTTCCCGGAGGACGTGCAGGCGATCCTCGCGCAGATCCGCAGCGGCAAACTCGGCGTCGACTTCCGCGTGCATGATGCCGACGGGCGGGTCGATCAGCTCGTCGACGGCCTGATCGCGGCCTCGTCCATCCTCGCCTCCGCGCAGCTCCTCTCGCGTGACACGCGGCCGACCGTCGCCGGCTTCTCGCTTCCGGGGGCCGTGGCCGCCGGCGTCGGCGTCATCACCTGGCAGCGGCTGGCCGCTGGGCGGTCTGGTCACCCCACGATGGTCGCCCGTGCACGACGGCTGGCCCGCATGCGCGCCACGTCCTGACCGCGTCCTGACCGCCGCCGGGCCGCGGCATTTGCCCCGCCGGGCCGCGGCATTCGCCCCGTCACGTCACGTCTCCCGGCCTGCGCCACGCAGCAGAAGCGTGTCGAGGCCGCGCGTGAGGCCGACGAGGTGCGGTGCCCAGGGTCCCGGCAACGTACGGCTCGGGAGTGCTGCCCGCGACGTCGGCGCCTCGTGCCTCGCGAGGACCGCGGAGATCCTCGATGGGGTATCCGAGCTCCGGCCGACGGATCTCGGACAGGCGCTCGGGCCGACATTACGGGCCGACATTACGGCAGCTGGCGTGCCGCCAGGAGTGCCGCGGCCTGGCACACCGCGGCCGTCAGCGAGAAGTTCCCGGCAGCCACGATCCCGCGGGCTGCTTCATCGATGTCGTTGAAATCCGCAGCCGTGAGTCCCGACGTGCCGATGACGACGCAGACGCCGGCTTCGATCGCCGCCAGCGCGTTCTCCCTGACCACCGTGACGGAGGTGCAGTCGATGAGCACGTCGATCCCGTCGAGTGCCTCGGGCACGGTCGCGTAGACCGGGACACCGAGAGGCTTCTCGCCGAAAGGCGAGGTCGGGCGCGTCCAGAACGCCACGCACCAGCGCCTGCCCGGCCCACCCGGTGGCCCCTGCTATGCAGACCGACAACTGCTTGCTCTGCTGCATCGGCCCGACTCTCCTCTCATCGCCACGATCGCCGCACGCCCTGCGCCTCCATCAGGCGACGGCGGCCAGGGCCGGTCTGATCGTCGATCCTGCCGGCTCGACGCGGGCAGTCGCGATCCGGCAGAGCTCGCGGAGCGCAGGTGCCGGCGTCTCATCGCGGCAGAGCAGTTCGAAATGCAGATGCCGAGACGGATCGAGCGGACGGACGATCAGCTCGCCCGGCACTCTTCCGGTCATCGTCGTGAGCGCGACCGCCGTGCCCTCGGAGACGGCCGCAAACAACGAATTCCCCGGGCCGCCGCGCTCGAGCACCGGCGTGACTCCGAGATCCAGGAGGGTCTCGGTGACCGCGCGGTCGTATCCGGCACCGTCGCGGTGACCCGTGACCACGACGTGCTCGTCCCGCAGGTCGTGCGCCGCGACCGCCCCGGGGCGGGCCAGCCGATGGCCCGGCCCCACAAGCACGCCCCAGGGTGCGCATCCGAGGCGCAGACGCTGCAGCCTGGACGACGCGAACGTCGATGGTGAGAGAAGGACGTCGAGGCGCCCCTCGAGCACGTCGCGCAGCAGCGTCCCGCCGTGAGACTCCACGACCGTGATCTCCACCTGCGGGCGTTCCCGCCCGAAGGCGTCGAGCAGCGAGGACTCAAGCGGCCACCGCGCACCCGTCGCGATCCCGATCCGCAGGGTCCCGACCAACCCGGCCTGGATGTCGCTGCCCGTGGCGCATGCGTGGTCAGCTGCCGCGAGCGCAGCTCGCGCACGCCCGAGGAGGAGCTCCCCCGCGTCGGTGAGGTTCACCCCGCGCGCGTGACGCTCGAAGAGCTGGGTTTTCAGTTCGGTCTCCAATTGCCGAATCTGGGCCGACAGGCCGGGCTGAGCGACCCACAACCGCTCGCCGGCGCGCGTAAAGCTGCCCTCTTCGGCGATTGCGACGAAATAGCGCAGATGACGAAGTTCCATGAGTTCCACGCGGCATCCGGTACGTGTCTCGTCCTAGTACTCGACGCGGACGCGGTCGTCGACGTGGGTGACTCCCGGAGCCGCCCAGGCGGCAAGCAGGGCCTCGTCGTGCTCTGCCCACGAGCCGACGGCGCCCTCGACCGACCCGTCGTTGACCTCGGCGTCGACCGTCACCGGCACGAGGCTGTCCAACATGAGCACCCGCAGCGCATCAGCGCGCAGGTCGGCGTCCTCTCGACTGTCGAGGAGTCTCACCTGGAGCTCGTTGTTCACCGCCGTCACGCCGAAGACCCGCTGGGCGGCCTTCCTCGCCTCCTGCTTCTCACGGAAGCTCCCGACGGTCCCGCGCAGCGTGATCACTCCGCCGTTCGCCCCGATGGCGATCGCGTCGCTGTCGACCTTCGGATCCCACAGCAGCTCTTCGCTGACGTTCCCCATCAACGTGCCGTCCGACATCTCCGTCTCCTTCGCGGTTGGTGAGTCGCCAGCGATGCTTGCGAGGCGCGAGCGCGTTCGCATCGTGGGCATCCCCGAATCCGATCCGCAGTGTTCTGGCCCGACCACCATCGGTCGGGCTCGGCTGACGTCTGCGGCGACGAGGCGGGCGAGCTGTAACGCCTCCGTCTCATAGCTCCGCTTGACGTTTCGAACGGTTCGGCGGTCGTGGCCAGCACCCCCCTCGGCGTGCTGCTCGGTGTCGACCCGTGGAACTTCGAGCGCGAGCGCCGACTGAGGACAGCTCGCAGCATGCTTGAGCAGAACGGGGCGTCTACACCAACATCTTCGTCCCGATTCCCGAAATCCAGCGCATTATCGAGAATCCGCTCGTTCAGGGTGCCTCGCTCGCCGGAAGCGAGCGCGCCGGCGCGAGCGTCGCGGAGATGAGCGGACACAACCTCAAGAAGTCGGTGCTCGAGCTCGGGGGCAGCGACCCGTTCATCGTCCTCGACGGCGAATACCTCGACGAGACGATCACCGCGGCAGTCGCCGGTCGGATGGCCAACACCGGGCAGAGCTGCGTCGCCTCGAAGCGGTTCATCGTGCTGGAGCCGTGGTTCGATCACTTCGTCGATGGGATGCACGAGCGCTTCGCCGCGCTCCAGCCCGGTGACCCGTTCGACCCAGCGACCACGCTGGGTCCGGTCTCTTCAGAGCGCGCGGCCGACGGTCTGATCGAGCAGGTCGGTGACGCCGTCGGCAAGGGCGCCACGTCGTCACCGGCGGCGCTCGGATCGCGCGCCCGGGCGCGTTCGTGGAACCGACCATCCTCACGGGAGTGACGCCGGACATGTGTGGATTAACAGTCCGACGTCGACCCAGGCGGATCTGCCGTTCGGAGGTATCAAGCGCTCGGGCTTCGGTCGCGAGCTGTCCGAGCTCGGAATGCACGAGTTTGCGAACCACAAACTCATCCGCACGTTGCCGCCCCGAGGGGCCTGAAGATGCCGCACCGTGCGAGCGCCGTGAGCAGTCCCCGGTCGGGCGACGGCGCATGCCGGGCTCACACGAGCGTGAATGCCACCGCCAGCAGGCTTGCGACGCCTGCCTGCACCGACGAGGACGGCCTCGGCAGCCGTGCGCGAGGCATCCTCGGACTGCGCCATTCGAGCGGTCGCGCCGGCGTCTGCGTCGAAGATGTGCAGCCACACCGACGAGACGAACACCATGCCCGCGGAAGACGAACACCATGCCCGCGGTGTCCATGACGACGCGTCGGGCTGCCATTGTCAGACCAGACGGCGGGACAGCCTGGCCAGTGCCAGGCGGAGTGCGCCGCTGACCTCGTGCAACTGCCCCTGCGCGGCATTGATCCGGTACTGGGTCAGGCGCAGCTGGCGCAGGCGGGTGCCCGGGTCGCGCTCGGCCGCGGCGGCGGCGAGCATCGCTTCGATCCGGTCGGTTTCACGAACCAGATCGCGCAGTCGTCGCTCTGCCGACCTGACGTTCGCCCGCGTGGGGGTGCCTGCGCTCTGCTCGCGAGCGAGTACGTCGCGTGCACGTCCAGCGCGGCTCGTCAGGCGCTCGCGGTCCGACCGTCCTCGTCGCTCGAGGATGAAGAACATGCGGTCGCGAGGGTCAGGAGGCGCTGCGCTCACGCGGCGAGCGAGGTCCGCTCGGCGAGGGCCCGCAGTCGGCGCAGTCCTTCGGCCTCGAGCTGCCGGCTGCGCTCCGCGGTGATGCCCAGCACCTGTCCGATCTGCTGGTGGGTCTGAGGCGCCCCGCCCTCGAGGCCGAAGCGGAGCTCGATCACGCGCCGGACACGTTCGCACAGGCACGCGAGGGCGGCGCCGAGCTCGCGCCTCGCCTCGGCACGGTCGAACGCGAGCGTGACCTCGGGCGCCCGCGGATCGGCGAGGAACTCGACCAGCGGCGTCTCACTGTCCGCGACGGGTGCGTCGAGCGACGCCACCACATGAGGCGCGGATCGCAGCCGCTCGACGCGTCGCAGCGAGAGCCCCGTGAGCGTTGCCAGGGCGTCGGAGTCGGGCCGTGGGCTTCCGTGCGCCGAGAGCTCCCGCTCGGCCCGGGCGATGGCCGCGAGCGCGCGGCGTCCCTCTCGGGGCAGCCGGATCGACGGAGCTGCATTGATCGCTCCCAGCATCGAGCGGCGCACCCACCAGGTCGCGTACGTCGAAAGGCGATGACCAAGACTGGGGTCGAAGCCGTCCAACGCGCGCATCAGACCCATCATTCCCTCCTGGACAAGGTCCGCGTGGGGGACGCCACGCCCGCGGTACGCGCGCGCGAGTCCCACCACCAGCCGCACGTTGCCCTCGATCAGGCGATCGCGGGCCTTCACGTCGCCGTCGGCCGCGAGCCGCGCGAGCTGGCGTTCCTCTTCGGCGGCCAGCGGGGGGCGCCGCAATGCCCTGTTGAACGCGCCGCCGAGCGAATCGTCGCCGGCGGGCATGCGGATGGCTGCTTCGTTGCCGTGCATCGTTCCAAGCTAAGCCGTGACGAGCGATAGAGCTAGACGGCCTGTCCTGCGTCGTATCGACATCACGACTGGGAGCGTGTGCCTCATGCCCCTGCCCTGCCCGAGGTGATAGTGCGGGCATCGTCGGATGCCGCGAGCCCCCCGACGAGCAGCAGGAAGCCGCCGATCGGCGCGACGAACGGACCCACGTCCACCGACGCCCCGCCGGCCGGCGTGACGAACATCGTGACGACGCTGTACAGCATGACGGCAAAGCCCGCCACGGCGGCGACGACGCCGCCGGCGCGCTCCTCGGCGGGGGTGAGCGCGAACGAGAGGACCCCGATCACCGCGACGGCGAGGACCAGCCACGCGGCGAGGTCTCGGGTATGCCAGAGGGAGAGGCCGACCCAGGAGCTCCCGGCCGCGCTGCTCATCCACGCCGAGTACCAGGACAGGCCGGTCGCCACGAGGACCGTGAGCCCTCCGACGATGCCGATGATCCGATCGCCCTTCAGGTCCTGCACTGCGGTCGCGACGAGGGCGCGCGACGGGGCGGCGCGGGTCTCGTGGGGTTGACGGGTGTTGGCAGCCATGACATGGATCTCCGTTTCGGTGTCGTTTGGGCCCGCTGGTGGCACGGCGCCTGGCGTCCAAGCATTTCGGCTGCCCGCGCGAGATCAACCAAGTCTGAGACCGGGGGGACATGCGGGTAGAAGGCGTACGTCTCGCCGGCTTCCGTGCACGTCTTGGCTGCTGCGGCGACGCGGCCCCACACCGGGGACATGTTCACCTTCACGGCATCTCTCTCCCGCGGTCAGGCTGCGCTGCGTGGCCTGGCCGCCGCGATCGTGGGCTTCGTCTTCATCGTCTGGCCGGGAATCTCGATCGGCACGGCGGCGGTCCTGTTCGCCGTCTACTGCATCATCGACGCTGCCGTCCAGTTCTCCAACGTCTTCGACGGCGACGAGAGCGGCGCCCAGACCGGCCTGCGCGTGCTGCTGGCGGTGCTCGACATCGCTGCCGCCGCGATCGCGATCATCTGGCCCGGACCGACGGCAGGTGTCCTCGTCATCGTCATCGGCCTGTGGGCCATCTTCGGCGGCTTTGCCGAGCTCTGGGGTGCATTCGCGGTGGGCTCCGGGTGGCTGGGCCTCACCGGCGTGCTCTCGATCGCCGCCGGCGTCGTGCTGGTCGCCTGGCCAGGTATCGGCGCCGTCTCGCTGGCGATCATTGTGGGCGCCTACCTGGCCGCCTACGGCATCATCCTGCTGATCGAAGCGGCGACCACGCCCGCAGGCGAGTCCGTCGGCGATCCGGTGGCCGGGCCCTGATGAGCCTCGTCCGGCGTCGGTGGCGCCCCGGCCGAGAGTCGGGGCGCCGGCCCGGGAACGGCCGCGATCCACTCAAGACCCTCGAAGCACGACACGCCGAGCGCGTGCGACAGGCGACCGCTGTCCGCGCTCTCGGCGAGTCGTTGATCTCGCTCGCGTCGGTGCTCGGGACGACAATCGCTGACCCTGACGGCCGGGTCATCGGCCGGCTGGCCGACGTGGTCGTTCGTTGGGATGCCGAGGTCGACCATCCGCCGGTGACCGCGGTGATCGTGCGCACCGGTGGCCTACGTGTGGTGATCGACGCGGGCGCCGTCGCGTTCGAGCGACCGGCCCGGCTGACGCTGCGCTCGGCGGCCGCCGACGTCCGGGCGGTGAAGCGCCATCCGGGAGACGTGGCGCTGGCCCATGACGTGCTCGATCACCAGCTCGTCGACGTCAACGGGGTCAAGTTGGCCCGGCCGTCCGACGTTCATCTCGCAGTCGTCGACGGAAGGATCGTGCTCACCGGCATTGAGATCGGCATCGGCGCGCTGCTGCGACGCCTTGGGCCTGCGCGGCTGCGTCGGCGGGCAAGACCCGCTTCGGCGATCGACTGGGCGGTGATCCGCGGGTTCTCACCTGCACGGCCGGTTCATGGCCCGCCGCTCGGTGGGCCGGCGGCGATCGCCGGCCAGGTCGGTGCCGAGTTGCGGCTCGGTGCAATCGCCGGCGAAGTCCCGCGGCTGCGCCCCGACGAGATCCAGGCGGCGCTCGACCGTCAGCACGGCGGCGGAGACACGTCGTCATGAGCACGCCCTCGGCAACCCAGCTGCGTCGTCGCCGCCGAAGCATGCCGCGCTGGCTGGCGGCGGTCCCAGCCTTCCTCGCGATCCTCGGCCCGGGGCTGGTCTCCGCGAACGCCGGCAACGACGCCGGGGGGATCCTGACCTATGCCAGCGCAGGGGCGCAGTTCGGCTACAGCACGCTCTTCGTGATGGTGCTCGTCACCGTCGCCCTCGTCGTCGTCCAGGAGATGTGCGCGCGACTCGGCGCGTACAGCGGGGAGGGCCTCGGCGCACTGATTCGCGAGAACTTCCCGTTGCGC
This sequence comes from Solirubrobacteraceae bacterium, assembly GCA_035542555.1. Lineage (GTDB taxonomy): Bacteria > Actinomycetota > Thermoleophilia > Solirubrobacterales > Solirubrobacteraceae > F1-60-MAGs163. The sequence continues at coordinate 38,299 of DATKLF010000057.1, read as the reverse complement.
AGCGGCGCGACCGCCATGGTGCTGCTGTTCGTCGCGAACGCGGGGCTCACCGTCAGCGAGTTCGCCGGCATCGGCGCATCCATGGGCCTGCTCGGGGTGTCGCGTTACGTCGCCGTCCCGATCGCGCTCGTCCTGGTCTGGTCGCTCACGGTCCTCGGCGACTACTCACGTGCCGAGCGCATCTTCCTGATCATGGGCCTAGCCTTCCTGACCTACCCGATCGCCGCGATTCTCGGGCATCCGAGCGCCGGAACGGTCCTCAGCAACCTGGTGTGGCCGCATTTCGTCCGCTCGAACGCGTTCCTGCTGTTGGTGGTCGCGCTGATCGGTACCACGATCACGCCATACATGCAGTTCTACATCGCATCGGCGGTCGCCGACAAGGGCGTCACGCCTGAGGACTACCCCAAGGAGCGGGTCGACACGATCAACGGCGCGGTCCTGTCGGACATCGTCTCGATCTTCATCATCATCGCGACGGCCGAGGCGATCGGCGGCAGCGGACCCTTGACGTCCGCCGCCCAGGCGGCCGAAGCGCTGACCCCCGTTGCCGGGGCGGCGGCCACGCAGCTCTTCGCGATCGGGCTGCTGGGCGCCTCGCTGCTGGCGGCGTCCATCGTGCCGCTGTCGACCGCCTACGCAATCGCCGAAACCGCCGGGGTCGAGCGCTCTCTCTCGCGCAGCCTTCGCGAGGCGCCCGTCTTCTACGGCCTCTTCACCGCCCAGGTCGTCGTGGGGGCGGCGATTGCGCTGATCCCGGGGAACCTCGTGACCTTGGTGGTCGACGCCCAGGTGCTCAACGGGGTCATCACGCCGGTGCTCCTGACGTTCGTCCTGATCCTCGCCGGTCGTCGTTCCGTTCTGGGCGACGCGGCCAACCGCGGGGGCTATCGGCTGCTCGCCACGCTGTGTGTCGCCGTAGTGGGGCTGCTGTCGGCGCTGGTGCTCGTGGAGACTGTCGTCGGGTGGTTTTAACAGCGGTCGCCCACGGTTCCGCGAAGCCTGTTGAGCCGCACCGCGAGGCGGCTCCGGACTGATCCCCCCACAGTCGCGTCGTGCGTCGGGCCGGCATGACCTTCGAGCAGCCCGAGCATGCTCGCACCGAACGTCAAACGGACGCGCGCGGATCCTGGGGTCGGGTGCGGGCGGCCGACGAAGCGAACCGCAACACCCGGGGTCGGCGACAGGCGGCCTTGGCCTGGCGTGCGAGCTTGCGCTCGGCGTCGAACCCCGCTCTTGGGCTCGCCGTCGGCATACCCGTGCGGCCCCTTCTTGGGGGGCGCCGACGAGCAGCTCGAGCGTGCGGATCTTGTGGGGCCGCCCGCTCGCACAGTCCTGCTGGGGCCCTGCGCCTCGGTTCCACGGGCGACCGGCTTCGCGCGCGAACCGGGAGGACGGCGCTGACCGTCGCTTTCAGCGAAGCGCGAAGTTCTCCCAGCGGATCTGACCGGCTGGTACGCCTGCGCGCTGAAGATCGTGGTCGAGGGCCTTCACCATGGCCGGCGGCCCACACATGTAGACCCAGGGATTGCGGCGGCCCGCGGCGCCGCGCAGCACATCGAAAGCCTTCAGCACACCGTGCTGGTCGGTCGAGACGATGTGGGTCCGCAGCGTGGGGCAGCGGGCGGCGACGGCCTCGAGCTCGTCGCGGTAGAGCGCATCCTGCGCACGGTGGACTGTGTAGTAGAGGTCGACGTCGCGATCGAAGTCCTCGCCGATGCTCCTGATCCAGCTGGCGAACGGCGTGATCCCGATGCCGCCGGCGATCCAGATCTGATCGTGACCGCCGGCGCGGTAGTCGAAGCCGCCGAACGGCCCGACCACCTTGGCGGGGAGCCCGGGACGCAGCTGGTCGTACAGATCCTTGGTGTAGTCGCCGTTCGCGCGGATCGCCAGCTCGAGCCGCGGCTGCGACGGCGCGCTGCTCACGGAGAACGGATGCCGCTGCCAGCTGCTCAGCCCGCCGAACGAAACGACGACGAACTGGCCGGCGGTGAAGCGGATGGGCTCGCCGGCTGGGTCGAGCCCGACCTCAAGCGCGGTCGGGCCGGCGCGGTTCACGGCGCCGACGCGGTAGGTGTGACTTCCCAGCACGCGGGAGGCGAAGAACTCGCGATAGAGGTAGGCGCACACGCCGGCCGTTCCCGTGACCACGAAGGCGACGCGCAGCACAGTCGAGCGGTCCAGGACGGGGTCAACGACCGCCGCGTGCGCAAGGGCGGCCGCGACGAAGATGCCGGTGAGCCGGTGCGCGGTCAGCCAACGTTCGTAGGTCGCGCGCGCGAGGCGTCCGACCAGGCCGTGCCAGCGGGCGGCGTGCAGGCCGGGTGCCAGCGCCCAGATGACGAGGAACCCGATGCCCAGGAGCGCGAGGTCTCCCAGGCCGGTCCCCACCGGGGAGAGGTCGGGGATGGCGGAGGAGGTGGCCAGGGCGACGTGCGGCAGGAGCAGCACGGCACCGGCCACGGCGGTGCGGCGGTGCCAGAGGGCGACGCGGTCCAGGCCTCCGAACGCCCGCTCGATCGGGCGCAGCAACGTCATGAGCACCAGCGAGCAGGAGAAGAGGAGGATCGCTTCGGCCCCGACCAGCTCCCCCAGGTAGCGGTCGTCTGGTTGGCCCGGCGGCCGCGCGAGCACCCACAGCAGGACGTTCGCAGCAGCGACGACCGCCAGCACCCCAACGCCCGGCGAGCGGGCGCGCGTGCCGGCCCCTACCGGCTCGGGGGCGGAGCCGGTCGCCGGAGGCGGCACGGGACGGGGGGGACCCGTGCCGCCATCCGGCCCCATGGCTAGTACGCGACCAGGATCTGGTCGTCGACGAGCGTGACGCCCGGGGCGGCCCACGCCGCGTCGACGGCGGCGTCGTGGTCGGCCCAGGAGCTGACGACGCCCGAGAGCACCACCGTGCCGTTGGTGCTCTCGACCGAGAGCTCGTCGGCGTCGAGTTTGGCGTTGCGCTTCATCGCCTTCGCGATCGACTGCTTCACCTCGCTGGCGGGCGGGCCGTCGGGCACGATTGACACCTCGTCGTCGACGCCCACGACACCCAGGACGTTCCCCGCGAGGAACTCGGCTTCGTCGCGCTCGAACTGCCAGTTGGCGGTCCCCTTGAGCGTGACCCACCCGTCGTTGACCTTCGCGTCGATCGTCGACGGGACGAGGCTGTCGAGCATCAGCGCCTGCAGAACGGCTCCGCGCACGTCCGCGTCGTCGCGGCGCGAATCGGCGAAGATCCGCACCTGCAGCTCGTTGTGGACGCCGGTCACCCCGTAGACGCGCTCGGCGGCGTGCTTGGCCTCGCGCTTCTGGCGGAAGCTGCCCACCGTCCCTTGCAGGGTCACGACTCCATCGTCGTCGGCTGAAACGGCGACGGCCTCGCTGTCGACCTTGGGGTCCCAGAACAGCTCGTCTGTGACATCGAGCTCCAGCTGGGCATTGGACATGTCCACTCCTTTTCGTTGCTGTCGGGTCACTGCGGGAGCTACGGCGGTCGGCGTGCGTGACCCAGAGGTCTGCCGCTTGCCTCCATCGTTCGCGCCTATGCCGCGATGAGGCCTGGGCCCAGGTCTGGGCACGCGGATGCTGCGCGCGCTCGTGAGCCGCTATCGGGTGATCGACCCCCTCGAAGGCGCGGCCGGCGATCACGTCCGTCGGCGGGAGGGCCGACAGACCTGTCGCCTGCAGAACCGGCGGCTATGAATCTCACCGCGATTGCTGATTGATCCTGCCGCGCAGGCGCTGGAGACCCATGACATGACAATCGACAGCGCTACACACGAGCGTTCCAGCGATCCGCCGATCGAGCGGCTCGAGTTGCACGCCTGGATGCTGCGGGCGGCGGCATAGCGATCATGTCCGCACCCCGATACCCCTCCCGAGGTGCGCTCGTGGCCCTCGCCGCCGCGGTCGCCCTGAGCGGATGCGGCGGATCTTCCAAGCAGCAGAAGGCCATGGCCGCGGTGTGCAGCGCGAAGGCCGACGTCGTCGCGCAACTCGCCGACCTGCAGACCCTCGCGCCCACCGTCGCGAGCCTTCCGATGGCGGCCGCCGAGGTGGCCGCCATCACGGACGACCTGAAGAAGATCAAGGGATCGGAAAACGATCTGAGCTCAGACCGGAAGCAGGCCGTCCAGCAGGCGATGCAGCGGTTCGGCGCCACCGGAGGGGCGGCTCTTGCCGAGCTCCTGATCTCGCTGCGCAACCATCCCGCCAAGACGCAGCTCACCACCATCGGCCAACAGGTTCAGACCTCCTACCAGCAGGATTTCGCGCCGGTCAAGTGCGACTCTTGAGGGCGGGGTGCCGCCCGCGCTGCGTGTGCTCCGCTGCCCGGGCTCCTCCGGACCCCCCGTCCTCAGCAGCGCAGCATCGCGGCGACCCCACCCGCTTCGGTGAGCGCTGGGGAGTCGCGTGCTGCGAGGGTCGTGACGCCTGCGTCTGTGGCGATTGCGGCTTCGACGGCTCGTTCGCCAAGGAGCGCCGTGGGGCCGCTGATGGTCTCGGGGACGAGGTCGGCCGCGGCGGAGAAGTCGCCGCGCGGGTCGAGAATGAGATGCTCGACACGGCCCTCGACGAGCAAGGTGAGCACCTCGCGCGCTCCGACGGCGGCCCCTCCGGCCCTTGCGCGCTCACCGGCGAGTGCGGCGAGCTCGGCCGCCCGGGTAAGTCAGGCGTCCTCGATCAGCGACTCGAGCGTCTCGGCGATCACGTGTTGATCCTCGCCGACGAGGTTCAGATCGCTCTCAGCGATCACGCGATCGCCGACCAGCGGTGGAAGGGCATCGCGAAAGCGCGCGGCGGCCCGAGTCTCGGAAACGATCACGATGCGCTCCCAGCCGAGCGACTCCAGGCGCTTGGCGGTCTCGGCGGCCGCGGTGTCGAACAACTGGTCGCGCTGGGCCTCCCGCGCGCCTCGTAGCTCTCTTGGTGAGAGGCGCCCTGCACACCGCGTTCGGGGCTGCCGGCTGCGGACCCGCCGAACCGGCGCCAGTCACCGAGCTCCAGCTCGAACGTCGAGTCGCGGGCTCTGTCGGCTCGGCCTGCTCGATCTGCAGCAGCCGCACGATGTGGCCGCTGACGAGGACGATCCCGACTGGCGCGCCGCGGTCTGCGATGTCGACGAGTGGCGAGACGACCGGTTTGGAATCCCAGACGACGAGATCAGCTCGAACTCGATGCGCTCACGCAGCCGCCGGAACGCGAGCCGATCGTCTCCCGCGGATCAGTGCGCGCATACACGCTGACAACCGTGCGTCTGGGCTCGGCGGTGGCGAGCCGGCGCAGAACGTCACGTGTGACCATCAGGTGGACCCTAACTCGTGCAGCCGGAGACCGCTGCCTGATTCCCGAGTAGCATCGGCCAACCATGGAGACGCGCTTCGAGGTGCTGCTGGAGTCGGCTCCGGACGCGATCTTGCTTGTCGACGCGCGGGGCCGGGTCGTGCTCGTCAACCGCCGCGCCGAGGAGTTCTTCGGATACGCGCCCGGGGCCCTGGTCGGTCATGAGGTTGAGCTGCTTGTTCCGGGCCGTTTCCGGGGACGGCACCTCGTGCACCGCGCCGGCTACATTGCCGATCCGCGGACGCGCGAGATGGGGGCCGGACTCGAGCTGTACGGCCGTCGTAAGGACGGGAGCGAGTTTCCGGTTGAGATAAGTCTGAGCGCGACGCAGGTTGACGGCGACCAGCTCGTGATCGCGATCTTGCGCGATGTGAGTGAGCGCAGGGCGGCCGAGCTCGAACGCCAGGAGGTCGCACGCGAGCAGGCCGCTCTGCGGCGGGTCGCGACGCTCGTCGCGCGTGCGGCACTCCCGGAGGAGCTGTTCGCGGGTGTCACCGAGGAGGTCGGCCGGCTGCTTCGCGCCGACCACGCGCACCTGGGCCGCTACGAGTCCGAAGACACGGTGGAGATTCTCGCCGACTGGAGCCGCCAAGGCGAGCCCTTCCCCGTGGGCGCTCGCTTCAGACTTGGGGGAGAGGATCTCTGCACGTTGGTCGCCCAGGCCGGTCGCCCGGCACGGATCGACAGCTATCCCGATGCCTCCGGACCGCTTGCTGTCGCCACAGCCGAGCGGGGATTCCGCTCCGGGGCCGGCGCGCCGATCATGGTCGAAGACCACATCTGGGGCGTGATGATCACCGGCTCCACACTGGAGAACCCCCTGCCTCCAGACACAGAAGCGCGGCTTGCATCATTCACGGAGCTTGTTGCGATGGCGATCGCAAACGCCGACAGCCGCGCCGATCTGGCCGCCTCCCGCGGGCGCGTCGTCGCGGCCGCGGATGAGACGCGGCGGCGGATCGAGCGCGATCTTCACGACGGGGTGCAACAACGTCTGATCTCCGTCAGCTACATGGTGCGCGCGGCGCAGGAGGCGACGCCGCCTGCGCTCGGCGAGCTCGCCGCCGAGCTCTCCCGCGTCGCCGAGGAGCTCAGGGGAGTACAGGACGACCTGCGAGAGATCTCGCGCGGGATCCATCCCGCGGTCCTCGCCGAGGGTGGCCTGCGCCCAGCACTCGAGACGCTCGCGCGCAGCCCCGCGATCAGGGTTGAACTCACTGCACACCTCCCCGAGGGGCGACTGCCGGAGGCCGTCGAGGTCACGGCCTACTACGTGGCCTCTGAGGCGTTGACGAACGCAACAAAGCACGCGCAGGCGCGGGTCGTGAATCTCGACGTCGAGCACGCGGACGGCGTCGTGCGCCTCTGCGTACGCGACGACGGGATCGGCGGTGCCGACTTCGCCCGCGGCTCGGGGCTCGTCGGCCTCAAGGACCGCGTCGAGGCGATCGGCGGCGCATTTTCACTCCGGAGCCTGCACGGCGCCGGGACAAGACTCGACGTCGTGCTCCCGCTCGACAAGGAGTGACACGCGTCAACCGACGCGCCCGTTCTACCTGCCAGTCGGTACTCGTGGATTCCGGCCCGCAGGGACGGCGAATGGCCGCTGGCGGCGCAGACACGGACGCGCTCGGTGTTCATGCTCCATCCATGACGCCTGTCGCCCGCAGCGACGCAACGACCGGCTCCCAGGTGAGCACGGCAGTCACGCAGCTCAGGCCTCGGTCGGGCTCGCAGCGCCGCGCGAAGAAGCCGGCCTCGGGCGTGCGGCGAGCCGCCCGGCGGCGGCCACGCACGGCGTTCGTGTTCTCGGGCGGCGCCAGCCTCGGAGCGCTTCAGGTGGGCATGGTGCGCGCGCTCTTCGAGCGAGGGATCACCGCGGATCTGCTGGTGGGCACGTCGGTGGGCGCGCTCAACGCGGCCTTCATCGCCAGCCGCCCGCAGACGCCAGCGACCGCCCGGCAACTCACGAGGGCCTGGTACGAGATCAAGCGCGCGGACGCGTTCCCGCTCAGCCTGCGGACCGTGGTCGGCGGCCTCGCCGGGAGCCGGGACCACCTCGTTCCGGCGCGTGGCCTGCGCCAGATCGTGGAGCGCCATATCCAGCTCCGCTGCCTGACCGACGCACCGATCCCCCTCCACCTCGTGGCGTTCGACATCAAGAGCGGGCGCGAGACGCTGCTTTCGGAGGGCCGGGCCTGCGACGCGGTCATGGCGTCCTGTTCGATCCCGGGGATCTTCCCGCCGGTCGCGATCGGCGATCAGTTGCTCATCGACGGCGGGGTCGTGAACAACACGCCGATCTCCCACGCCGTCGAGCTAGGGGCCGAGCGTATCTACGTGCTTCCGACGCAGGGGCAGTCGCCCGCGCACCCGAATCCGCAGCGCACGGCGATCGAGGTGGCGATGTACGGAATCAGCCTGCTCGTCGGGAGTCGCCTGCAGGGCGACATCGCTCGCTACGGAGGCGGTGTGGAGCTGATCGTCCTTCCGGTTGCCAACTCACGGCAGGTGCAGCCGACGGACTTCAGCCATTCGATCCGACTGCTCAAGGAGTCGCACGCCGCGTGCCGCGAGGCGCTCGTGCGCGTCGACACGCTCGCCGCGGCGGCCTGACCGCGGGGCCGGCGCTCAGCCGCTCCCGCCCGCCTGTGCCGAGCTCATCGGTCGAAACCACGGCCCGCCGCGCGGGGAGCGCGCGTGCGCGACCGGTGTCAGGTAGACGTAGTCGATCGCGGGCCAGCGCTCCCCGAGCTCCGCGGCTGCGTTCATGATCGCCGCCTCCACCGTGGGCACGTCGAACGCGTCGTCGAACGTGACGTCGCCGTTGACGATGAGGCTGGAGGGCCCGACCACGACGGCGAACAGGTCGGGAACGTCGACGACGCCCCGCTGTGCCGCGACGATCGCGCGCATATCGCGCAACATCCAGATCGGGACGCCGCGACCCGAGAGGAGCTCCCTGTTCGTGTGCAGCAGGAATGCAGACGCGCCGAGGAGCAACAGGCCGATGAGCATGCTCGCCACGGTGTCGGGGGTGGGACTTCCCGCCGCCTGGCTCGCGGCCAACCCGGCGAGAGCGACGAGACCGCTGGTCACGCCGCAGGCGCCGCCGAGCACGACCGTGGTCGCCGCCGGGTCCGTGCTGCGCCGGAGCAGGGCTCGCAACGAGATGCTGCGTCGCCGCGCCTGCCCGCGAAGCGGTCGCAATTGAACCTCCAGCGCGACGGCATCGAGCGCGACCGTCACGGCCAGCACCAGGTAGGCGATCGTGAAATGGCTGAGCGGTGCCGGGTGAAGCGCGGAGCGGATCGCGCCCTCCAGCGCGAATCCTGCGCCTCCGATGAAGATCCCGAGCGCCCCGAGGAACGACCAGAAGAAGCGCTCCCGCCCATACCCGAGCGGATGGTCCTGATCCGACGGTCGGGTGCTGCTGAGTACTCCGATGAGCAGGAACACCTGGACCGCGACGTCGGCAGCAGCAGCTGCCACCTGGGAGCGCAGCGAGGCCGATCCGGTGAGCCATGCCGCAAGAGTGAGCGCGAGGGCTTCGACGCAGCCCACGGCCAGCGAAGCGAGCACGCCGCGCTGCGTCGCTCCGGCGTCGGTCGTCTTGGCCATCGCTACCGCCCTCCCGCCAGGATGAGCGATGCATTCAGAACACGCCGCCCGAAGCGTCAGCTCATGCCACAGATCTGCGAGCGGCACGCGCGACGACCAAGACCGGGCGGCTCACGAGCCATACGCCGGACGTTTGCCTCAGGCCCGCCGCGCGCGTCATAACGGGCCTATGAGGGCAACCGCGCTTCGGCGTGCACACGGCGGGTGGATGTTCGCGCGAGAGCCATGAGCCGGCCACAGGAGCTCCGAACGGAGGGTCGCGGAGACGTCACCGAGGCGCACGTGGTGCCGTCGCCGGACGCCCGCGCGGTCCAGTTCGTGGTGGAGCTCGCCGAAGCCCTGACGCGCGCCGGCGAGCCCGAGGGGATCGTGCAGCCGCGGGTCGCCCGCATCGCGAACCTGTATCGCGTGTCTGAAGTACGCCTGGTCGTCTTGCCGAACCTGACGCTGGCTGCCGCGGGGCCGGGGGCGCCGGTCGCGCTGGACTCCACCACACCGACCGACGCAGACCTGCGGCTCGACCAGATGGCGGCAGTCGAGCGAGTGGCGCGTCTTGCGGACAACGCGGATGTGCAGCCCGAGGAGGGTCTGCGGCAGCTGAATGACGCCAAGACACTCGCGCACCGCTTCGGATCCGGCTGGACCGTCGTCGGCCACGTGATCATCACGCTGGGCGTGTGCCTGATCCTTCAGCCGACCCCGGTCGTGCTGCTCGCTTCGGCGATCTTCGGCACGTTGGTGGGCCTCATGAAGCTGCGCGCGCGCAATGCTCCGACGCTGCGGGTCCTGCTGCCGGTGACCGCCGCGACGCTCGTGAGCCTGCTCGCGTTTGCGATCGATCCGGCCAAGACGACGCAGCAATCGCTGCGTGAACTGATACCGCCGCTCGTCACGTTCCTTCCGGGCGCGCTGATTACGAGTGCCACGCTGGACCTCGTCGCCGGTCACCTGATCAGCGGCGCGAGCCGGCTGGTCGCCGGCACGATGAAACTGGTCCTCCTGACGCTGGGCATCGCCATCGGTGCGGGCCTGGCAGGCGTGCATCTCGATGCCGCGACCACCAACACGCCCGTCAACACCCTCGGGACCTGGGCGCCCTGGCTCGGCGCGATCGTCTTCGGCATCGGCTGCTACGTGCACTTCTCGGGACCCGCGGGGAGCCTCGGCTGGCTGCTCCTGGTGTTGCTCACCGCGTGGGTCGGCGAGCAACTCGGAGCGATGCTTCCGCCCGGTGAGCTTGGTCCGTTCGTCGGTGCGCTTGTCATGACGCCGGTCGCGGCATGGGTCGAGGGACGTCCCTCTGGTCCGCCCGCGCTGGCCACCCTCATGCCCGCGTTCTGGCTGCTCGTCCCGGGGGCTGTGGGCCTGATCGGTGTCGCGCAGTTCTTCGGCTCACAGGATGCCGCGGGGGCCGGTCACATGCTCAACGCGCTTGTCGCCTTCATCCTCATCGGGTTGGGCGTCTTCGTTGGCAACGCCCTGGTGTGGCACGTCCGATCGCGGGGGGCTGGCGACCGCCCATCCTCCAGCGATCCCGTCGCCATAAGCGCTGCCTGTGGATCAGGGCTGCACCGGTATCGGCCTGGGTGAGCGCGGAAGCCATATGCGTCCATCACGATTCACGTCGCCAGAAAGGCAGGCCCACGATGTGCGCTAACTGCAAGGATCCTCGAGGCTGCGACTGCACCGGGGGCTCGCGCCTAGCTGCGTGCTCATGTGCGAGCGGCCAGGACTGCCCGGTCTGCAACCACACGCCGGACGTGACGGCCGCGACCGAGCCGGAGTTCCTGATCGAGGTGGTCGACACCGATGTTGCCGTCGCGCCCGACTGAGGGGCGGGTGCGGCGCGGGCATAGCCCATCGCCTCGGGCGTAGCGCGACGTCGACTGGGTGAGCCCCGATTTCGGTGAGCCCCGATTTCGGCCGGACAGTGCATGTGCAGTAGCAACACGAGCTCGGGGCAGGCGCAGGCCATCCACCGAGCATCCCCACCAGGAGCTGGGTCCGATGGCCTCCAGGCGTGGTCGATCGTACCGAGGCCTCGGGCGCGCCGCTCGTCGTAGCGGCGCACCCAGTCTGACGACGGCGATGCGGCGGGCAGCAGAATGATTCTCGCTGTCCTCGCCGCGGCCGAGCGCTCGAAGGTCGAAGGTCCGGGCGGCGCCTGTGGACGCGCACATACGACTCGCAGGACATCGGCCCCAACGGCGCGGCGATCTCCGGCGGCAGGCTCTACGGCGCGACCGCCGCCTTCGCATTCGCGCTCGACGCGAAGACCGCGCGCGAGCTGTGGCGCAACAGGCGATCGGATCCGACGGGACGGCCTATTTCGGGCTCGGCAGCATGTGCAGCTGTCGCCGATCGTCGCGAAACGCGACGGGCGCGAGGTCGTCGTCAACGCCGGCAAGATGGGCTACGTCTACGCGATGGACGCGGCCAGCGGCCGCCTGCTGTGGAACACGCGGGTCGGCGCACACAACGGGCACGACCGTGACGGCGAGCTCGCCCTGGCACACCGGCTCAGCGTGCCGCGCTCCACGTCTCGGTGGAACCCGGCATCGTCGGCGGTGTCGAGACCAACATGGCGCTCGCCGACGGCGTGATCTACGTGCCGGTCGCAAACCCCCCGTCGCCTGGTCACCGACTCGGGCCTGGGCAAGGCCAACTTCACGGACGGGCGCGGCGAGGTGGTGGCGATCGACCTCGACAGCGGCAAGGTCCTGTGGGACACACACCTGTCCCAGATGGCCGACGGCGCCGCGACAGTGTCGGGTGACCTCGTGTTCACGACGACCTTCGATGGCTACCTGCTGGCGCTCGAGCGCGAGCACGGCCGCGTGGTGTGGCGCAAGAAGCTCCCCGCGTTCACGAACGCGCCGATCGCCGTCGACGGGGACAGGCTGGTGACCGCCGCCAGCTATCCCGGGGGCAAGGGCCAGATCCCCGAGGTCATCGCCTTCCGCCTCGGCGCGCACGGCTCCATCACGCCGACCCACGGCGGCGCGTCGAGCTCGGGCTCCGCAGCGGGGTTCGCTGACGGGGCGGTGGTGTTCTCCACGAACTGCTCGTCGTGTCACACGCTGGCGGCCGCCCCGGACGGGTCCGCGTAATGGGCTTGGGCTTGAGTGCTCATCGCCGGAAGCTACCGCCCCACCATCACTTCGGCGGTCTCAGGCTGAGCACCCCGCGCACAACCGACTCTGCCGCGTCACGCGTGTTTCGCAACGCGCCCGCCTCGAGCGCGAAGGGGCGCGAGAGGCGCTCCGTCGCGGTGTCGAAGCCGCGTGGGGCAGCCGGAACCACGTGCGCGTTGCGCTGCACCCAGTCGACGATCACCCGGGCCGTCGCTTCGAGATGCTCCAGCGGGACCGCGTGGCCGGCGCCCGGAACGATGTGCAGTTCGGCGCCGGGGATGCCGTCGGCGAGCAGCTGCGCGCCTGCGACCGGAGCCATGACGTCGAGTTCGCCGTGCAGCACGAGCGTTGGTGATCGAACGCGCTTGAGCGAGGCGCGGCGCCCGAAGCACGCGACGGCCAGCGCCTGCCCCCCGGTCATCCACGGCGGAGCACGGTGGCGTGCGAAGGCGGGCATGTAGGCGGCGGCCTTGTTCGGATGCTGGCTGCGGTAGGAGTCGGAGAACAGCGCGGCGGCCGGCCAGACGTTGGGTGGCGAATCGTGTCGGTCACCACGGTGCCGAGGACGCCGGCCGTCGAGCGGAGACTTGGCCGGGGCGCCGTCGGCCCGCCGGGACCTGCGCCGAGAAGGATGAGGCTCTTGACGCGATGCGGCATCCGGATTGCCAGCTCGAGCGCGACGCCCGCGCCCATCGACAGCCCGGCGATGTGCGCGCTCGTGATCTCGAACGCGTCGAGCACGCGGGCGGCGTCAGCGGCGAGCATCGCCATCGACACCGGCGCGGGCCAGGGAGCTGAACGCCGCGCCCCGCGGTGGTCGTAGGCGACGATGCGGACGTGCGGCAGATACAGCGCGGCGACTGGATCGAAGACGGCGGAGGAGATCGTCCAGCCGGTGATGAGCAGGACGGGTTCGCCGTCGCCGCGGTCGGTTACGAACAGCTGCGGCCTACTGCGGGTTCGCACTCGGCAACTCCTCGCGCGCGAGCGCGCGCGACGACACCGTACGCCTGACGGTTGGCGATCAGCCCGATGTGGCTCCCGGTGACCTCCACGCAGTCCGCCTCTTCGACGATTGTGCGCTCCCAGCGAACCACGCCGTCGCCCTTGGTGTAGATCGACGTGAGGCGCACCTGGTTTTCCGGGAAGGGCGCGGTGTAGTCGCGGATGAATCCGCAACTACAGCGCGCGCGAAAGCAGTCCGGATCGCGGGTGCGGCGGGCGAGGTGCATGCCCCGTCGCACGACGCCGACGGCCATCCGTGTTGGCGAGCTGATCCCGTAGAGGCCCTGCAGGTCAGCGCACACCGAGACCGCGTGCGACACGAGGTCCGGTCGTCGCGCGGCGGTGGCCCGGGCGAGGTGGCCGCCGCGGCTATGTCCGACGATCGCGACGCGGTGGCCTGTTGTCGCGTGCAGCGCAGTGCGGCCGGTACCCGGCGATGCGCAGCCGGCGCCGCAGCAGCAGCAGGCTGTCATCGGACGCCAGGAAGCCCGGAACGACCACGACCGGGCGTCCGTCGCCGCGCGGCATGCCGTGTCCGACGGCGATCGGGTCGACGAGCAGGCGCCGCCTCGAGCATCCAGCGTGTCTCGGCGAGGGGCCGGCCGAACCACTCGGCCGGCACGGGCGTCAGCTCTCTCACTGGAACGCGCCGATGCCCGTGATGTCGCGGCCCACGATCAGCGCCTGCATCGTCTCGGTTCCCTCGAACGTGTGGAGCGCCTCGATATCGGCCATGTGACGCATGACGTGGTTGGACAGCAGGATGCCGTTGCCGCCGAGGAGGTCGCGAGCCTCGGAGATCACCCAGCGTGCCTTGCGTGTGTTGTTCAGCTTCGCCAGGCCTGCCACCGTGTCCGACATCCGGCCCGCGGCCTCCAGGCGCGCGAGCTGCATGCAGTAGAGCTGCATGGCCGTGACCTCGGCGAGCATCTTGACCAGCCGGTCCTGCACGATCTGGAAGCTCGCCAGCTCCCGGCCGAATTGCTTGCGCTGCAGCGTGTAGCTCAGTGCGGTGTCGTACGCGGCCATCGCGTGGCCGAGCGCACCCCACGCGCAGACGCCGCGCGTGGCGACGAGGACCCGGCTCGCGTCCTTGAACGTGTTCGCGCCCGGGAGTTTGTTCTCGACCGGTATGCGAACGGCGTCGAGCACGATGTCCGCCTGCCAAATCGCCCGCACCGCGCCCTTGCCATCGATCGCCGTCGCCGCATAACCAGGGGTGCCCTTCTCGACGAGGAACCCTTTCACCTGACCGTCGGCGTCGTCGCGAGCCCACACGACGACCACGTCCGCGACCGAGCCATTGCCGATCCAGCGCTTGGCGCCGTCGATGACGTACTCGTCGCCGTCGCGACGGACGCGGGTCCCAAGCGCCACCGAATCGGAGCCGTGGTCAGGCTCGGTCAGCGCGAAAGCCCCGGTCTGCTCGACCCGCGCGAGCGCAGGCAGCCAGCGCTCGCGCTGCTCCTCGGAGCCCAGCAGATTGATCGTGCGCATCGCCAGGCCCGCCTGGACGCCGAGGAACGTCCCCAGGCTCCCGTCGCCGCGATTGACCTCCATGTGCACAAGGCCCCAGGCGAGCGCGCTCATGTCCGGGCATCCGTAGCCGGCGATGTCGTCACCGACGAGCCCGAGTTCGCCCAGGCGGCGAAAGAGCGGCCATGCGAGTTCGGCGTCTTCCCAGTAACGGTTGATCTGCGGCAGCACCTCCTCGTCCACGAAGCGCCGTGTACGCAGGAAGTGCTCCCACTGCTCCTCGGTGAACTGTTCGCGAACGAAGAAGTAGTCGGTGGCCAGCGCCGAGCCGAGGTGCTGGTAGGGCATCGTCGCGGACATGTCAGCTGGCCAGGACGTAGGTGCCTGGTGCCTTGCCGAGTGCGCGGAGCCCGCCACCGCCGAGCCGCTTCGGTGCCGCGCGCAGATCGCCCGAGCGCTCGTTGGTCGTGTGAACACGGGCGGAGCCGCTCTGCTTATCGTCGATCGCCGTGGGCATGTCGATGTCCTATTCGTAGACGCGGTAGAGGACGCGTGCGACGCACACGGGCTTGCCGCCCGCCGCGCGCTCAAACGCGAGCGTCAATGTCAGCGTGGCGCCGCCGGGCACAGGGTCGACGACGTCCAGCGCAACGCGCATACGCACCTGCTCGCCGACCGGCAGGGCGGCGGGGAAGCGCAGCCTGTCGAGCCCGTAGTTGACGGCCATGGCGAACCCGTCCAGCGGGAGCACCTGCTGGAGGAGCGCCGGGGCCAGCGCGAGCGTCAGGTAGCCGTGCGCGATCGTCCCTCCGAACGGGGAAGCCGCCGCCCGGGCCGGATCGCTGTGGATCCACTGGTGGTCGCCGGTGACCTCGGCAAAGGCATCGACGATCTCCTGCGAGACGACGACGCCATCGCTGACGCCCAGTTCGGTTCCGGCAAGGCGCGTGAGTTCGTCGAGTGATATGGCGGTGAGCATGGCCGCAAACCTACGGCCGCGCCGCACTGGCGGCCATGTCCAGGCCGCCAAGATCCGAGGTGCAGCATGTGGGCAGGCCACAAGCTGCGGAGTACGATCGCCGGGAGACGACCGCAGCCGCGTTGCAGCCCGCGACCACGGCGGCAGTGCAGGAGCTCGCGGCGGAGCTGCTGTCCCGCACGCCACTCGCCATCAGCTCAGCAGTCGTGAGCACGGGCGCCGGAATGCACGCGCCGATCGCCGCGAACCGGCTGCGCTGGGCCGTCTTGCTGGGCGACCCGTCGCGGCCGCCCTCCAGCGCCATCCAATGCTCACGGCGCTCGACCGTCGATTGCGCTTCGACCATCGCGCAATGTTCCGCCGCACCAGCGGCGCCTGCCATCCGTGCGAACCACGCAGGCCGCCGCACCTCGATACGGAACTGTCCGTCACGCCCGCGGCGCGCGGCTTCGACGCGAGCGCAGGACGAGTGCCGCGAGCTCGGACACCGACTGGGCGATCCCGTCTGCGAGCACGCCGAGGTCGGGCACGCTCGCGCGGTCGGCGTTCAGACCGAACGTCATCTTGCCGACGTAGGAGATCACCGCGATGCCGACGGCGTGGTCGGCGGCGAGCGGCACGATCGGCACGATGTCGGTCATCGGCGCGCCGAACGACGACACACGCTGTGCCGGACCGGGGACGTTGGTGATCGTGACGTTGAACAGTCGGCTGGCGTACAGCATCCGCGCCAGGCCGGCGTGCAGCATCGGCGGCGCGAGCTCGGTCATCCCGATCAGCGCGCCGGCCGCCTGGGCCTGGCCGCCCGTCTTGTGCCGCTCGGAGGCAGCGCGTATGCGCTCGTAGCGGCGCCGCGGGTCGGCCTCGGCCACCGGCAGCTCGACGAACATCGACGAGACCCTGTTGCCCAACTCGACGCCGCCTCCCGTCGGCCGGACGTTCACCGGCACCATCGCGCGCAGCCCCTGCTGCGGGAGCTCCTCGTCACGCTCGAGCAGCAGTGCGCGCAGGCCGCCGGTGGCGGCGTAGAGCACCACATCGTTGAGCTTTCCGCCCAGGTCGGCGCGGATCGCCTCGAACTGCTCGCGCCCGGCGTGCACGGCGGCGACCCGCCGCGTCGCGCCGATCGGCTCGTTGAGGCTCGTGCGCGGCGCCGCGACCAGCTCGTCGCGGACGAGCAGGTCGACGACGGCCCGCGAGCGCTCGAGCGCCTCGCGTGGGTGCAGCAGCGCATGTGTGCCCGCGCGGGCGACCGTCATCCCGGCGTTCGCCGTCCAGCGGACGCCGCCGGGCGGGCGCGGCAGCGATCGCTGGGGCCGAGCGTCGCGGGCCGCGCCGCCGGCCGCCGGCCGCTCGGCGTCGCCGGCCTCGGTGTCGAGCAGCAGGTTCACAGCGCCGACCGAGCCGACGCCGTCGGCGACGCAGTGATGGGTCTTCCAGACCAGCGCCCAGCCGTCGCGGGCCAGGCCGTCGAGCAGCGCGATCTCCCAGAGCGGACGACTGCGGTCGAGCCGGTGCGAGTAGTAGTCCGAGATCCAGTCGAGCAGGTCGGCCTCGTCCCCCGGCGCGGGCAGGGTCGCGTGGCGGATGTGCGCGTCGAGCTCAAAGCGTGGATCGCGTTCCCACGATGGCCACGCAAAGCCGCCGGTGCGGGGCTTGGTGAGCTTCTGCCGGTAGCGCGGCAATCGATCCAGGTGCACCGCGACGTGCTCGCGCACCTGATCGATCGTCGGCGCTCCCCCGCCGGGCAGCGGATCGAACACCAGCGCGGCGCCGATGTGCATGAGCGCGCCCTCGTCGTCCTCCTCGAGCTCGAGGAAGGTCGCGTCGAGCGCTGTCAGCTGGTCTGCGGGCACGTCGAGTCCTCGACCTGGGACGCCCGAGCGTACGCCCCACGAGGGTGCTCGTCCTCCGGGAACCGTCGCGCCGCCGTGCGTAGGAACTACGGGCGCCTGGCGTACGCGGCGACGAGCTCGCGGAGGGTCTGGAGGCCGTCGTAGGCCGGCTGCCAGCCGAGCTCCCGGCGTGCGCGAGTGCAGTCCATCAGCATCGGTACGCGCATCGCCTCCAGCCAGCCGGCCTGCACGTCCAGCCCGGGAATCCGGCCGAGTAGGGACGCGCTGACGTCGACCGCCTGCCGCGGAACCGGCACGGCGTGCCAGCCGAGCTCGCGGGCGACGTCGGACCAGTGGACCTCCCCGGGGCCGGCAAGGTTGTAGACCCCCGGCTCGCCGCGCGCCAGCACGCCCGCCAGGAGCGCCGCGGCGACGTCGTCGTGGTGCACGAGCTGAAACGGCACACCGTGGACGGGAAGCACCGGTCTCAGCCCGGGGACGCGTCGCAGCGCCCGGAGCGCCCAGCCCGGCAGCGCATGCTCCGCGCTCAGATACGGCATCGCATCGAGCAGAGCCGGCGCCTCCGGGCCCGCCACGATGCAGGGCCGGAACACGTATGCCTGCGTGTCGGAGCCCGCAAGCGCCTCCCCGAGGACGCGCTCCACATCGGCCTTCTGCCGCGAGTAGGCGTGACGCTCGGTTCCGCGTGTGGGCGTGTCCTCGGTTAGCAGGCCCGCGTGCGCGTGATAGCCGTAGGCCGCGAGCGACGACGTGTACACGAGCCGCGGGACGCGGGCCGCCGCCACCGCCTCGAAGACGTTCCGCGATCCCTCGATGTTGATCTGGTAACTGCGGGCGGACGCCTTGACGACGATGAAGGCAAGGTGGGCGACGACGTCCGCGCCCGCCATCAGACGCCCGACGTCGGCGCCTTCCAGGATGTCGCCCTGGGTGTAGTCGGTCTTGCGCCAGCCCAGCCGCCCGGGGTCGAACGGGCGCCGCGCCATGGCACGCACCCGCCGCACCTCGGCGCTCTGCTCGAGCGCCCGGACGAACGGCCTGCCGAGCTCGCCGGTCGCACCGGTGACCGCGACCGTGATCCCGGATGAACGCGGCATCCCGACGAGTCATCATGCCGCGGCCGCCAACGAAGGGCAAACGCCGGCCCCGCCGGACCGACCACCTCGCCTCACATCAGTAGCGAGCACGGACCCGGTGTGAGGTGTCGCACGGTCGTCGGTGCTCGTGGCGGCGGTCACGATCGGAGGGTGCGCACGGGTCGAACGGACACCGCGTACGTCAGCGGCGGTCGCTGGCTCGGTTTCCGGCTGTGGAGCGGTCACGGGACGCCGGTCGTGCTGGTGCACGGCCTGCTCGACTGCGCGCTCGGGTGGGAGCCATATGCGCAGCGGACGTCGCGGAGGCTGGTCGCCGTCGACCTTCCCGGCCTCGGCGACTCAGATCCCCCGCGGCGGCCGCGGCTGTCGGCCTACGCCGACGACGTGATCGAGGCGCTCGACCAGATCGCCGTCCGGCGATTCGTGGCGGTCGGACACTCGCTCGGCGGCGGGGTCGCCGCGGCGATGGCCGATCAGGCGCCGACACGCGTCGCCGGTCTGGTGCTCATCGCGCCGGTGGGCTTTGGTCGGGTGCCCACGGCGCGGGCCTTCGAGATGCCGGGTGTCTCGCACGCCGTCCGCGTCGCGCTGCCGCTCGCGCTCGGCAACCGCATCGCGGCGTCCACGATCTACCGCATGGTCGTGGCGAACGGCGCGCAGCCGGACGGCGAGCTGCTCGAACACGTCCGCAACAGCGCTGCCCGTCGGCGGGCGGGCATCTGGGCCGCCAATCGCGCGATCGCAGAGGCCGGCGACTCCGAGCGCGCCTTCGCTCGGCGCGGGATCGACTACGACGGCCGTGTCGAGGTGCTGTGGGGCCGGGCCGACCGGCTCGTGCCCGTCGGCCACGCCGAGGGCGTCCGCGCAGCGCTTCCTCAGGCGCGGATCACGATTCAGGACCACATGGGCCACTACCCCCAGGGGGAGTGCCCGGAGCTGCTCGCCCGCTTCCTCGAAGGGGCGCTCGCGCGCATCGAAGGCCCGCGCCGGAGCACGGCGCGCCGCCCGAAGCACGCCGCCGGGGCGTAGTCGCGCGCTACGCCACCCGGACGAGAGCGAGAACGATCTCGCGTGCGATGGCGCTCACGGCGTCGCCGCTCGCGCTCGCCGCTGGCGGCGCGAATGGCCTCGAGCTGCGCGGCGCTGGTGACCGAGAGCCCCTCGAGGGCGGCCGCATACCCTCCGCTGCCCGACCTCCTCCACGAACTTCGGGTGAACGTTCTCATTCGTCGACGAGCAGGTTGTCGGCTTCGATGCGTGTGTGGCGCGGCTGGTCGCTGAGGCCATCGACGCCGTCGCTGGCGAACCGGTCACGCCATTTGATGACCGTCGGGCGAGACACGCCCAGTGCTCGCGCCACGCCTGACACCCCAGCGCCGTCGACGATCGCAAGCACGATCTCCGCACGCCCGCGATGCCCGGCCGAGATCGTTGAGGACCGAGTCCAGGACTCGAGCGTCTGGCGGTCCTCATCGCTCAGGACCAGAGCAAGTGGCGGCACAGGCAAGTTCCCAACCACCACCCCTACTTGTCAACTAACTTATGACGCGGAACACTAGGCGCGGTAGAGGGCCTCGATGTGCAGCGCGTACTTTGCGGCGATCGGCCGGCGTTTGAGCTTCATCGTGGGCGTCAGCTCGTCGCCGTCCGGCAGCCAGTCCTCTTCGAGCAGCGCGAAGTTCTTGAGTTGCTCGACACGCGCGAGGCGGGCGTTGGCGCGCTCGATCTGCTCCGCGACCCCCGCGCGCACGTGCGCATGCGTCGCGGACGCCGCGATCCCGAGCCGGGCGGCGAACGCCGCGAGCGCGTCGGGGTCCAGCGTCACGAGCGCGACGTTGTAGGGCTTGCTGTCGCCGATCACGCAGACCTGGCCGATCAGCTCACCGGCGCTCTTGACCGTCGCCTCGATGTTCGAGGGCGACATGTTCTTGCCCGCGGCGTTGATGATCAGCTCCTTGATGCGATCGACGATCCGCAGATAGCCGTCCTCGTCGAACGCGCCGACGTCGCCGGAGTGCAGCCACCCGTCCGCATCGATCGTCTCGGCGGTCGCCTCCGGCAGGTCGCGGTAACCGGACATGACGACCGGCCCGCGGATCAGGATCTCGCTCTTCTCGGAGAGCCGGACCTCGACCCCGTCGATCGGCGTGCCCACGGTGCCGATCCGGATCGCGCCGGGAGGGTTCACGGTCGCCACACCCGTGCACTCGGACAGGCCGTAGAGCTCACCGAGCGGCACGCCGACCGCGTGCCAGAACTCGATCACCTCGGCTGGGCACGGCGCCGCGCCGACGATCGCGGCGCGGAGCTCGTCGAAGCCGACCCGCTCGCGCAGGGCCGCGCCGACCGGATTGTCCTGGACGCCTTCGCCGGCCCTGACCCGGCTCACCGCAGCATCGATCGCCGCGCGCGCGTCGTCGTCGATCGCGGCGAGCACGCCGGCGCGCAGCTTCTCCCACAGCCGCGGCGGGGAGAAGAAGAAGCCGGGGCGCACGTCGACGATCAGGTCCGCGATCGCGCGCGGGTCGCTGCACGTCGTCACCTGCCAGCCAAGGGCCATCGGGACGTACTGGGTCTGCAGGCGCTCGGCGATGTGCGCCATCGGCAGCCACGAGATCACGCGGGCTCCGGCCGGGAACCCGATGCGCTCCTGCAGCGCGCGAACCTGGGCGACGATGTTGCGATGCGTGAGCTGCACCCCCTTCGGCGGACCGGTCGTCCCGGATGTGTAGATCAGCGTCGCGAGGTCTCCGGGCTGGATCGCGGCGCTGGCCGACCGGAGGTCGAACCCTGCGGGAGCGCGTGAGAGGAGGTCCTCCCAGCCGAGCACGCGCGAGTCCTCGCCCTCGACGAGCACGACCTGCTCCAGCGCGGTGCGCCCCCGCTCCAGGACCGCAAGAGCACGGTCGAGGCACGCCGGCTCGGTGACGAGGATCCGGCTGCGGGCGTTTCCGATGACGTGCTCGGCATGTTCGACGGTCAACGTCGGGTAGACCGAGAACGGGGTCGCCCCGAGCAGCAGCGCTCCCGCGTCAGCGACGTGGAACTCCGGACGGTTGCCCATCCAGAACGCCACGGTGTCGCCGCGGCGCACGCCGATCCCGGCGAAGCCCGCCGCCGCGGTCCCCGCGCCCGCGGCGTACTCACCCCACGTGAAGGCGACGCGATCGTCCGGTGAGCGCAGCGCGACCTCGCCCTCGTACTGGGCAGCGGTCGCGGTGAACAGATCGCACAGCGTCTCCGGACGGGTCGTGGTCTGCGGCACCATCATCATCACCTCTCTGGAGCGGCCGGCCGAGCGGGCACTGGAGGAAGCCTAACGCGAACGGGGGGACGGGGCAGCACGAGGATCGTCGGCCGGAAGAAGCGATCGTGTCAAAGCGGCCGAGAGTCCGCCGGATGCTGTGGTGCTCTTCTCTCTCTCCCGATCAGAGATGGGGTTGATGGTCATTGTGTTCCTTCCCGGCCACAAGGCCTTGTCGAGCGCGTTGATCTGGCAGTCGCGCTGCCGGCGGCGTTTGCTCGATCGGTGGGCCGCGCGGCGCTCGCATCGGCCGGCAGTAGCGTGAACGCCTCGCCCTGCAGCGGGGCGACGGCGCGGGGGTGCCGCTCGTCGAAGCTGAGGCTGCGGGTGGTGCGATGCCATGCGAGGGTGACGAGCACGCAGCCGGCGAGCCCGAGGTCGAGATCGGCGTAATCAGTCCTGCGGGTCTTATTTCGAGGTCGTGGTGGTGCGTGTGGCGCCGGAGTCTTGCTGGCTCGTCGCGAGGTCGAACAGCCGGGTCGCCCACCGGACATCGGCGTGAAGTCAGCATGCGGCCGCTCGTGCACTTGAGCGTGCGGCTCGGGATGTCGGGTGCTCCTGACGCCTCGATGCGCTGTCGCGGCGCTCAGTTCGGCGTGTCTGAAGCGAGCGCTCTGCTGGCGGCGGCGACGAACTGTTCGGCGATGGCGTTTCCGATGTCGCCGACTGGGACCCGCTCGGAGACGGAGAGCGTCGCGGAGAGGTTCAGCTCGATTCGCGTGCTCTCTGCGGCTTGGAGGCTCCACGTCACGTCGAATCGGCTCGGCGAGCGATCGTTGGTCACTTTGCTCAGCTTGACCGTGCCCGGTGGCTCGACTGCGATGGCCATGAGCAGATCGAAGTCGTGCACCAGCGGGCCCCGCGCGACGTGCAGCTTGGTCTGCGCCCTGGTCGGCTGATCGGAGGCGTCGCGCTGCAGCACTTCGACGTCGCGCACCATCTCGGGAAACCATGTGGGATACCCGTCCACCGCGCGCAGCAGGCTCAGGCAATCCTCAACCGGTGCCGCTACGACACGTGTAGCTGTTCCGTGGAACTCCTTCACCGCCGTATAGGAACCCAGACATCCCGCACGGTGTCAAACCCGGCGAGCGACACCGCGGACGAGGCCATGCGCGCGGGTGTTCCGCCCGCGTAGGCCGGATCGAAACGGCCCCGCCTTCGCTCTGCACGACCACCAGCACCGAAGGTGGCGGCGGATCGCATCGCTTCGACAGAGTCCAGGGATTGCGCTGGATGGCGTGGGCTTTGGGTCGTGAGAGTGTCCTCGCGACCCGATCAGCGCCGCCTCTTCCTCTCGACGCTACGGGGCGTGGTACTTCGTGCCGCGTCGCTCGCCTGTCCGGCGCAACCTGCCTTCGCGGACGAGGCGGTCGAGGATCGCGAGCGCCTCTGCGCGCTCGAGTCCCGTGGCGGCGCGAACGTCGCGATTGCCGATCGGCCCGTCGGCGGCGAGCCGGGCGACGACGTCATCCAGTTCGTCGGCGCTGAGCCTGAGGCCTGCCGGAGGCTTCAGAGTGCCGGCGAGGCGGTAGCTGGCTCCGCCACGCTGTCCCCGCTGTTCGAGCAGGTGCTCGTCGCGGAGCCGCTTAAGGCTCTCGCGGGCAACCGCCGCGTCAACGCCGAGGACCTCTCGAACTCGCGCGTTCGTGAGGATCTCACCGCGTGCGGCGTGGACGAGGAGTAGCCGGTCAGGGCCGCTGAGCGTGCCGCGCTGCTCGAGTTCGCGCAGCCACGCGCGCTCGGAGGGCGACACAACGCTCCGGATGGGCAGCTCCACAAGCACTTCGTGACCGTTGTCGTGGAACCGCGGCGGGTCGAGCATCTCTTCGGACATCGCGTCCTGCATCAGGTCGACGCCGCGCCCTGCATCCTCCGCGAGCCCGAGCTGCCGGAGGATTCGGATGGTCGTGAGGTTGCGGGCGGAGTTGGCCTCGCGAATGTTCTCGACGGTCACGGGTTCCGGCAGGCCGCCAGGCGAACGGACCGTGACGAGCGACGGCCTGAGCTCGATCCGGACCGCGGTTCCACCGGCCTCGTAACTGCGATGAGCGAGTGCGTTGGCCACGGCCTCGCGGAGGACGATCTCCGGGAGTCGAGGCAGTTCGTAACGACGGACGCCAAGTACGACGAGCTCGGACCCCAGCTCGTCCTTCAGGCGTTCGACGGTGTCGCGGAGAATGTGATGGATCGGCCCGTGTAGCTCTTCGCGGCGGTCATAGTCGATCGTTGTGTCGTCCGGGTAGCGCAGGATCTCGACGTAGGCCTTGCCGAGCTCCTGCCCCGGGTCGCGGAGGAGGTAAAGCGCTCCTGTGACCGTCAGCCGGTCATCCGATAGCAGACCCGCGTCGCGCAATCGGCGGGGTGTCGCACGGTCCCATCCAAGAGCGTTCGCGATCTCGCTCCGCAGTCGCGGGTCTACGTCCTCACGAGTCGCCCCGACAGCCGTCGTCTCGAACCTCGAGCTCGTGCGTTCATTTGCAAACCGCACGAGCTCGGCGCCAAAGAGCGCGTCGTCGCGCGTGCCGCGCCGAACTCGCACGACGCCGCCCGACGTCTGGGCGAACCCCTCCCGTCGACGTGCGACGGACAGCACGCAGACTGGGCGACCATCGACGTCAAGTTGGTGGAGGTTGTAGCGGCCGACGTCGCGCGCTTCCTGCAGAGCCCGGTGGATGTCGTCCGCGGTCCCGGCGTCGAGCGCTCGTCCCTGCACTTGGCCGTCGTCGGTGACGCCGATGAGCACCACGCCTCCGTCGGCGTTGGAGTAGGCGACGGCGGTGTTCTGGAGTTGGTTGCCCGAGACCCCGCTCTTGAACTCGACGTGCTGGCCCTCGCTCGGATACGCCGAGCGGAATTCCGCCACCGACATCGTGAGCTGCGGGGGCGTCCTGCTCTCGGGATGCAATGGAGGATATGACAAAGTTGTTCAACGTCGGCGCCAGGTTCAACAAGTTTGGCATATCAAGTGGCGGAGGGCGGTTCTCGCGGCGATGCTGAACCTCGACAGCACGACCCACGGCCGGTTCGCGCATCCGACGCGCTCGACGATGCGGCGCGGAGACGTCCGTCGAGCCAGTCGAAGATCCGGGTTTCGCGCAGCGCGGGCGCGAGCGGCTCTCCCTGGCCGTCGGCGCCTTCCGCGGCGCTGAACTCGACGAGGTGTCTGGGCCCCGGGAGGTGCTCGAAGAGGGTCCGTGACTGGCCGGGCCACCGTCGCTCTGCGGTGGACGATGTGATGAGCAGCGGGGTGACGATCTGCTCGACCTCGTCGCCGAGCCGATAGCTCGCGACGCGGGTGAAGAGATCGTATGCCGAGCCGTTGAGGCCGCCGTAGGGTGCAGCACGCGCCTCGAGCAGCGTCTTGGTCTCCGGCGCGAACAGCTGCGCGAGGTGCATCTCGCGGTCGAACCGCTCGCCCTCGCCGCGAATCAGCGCTTCGCGCATCACCTGGGGAACCGTCGCGGTCCAGGACGTGGCGACGTCGACCACGCCGGGGTCGGCGACCGCGGCGGCGAAGCGGTGCTCGAAGGCCAGCGCCCGGGGCACCCAGAAGCCGGCCTGTCCGACGCCGATCACGGCGATCCGCTCTGCGTCGACGTCCGTACGGGCGGCCATCGCGTCGAACACCGGGGTCAGCACCGCCGCCCAGTCGGGCCGGAACCTCAGGCCCTGCCGGTACAGTGCCGCCTGCTGGCCCGGACCGTCGAAGGTCATCCAGTGGTAGCCGCGAATCGCGGCGGCAGCGCCACCCCGGAGAAGCATGTCGGATGTGACGGTGTCGCTGCCATTGTTGAGGACCACGAGAGGCCGAGGCTCTCCGGGTCGCGCTCCGGGCGCGCAGAAGTAGTACCCGGGAAGCGATGTCCGCTCATAGGGAATCGCGATGTGCTCGCCGGGGACGGGGAACAGCGCGACCGCGCGGTCCCAGCACTCGCGCTGCCGGCGCCACAGGTCCAGTTCGTTCACCGACTGGTCGGTGAGCGCAACGTGGCGGAGCGCGGCCGCGTAGTACGTGCCGGCGCGCAGATGGTGCTCGAGCGCGCTCGCGCGATGGCCGGCGCGCTCGGCGCGGCCTGCGGCCACCCACGCGCCGCCCGCCGTGGCGGTCCATTCGCGCAGCCAGGAGTCGGCGTCGCCGTCCTGGACCCGGGCGGCCGTCGCCAGCACCTCCCCGACGTCGGCGGCCCGGTGGTAGGCGGCTCCCAGCACGGCGTCGAACGCGTCCTGGAAGCCCTCGTGCTGGAATTGGCGCAGTCGCTGCATGCTCGCCAGCCTGCGCGATGACGGCGTGCGCGTCCTCAGTATCGGGCTACTGCACTCCGGGGAGCGCTCATAGACTTGGCGGCTCATGCCCGGCACGAACGCATGGCCTCTGGTCGGTCGCCGTCATGAGCTCGAGCGCATCGCCGCGGCGCGTGCGGCCGGCCGCGCGGGCGTCGTCCTGATCGGGCCTGCCGGCGTGGGCAAGTCACGCCTCGCGCGTGCCGCCGTGGCAGAGGCCGGCGAGTCCGGCGCGCAGACGTCCTGGGTGCAGGCGACGCGCAGCGCTGCGACCGTCCCGCTCGGTGCGTTCGCCGGACTGCTGCCCGACGACGTGCGCTCTGACGAGCCGCTGGAGCTGCTGCGCCGCGGCGCCGAGGCGCTGCGTGAGCTTGGCGGCCGGCACCCGGTCGTGCTCGGCGTCGACGATGCCCAGCTGCTCGATCCCGTCTCGGCCGCCCTCGTGCTGCAGGCGACGATGAGCGGGGCGGCGTTCGTCGTCGCCACCGTCCGCAGCGGCGAGCCGCGGCCGGACGCCATCGTCTCGCTATGGAAGGACGCGGGAGCCGAGCGCCTGGAGCTCGACCTGCTGTCGGCGGAGGAGGCTGCGGACCTTGCGGAGGCGATCGTCGGCGGGCCGCTCGACCAGGCCGCCCGCGGCTGGGCGGGAACCGTCAGCGCGGGGAACGCGCTCTTCATTCGTGAGCTCATCGGCGGGGCACTCGCCGGCGGGGCGCTGACCGAGGTCGACGGCCTGTGGCACCTGCGCGAGCGCCCGCCTGTCGCCGCGTCGCTCGCCGATCTCGTCAGCGAGCGGATGGTCGATCTCGACCGTGACGGCCGCGCCGTCCTCGAGTATCTCGCGCTCGGCGAGCCGCTGTCGGTCGCCGAGCTGACCGCGCTCGCCGGGGACGGCGCGCTGCTCGCGGTGGAGGAGCGCGGCCTCGTCGACGCGGGGACGATCGGCGCCGTCCGTCTGGCACATCCGCTCTACGGCGAGGTTCTGGCCGGCGGGCTGGGCGAGGTGCGCCGGAGGAAGGTGCGCCTGCAGCTTGCCGACGCCGTGCGCGCTCGCCCGGGGCTCACGGCGGATGATGCGCTGCGCGTCGCGCACTGGCGGCTGGACGCCGGCGCGCCGATGGACGTCGACACGCTCCTCGAGGCCGGCCGGACGGCGAACCTCGCTGGGGACCCCGACCTGGGCGCCCGGTTCGCCGCTCTGGCGATCGAAGCCGGCGCCGGCGCCGACGCGGTGTTGCTGCTCGCCCGCGCGCATACCGTCCGCAAGCGCTTCGCGGAGGCCGAAGCCACGCTTGCGCCGATCGAGGGGCAGCTTCCGACCCAGGACGAGGCCGCCGAGTACCTCGAGCAGCGCGCGGTCTCCGTCCTGCATTGGGGACTGCACGATCCCGACGCGGCGCAGGCTCTGCTCCGCCGGGCGCAGGAATGGTGGCCCGGTCAGGAGTGGCAGCGGCGGCTGGACCCGATGCGCCTGCAGCTGGCATCGCTGATGGGGGGCTTCGACGCGACGCTAGAGGTCTCCGCCGAGATCCTGGCGGACCCCGGCCTCGAGCCCGAGGTTCGCAGACAGCTCGAGCCCGTCCACGCCGTGACGCTCTTCTACGCCGGGCGCACGCGCGAGGCGTACACGCTCGGCGAGCGGATCCGCCCGTCGGTCCCGCTGCACGACCAGAGCGATGCGCTCGCGCTGGTCGCCTGGTCGATCATCGGACTGGAGACGGGCACGGACTTCCCCGGGCTCGACGCGTGGATGGCGGGCACCCTGAAGGAGGGGGTTCGCGCCAACGACCACGAGGCGGCGGGCGTCGCGGCGATCACGATCGGGGGGCTGCGGTTCTTCGAGGGGCGGTTCGTGGACGCGGGGCGCTGGCTCGCCGAGGCCGCGTTGCATCTGGAGGTCCAGGATGCCTTCGGGACCTTGATCGCCGTGCGCGCGACACAGGTGGGCGTCGCCTTCGGCATGGGCGACCACGCGGCCACCACCGCCGCTCTCGCAACCGCCCGGGCACTGCCGGCATGGACGGACCCGTTGCCGAGCCTGCTCCCCTACGTCGTGCGCGCCGAGGCGTGGGCGGCGTGCGGTGACGGTGAGCACGGGCGCGCCCAGCAGATGCTGCTCGACGGCGCGCAGGAGATCGAGAACATGCGCACCTATGCTGCGCAGCTGACCTATGAGGCGCTCCGCGCGGGCTCGCCGGCGGCGTCGCTCGTCGATGCCCAGCGGGACTTCGCCGAGCGGTGCGACTCGCGGATGGTCGCCGCCTACGCCGTCCATGTGAGCGCGCTGGCCGCCGGCGACGGGGCCGCGGTCCTCGCTGCCTCCGACGAGTTCGCCACCATCGGCGTCCTGCGGTACGCGATGGAGGCGGCCGCCCAGGCGTCGTCGATCTTCGCGGCCGAAGGACGTCAGGACTCCGCCCGCCGCGCTGCGGCGCGTGCCGGGGATCTGCACGCACGCGGCCAGCAGGGGACGCCGCCGCGGCTGGAGGGCGTCGACCCGGGCGCAGTCGAGCTCACACCGCGCGAGACGCAGATCGTCGAGTTCGCGCGGCGCGGCCTGACCAACGCCGAGATCGCCGACCGGCTCGTCCTCTCGGTCCGGACGGTGGAGTCCCACCTGTACCGCGCGATGCAGAAGCTCGGCATCGACGACCGCCGCGAGCTCTGAGCGGCCGGACATCCGCGCTCCCGGCGGTCGCCTGGCCGCCTCAGTACCCGTCCGCCGAAATGCAGTAGGCGAACACTCAGGACCGGGGGCCGGTCCGACGTGATGCTGCCCGTCATCAGCCAAGCAGCCTCACTCAACCAAGGAGCAACACCATGCGTTACAGCCTCAACACCATCACTCGCCGCGCCTCGATGGGCATCGCCGTCCTCGCCGCCGGCGTCTGCGTCGCAGCGCCGGCCGCACAGGCCGAGACGTCCGGCCAGGCGGTTGCCGGGTCGACCGTGCACATCGACACCTGCCGGGTGGCCAAGAGCTACCACCAGGACTTCACGTACGCGTACTGCGCGATCGTGTCGGAGACCAACGGCATCGTTCCGAACAACTCGATCAGCGTGAACTACAAGGTCAACCTGCCGACCTTCACACCGAAGGACGGCGGCACCTGGGACAAGGGCTCCGGCACCGTCAAGTTCGGCGGCGGCACCCAGATCCTGAACATCAAGTTCGCCGTCAAGGGCAAGACGGTCGCCCAGGTCAAGAAGAGCCTGAAGGTGACGATCTCGAACGCCAAGAACGCGCTCATCACCGCGGGCGGCGCCGCGCGGCCGACGGCCACGGCGGTCGCCGCGGGCCTCACCGGCACGGCGGTCCCCGCTCAGCCGCAGACGCCCACCGGCACGGCGGTCCCCGCTCAGCCCGAGACGCCGAACGGCCCGCTGATCGCGATCAACAACTGCACCGTCAAGCAGAGCCGCAACGCGGGCGGGTTCGTGTGGGCGAGCTGCTCGATCGTGACCACGAACATCGCGAGTGCCGACTCGCCGGCCGTCTCGTTCCGTTCAAACCTCAAGCCGTTCAACCCTCGCACGAACGGCACCTGGAGCAAGCAGACCGGAACCCTGGAGCTCGGCAGCATCACGGCCATCAAGTTCGCCTACAAGCACAAGACCCTGTCGCAGGTTCGCAAGAGCCTGAAGGTGACCCTCTCGAAGCCCGTGGACGGGACGATCACCGACGGCACGGCCGTCGCGAAGTCCTGAGCCGGGTGCGTGGAGGCGCGTCATGAACACGACACCGATCGACCCGAGGCCACTCCACGCGACCACCAGGGGCGATCATGATCGCCCCTGGTGAGCCGGGCTGGGATGCCGCGCGGCGGGCCTGGAACCTCACCGCCGACCAGCGCCCGCCGCTCGTCGTGCTGGCGGACACCGTCGAGGACGTTGCGGCGACGGTGCGCTTCGCCGCGGCCAGCGGCCTGAGGGTCGCCCCGCAGTCCACCGGGCACGGGGCGGCCAGCATGGGAGACCTGACCGGCACGATCCTGCTCAGGACCTCCCGGCTCACCGCGGTCGGGGTCGATCCCGCGGCCCGCACGGCGACTGTCCAGGCCGGTGCGCTGTGGAGCGACGTGGTCGGCCCCGCCGCCGAGCACGGCCTCGTCGGCCTGCACGGCTTCTCCGCCGGGGTCGGCGTCGCCGGCTACACGCTGGGCGGCGGGATCGGATGGCTGTCGCGGCGCGAGGGCTTCGCGTCGAGCCACGTCCGCGCGTTCGACGTCGTCGGGGCGGACGGGAAGGCGCGCCGGGTAGACGCGTCGAGCGACCCGGAGCTCTTCTGGGCCCTGCGCGGCGGCGGCGGTCGCCCGGTGATCGTCACCTCCTTCGACCTTGAGCTGTTCGAGCTGCGAGCGGCGTTCGGGGGGTCCCTGATGTGGCCGATCGAGCAGGCGGAGGAGATCGTCGAGGCCTACCGCGAGTGGATCGCGGGCGTCCCCGTCGAGCTGACCTCGACGATCAAGCTGCTGCGCTTCCCCTCGCTGCCCACGGTGCCCGACCACCTCCGTGGCCGGGCGCTCGTGTCCATCGTGCTCGTCTTCACCGGCAGCGAGCAGCGGGGCGATGAGCTCGTCGCGCCGCTGCGTGCCGTGGCGAAGCCCTATGTCGACACGCTGGCGATGGTGCCCGGCTCCGCCCTCGGCGGGCTCGCCGGCGACCCGACCGATCCGCTGCCGGCGCTCGGCCACGCGGCGCTCGTCGACGACGTCAGTCCCGAAGCGACCGAGGCGTTCCTGGCGCTCGCCGGGCCCGGCACCGACTCGCCGCTCACCTCGCTGGAGATCCGCCACCTCGGCGGCGCGCTCGGCGAAGCGCACCCCGACCCGGGAGCCGCCGGGACGCTCGGGGCGCAAGGGCTGGTCTACGCCGCCGGCGCAGCCCCGACCCCGGAGGCCGGGGAGCGCGTCCGCGAGGCGATGCGCGAGGTCGGCGACCGCTTCGCCCCGTTCTCCGGGCCGCGTGACACGATCCTCACCTTCGCTGAGCAGCCCCCGATGCGCCACGCCTTTGCCCCCGGCGTCGCCGATCGCCTCGAGGCGATCGCCCGGACGCACGATCCCGAAGGCCTCTTCGTCGCCAACCACGCGGCGGGCTGACCGCAGGCGCGCGGCGCGCGGAGACGCGGAAAGCCCCGCCGGGACGGGGCCTTCCGTCCATCACCGGAGATGCGCCTCGAGCCAGTCGAACACGGCGGCTTCGCGGGCGGAGGCGCTGAGGACCCGCCCCGGCCGGTGCGTCAGGACGGGTGTCGACAGGCGCTGCGGCTCGACGTGCACGGGCGGGTCGAGCACCGCGGCGGCGATGCGGTGGGGGCGGGAGCCGACCACCGCCGCGGCGTTGGCGGCGCCTGCGCCGAGGCCGATCACGGCGATCCCGCCCTCTCGGACGTGTGGGTCACCGCTGAGCGCGTCGATGAGCACCGGCAGCGCGTCGTCGTCGGTCGTCGCCCAGTGGTGGCCGCGCGCTGCGGCGGCAGCGCCCGCGCGGACGTGGGCCTCGGACTCGAGCGGCCGGCCCGTGGCGACGACGACAGTGGCTCGGCGGTCACCGCCGGCCAGGAACAGCCGGCCGCCGGGGACGGAGATCGATGGGCCGCAGGATCGGTTCCAGCACTCGTCGTGACGGGCGAGCAGGGCGGGTTCGCGCTCCGGTTCGCTGCTGCGGTTGACGACGGCGAGCGCCGCGGCATAGTAGGTCGCGGCACGGCGGTGGTGCGCCCGCGCGCTGTGCGGCAGGCCGTGTGTTTCGGCTGCGACCGCTGCCGCCCAGACTTCACCGGCGTCAACCAGCCATTCGTGCACCCACGAGTCGGTATGCCCGTCCTCGATCCGCGCCGCGGTGGTCAGGACCTCTTCGACGTCCGCGGCGCCGTGGTGGCTCGCGGCGAGCGCGACATCGAACGCGGCCTGGAACTCCGCGTCGGCAAACCAGCGCGAAACGGGTGGGTCGTGCCAGCGTCTGCGGGGCATGACATCAACGTGCCATGTCAACCGCTGAGCGACCTCAGTAACGCGCTACCGGGATTCGGCACCGCCCCGGTGGGCGTCACTGGTGCCGGTTAGACTCGGCGACATGAGGTCTCCAGCCGCGACTGCGCTGGCCCGCCAGGGCTCCCGCGTCGCCGCCGGATGACCGCGGCGCTGATCGGTCGCGAGGCCGAGCTCGAGCGGATCGCCGCAGAGCGCGGCGCGCCGGGAGCGCGGGGGATCGTGCTGGGCGCACCCGCGGGTGTGGGCAAGACGGCTGTGGCCCGTGCGGCGGCACGAGCGGCGGGTGACGCCGGCGGGTACATCGAATGGGTGCAGGCCACGCGCAGCGCGGCCGCGGTCCCGCTCGGCGCGCTGGCAGCGCTCATGAGCGGGGTCGAGCGCGTCGAGGACCCGTTGCAGCGCCTGACCGCCGGTGCGCGGTCGCTGCTGGACCGCGCGGATGGGCGCAAGCCGATGCTCGTCGTCGATGACGGGCAGTTCCTCGATGCCGCCTCTGCGACGCTGGTGCTGCATGTCGCCACCTCGGGGACGGCGTTCGTGCTGACCACGGTGCGCAGCGGCGAGCCCTGCCCGGATGCGGTCGTGGCGCTGTGGAAGGACGCGGGGACGCCGCGGCTGGAGCTCGATCCGCTCGACGCCGAGGATGTCCGCGCGCTCGCAGAGGCAGAGCTCGGCGGCCCGGTCGAGGAGCGCATCGCCGTCTGGCTGTACGTCTCCAGTCAGGGCAATCCGCTCTACGTGCGCGAGCTGGTGGCGGGCGCGCTGGAGAGCGGCACGCTGGTCGAGCGCGATGAGTTGTGGGTCCTCGAGGGTCATCCCGATCCGCGCGCCTCGCTCGTGGATCTCTTGGAGTCGCGGCTGTCAGAGCTCGGTGTCGAAGAGCGGCGTACGCTCGGCCTGCTCGCGCTAGGCGAGCCGCTGGCGCCGGAGCGGCTGGACCTCGAAGCGCTCGCCGATCTGGAGGAGCGCGGCTATGTGACGGTCCGGGACGGACTCGCGCGCGTGGCGCATCCGCTGTACGCGGAGGTCGCTCGCACGACCATGAGCTCGCTGCGGGTGGCGGCGGCGCAGCGCCGGCTGGCGGAGCTCGTGCCCGACGATGGCACGCCGGACACCGCGCTGCGGCGAGCACGCTGGTTGCTGGAGGCGGGCGAGACACCCCCGCTGGAGCTGCTCTCTACGGCGGCCGGCGCCGCCCTCTCCGCCGGGGACCCCGTGTTCGCGGCGCAGCTCGCAGAGCTCGCTCTGGATCGCGGGGGTGGGCCGGAGGTGGCCCTCGTGCGGGGCCGGGCACTCTGGCTCAACGGCCATGCGGAGGAGGCCGAGGCCGACCTCGCGACGATCGAAGGCCGCATCGAGGATCCCGCGCGCGCCGCGGCCTATGTCGAGTTGCGCGGACAGATCCTCTCGTGGGCGTTGTCGCGGCACGACGAGGCGTTCGCGCTGGTCGAGCGCGCCGCGGGCTGGTGGGACAGCGAGGAGTGGAACGTCGCGTTCGCCCCGGTACGGGCCCATCTCCTGTTGCTGGTCGGCAAGCTCGACTCGGCGATCGAGGCGTCGGAGCGGCTGCTCGGCGATCCGCGGCTCGACGACGCAGGGAGGCGGTCGGCGACCCTGTCCTACGCGCGCGCCCTCCACTGGCAGGGCCGCGGGGCCGAAGCCCGCCGCGTGCTACGCGGCTCGGTGCCCGACGCGCCGAGGAGCTCACAAGACGAGCTGATCCTCGTCTTCTGGGCGCTGTCCGCGATGGACACCGGCCACGACCTGCGGGAGCTCGAGGCCTGGGCGCTGAGCGCGGTCAGTCATGCCGCTGAGCACGGCTCGTCGCCGGTCGCGGCGGTCGCCAGCAACGCCGTCGGCCGCATCCGGTCGCTCGAGGGCCGCTTCACCGAGGCGCGGCGATGGCTGGCGGAGTCCTCCGCGCACCACGCCCGCCGCAACCCGTACGGAACGCTCGTGCGCGTGCGGGCGGCCCAGGTCTATGTCGGGTACATGCTCGATGACCCCACGCACGCCGTGGAGCAGTTCCGCGACGACATCGACGTGGCGACCACGCACCCGACGATGCGGGCCTACGCGCTGCGGGGGATGGCGTGGGCTGCACTGGCGGAGGGCGACCCGCCGGCCGCCCAGCGCATCGCGCTCGACGCGGCGCAGGACCCGCGCACGCGCCCGTACGCTGCCGCAGAACTGACCCATGACGCGCTGCGCGCCGGGGCGCCGGCCCGGGAGATCGCTCCACGCCTGGCGCGCCTGCGCACCCGGACGGACTCGCCTTTGGCGGCGGCGTACGCCGAGCACGCCGACGCGCTCGTCGCGCGCAGTGGCAGCGCGCTGCTCGCCGTGGTCGACGTGTTCGCGGACATCGGCGCGTTGCGGCTGGCCTGCGAGTGCGCGGCCGACGCCGCGCGCTTCTTCGCCGACGAAGGCCGCGCGGATTCGGCACGCCGTGCCGCCGCGCAGGCGGACAAGCTCCATCTCGGTGGCCGGCGCCCGCACCTCGGTGACATCGACGGCCCATCCATCGAGCTCACGCGCCGCGAGGCGCAGCTCGTCGATCTCGCCTCGCGCGGACTCTCGAACGCGGAGATCGCCGATCGCCTGGTCCTCTCGACCCGGACGGTCGAATCGCACCTCTACAACGCGATGAAGAAGCTCGGCGTGACCGACCGCCGCGACCTCTGAGCCGCGCTCAGTAGCCGCACCGGCGAAGTGCAGTAGCTCCTCACTGAGGATCTGGGGACCGCTCGGCAGCAAGCTCCTGCCATCGACCGGGCCCTGTCGGCTCGGGTCGCCTCAGATCAAGGAGCCACACGATGCGTCACACCCTCAACACCGTCACCCGCCGTGTCGCAAGCGTTGCGGCCATCGCCGTTGCAGGCGTGGGCCTCGCGGCCGGCAGCGCCGGCGCGGACGACGCCACGGTCCGCGTCGCCGCCCCTGCCGGCGGCGCGCTCATCACGTCCAATGACATTGCGGTCGTGCTGAAGCTCGGCCCGAAGGTCACCCGGATCAAGCTCTATGCCGGCAGCCGGGACGTCAGCGCCCGTGTGCGCCTCCAGGGCCGCATCGCGACGGCCTCGATCCCGCGCTCGGCGGTCAAGGGCGGCGCCAACCGCCTGCTCGTCGAGAGCTACGCCGGCAAGAAGCGCATCGGTGCCGCCCGGCGGCGCGTTCTGGTCGGCACCGCGTTCCCGGGTCTCGTCACCGTGCGCTCCGGCGCCGCCGCCCGGAGCGCCGTGCAGGACGGCCCCGGCAAGTCCAAGCGCTTCGCGCCCCAGCCCGGCAGCCTGCTGGTGGCCGCCTCGAGCAAGGTCCCGACCTACGCCACGCTCAGCGTCAACGGCCACCAGGTCTACGATCTGCGTGCAGGCAGCGCTCTCACGCGGCACACCTGGGTTCCCTCGACGCTCGACGGCCTGCGTCCGGGCACCAACCGCGTCGTCCTGAGCGCGCATGATGCGAAGGGTCGCTACACGGTCAAGCGCTGGACCGTTCGCCGCTCCGCCGCGTTGCCGCTCGTGGAGGCCGGCCGCGAGCGCGTCGTCCGGCCGCGCGCGTGGTCGGCGCTGAGCGCCAGGGGCACCCGGGCCACTCGCAAGCACGCCGGACTGGCGTACGCCTGGCGCGTCGTCACCGCGCCCAAGGGCGCCAAGCCGCAACTGCGCAACGCCACGACCGCGCGGCCCAGCTTCCGGCCCGACAAGCCGGGCGTCTACCAGGTCGCGCTGCGCGCCCGCCATGTCGTCAAGGGCGGCAAGGCCGCCGCGGCCGACGCGTCGAGCTCCGCCGAGGACGTCGTCACGCTCGATGCCGGGCCGACCGCCGGCATCACCGCCCAGGGCCTGTACATCGACACGACGCCGCAGGCGGTCTGGAACGACCCGAACAATCCGCCTCAGCCCTCGTTCACGATCGGCGGGACCACCTACACCATCTACAACGACGGCTACGGCCCGTTCCAGATCAGCATCCAGCTCGACGCGACGACGTTCGCACCGCTCGACGTCGAGTCCAACATCCTCACGCCGACGGCCGGCGTCATCACCATCAACCAGTGGTATGGCTCCCCCACCTCACCGTTGGTGGGAACCCAGGTCTACAGCGGCACGACGCTCGTGGCCTCCAACGGCACCAACCAGTTCCCGCCGGCGTCGCCGGGCAACGTCGGCGTCAAGGGCTGGATGGCCGCAGACGACGGCACGTCGCCGACGATGTGGACCAGCGCCGACATGCTGCCCTTCAAGACGCGGGCGACGACCGACGGCGCGACCTCGAACACCATGGAGGTCAACGGGCAGCAGTACGCAAGCTCCCTGGCGTCAGGCGCCACGAGCGGCTTCCAACTCGTCGTGCTCGACAGCAGCGGCACGCCGGTCAACGGCACACCGGCCGTCTACTCGTTCGACGGCAACGCCAATGACGACAACGGCCAGATCACGGCGCTCACCGCAGCGCTGAAGGCCGCCGACACCACCGACCAGACCGTGATGCTGCAGAGCATCGGCGCGATCAAGGATCCCGAGGCCGGGACGGCCACCGCGTGGCAGGCCCTGGCGGCGGAGATCCAGGCCCTGGGCGGCAACCAGGACGTCGTGAACCTGCTCAACGGCACCGTCGACGGCTCCGGCGGCGGCTACGCCCTCGTGGCTGCCAACGCGGGCAAGGCCGCCGAGGCGAGCATGGAGCGCACCAAGGTCGGCGGCACGCTCTCCGGCCTGCTGACCCGCAACGCGAACGGCGTGCTCGAGCCCGACCTCAGCGACCCCGCCGCTCCCGACCCGCTCGGCAGCACGCGCTACGCGTTCCAGCCGCTGGTCTACGGGGCGCCGACGTCGTGGGCGAACTGGGTGCGCACGAAGGGCTCCACCACGCTGAGCGCGCCGACGGCGGCGCAGTCCGCGGCGCTGAGCAACATCGTCTCCCAGGCTGTTTCCAGTGGCTACGTCGGCGCGACGGGCGGATGCGCCGGCGCGCCCGACCAGTTCCGCGCCGCGTACTGCAACACCGTCGCCGACCAGCTCGTGACCCTGCAGAACCACCTGCTCAGGGACATCAGCTACGACAGCCAGGACGGCCAGCAGAACAACTACACGCAGTCGGACTTCAACACGGCGCAGGCGACGCTCAACGACGAGCTCGACGACGTCATCAACATCAGGGCGGGCATCACGGCCTACCAGGGCCTGTTCGACAGCTCGCTGTTCACCAGCAGCTCGCAGATCGGCCAGATCAACACCGCGATCGCCAAGACCATCAACAACGTTGGCGAAAGCACGACGTCGCAGTACCTCGCGATGACCTCCGACCTTCTGTGGGCCTTCGGAGTTGAGCCCGAGACCGGCGACATCCTCAACGCCGTCGGCGGGACGCTCTCGTTGATCGCGGACAGCGACGCCGCCACGAACCCGGCTCAGGACATCCTGGCCGACGAACAGATCACGCAGGCCAACGACCTGTCGGACCTGGCCACGGCGTTCCAGGACGCGGCGAGCACGCTGAACTTCATCGGCGACTACGCCGTCAGCGACCCGGTCAAGCTCCAGCAGCTCAGCCAGGCCATGTCGGTCGGCCAGTTCTCGCTCAACAGCAACAACTCGGCGGCGGTCGCCGACGGGCTGGAGTTCTCGGTGCAGAAGTACCTGTGGGGCACGATGCTCTCGACGGGCTACGTCTGGTACTCGGGTGAGCTGGACTTCACCCCCAGCCCGTACTGCCAGAAGAATCCCGGCACGTGGGTGCGGCCGTTCGCGAACGTCGCCCCCAGCGGCTACTGGGCCCCGCCGGGCCGCGCCGACCAGCTCTGGTTCGGCCCGTACGACGCGTCGGCCCCGTTCCCGGAGGGGCCGGTCTTCTCCAACAGCAACGTGGGCCTGCCGGGCAGCATCACCGACAACCTGTTCACGCCGGTCAACGGCAAGGTCGCGCCCAGCGGGAGCGGCGGCCCGGTCGGCGCGGTGATGCCCTACTTCGCGCAGACGTACTTCCAGGAGAAGACGCTGCCGAAGCTCGGGGCGCTGAAGGACTCCTACAACGGCTGCAACCCCGGCGGCGCGCCGAAGTGAGGCGCGCGTCCCGAGTCCCGATGCAGAGCCGGATGTCCGAGGGGCCGCAACTGCGGCCCCTCGGTCGTTGAGCGCTCAGCGCAGGCCCCCACGGCGATGGCGAGACCCGGACTCGAACCGGGGACACCACGATTTTCAGTCG